>CAZNKC010000144.1:0-14010 GCA_964573315.1 uncultured Verrucomicrobiaceae bacterium | reverse complement strand
CAGAACGTCGCGAGACAGTTCGGTCCTCTATCCTCTGTGGGCGCAGGAAAATTGAGGGGTTTAATTCCTAGTACGAGAGGACCGGAATTAACGCACCCATGGTGTTCCAGTTGTTGCGTCAGCAGCACCGCTGGGTAGCTAAGTGCGGAAGAGATAAGCGCTGAAAGCATCTAAGCGCCAAGCTCATCCCAAGATGAATTTTCCCTGAAAGATCGTGGAAGACCACCACGTTGATAGGTCGGGGGTGTAAGCGTGGCAACATGCTCAGCTCACCGATACTAATCATCTGTTTGTCTTACATCGTTCCATTTCCAACATGGCTCCTTGCGGGCCTCATGAATTTGTTCTTTCCTGTGTGCGGTTGCCGGGGAACCCGGTTTCCTTGATTAAAGGTCGTCAGACCAAGGTTTCACGCGTTGCGTGCAACCCCGTCTGGTGATCATGGCACGGTGGCACCACCCGTTCCCATTCCGAACACGGAAGTGAAACACCGTTGCGCCGATGATAGTTGGGCGATAGGCTCTGCGAAAGTAGGACGTTGCCAGAGTATTACACCCCCCGCTTTGAAAAAGGCGGGGGGTGTCTTTTTTTGGAGTGCTGCGCTTGGCGCGGCTTTGGATTCGGATCGGTTTGGCGCTGCGGAAAAGGAAAATGAGGGCCTACGGAATGCGCGGAATAAACGGAAAGAAAAGCCGGCCTGCTGAAAACGGCTCTCACCTTTTTGGGTGAACCTCCATTTGTGCCACCATCCTTCAAATTCCGGGTATTCCGTGTGTTCCGTAGGCCGCCATTTTGGGTTGGGGTTATCCCGCTCAATCCAAAGCGCCGGAAACCGGCGCACTCCAAATTTGACCGGCGTTCAGCGCGCGGCCAGTTCAACCACGGCCTTCACCACGCCGGTCTGCGGCTTGACCCACTCCGGCATCAGGGCGGGCAGTTCGTCGAGGCCGCCGCGATGCGTGATCCAGGGGCGGGTGTCGATTCTCCCGGACTCGATCAAGGCGATGATGCGCGGAAAATCGGCGGCCGGGGCGTTGCGGGAGGCCAGCAGGGTGAGTTCCCGGCGGTGAAACAGTGGATCATCCAGCGGCACCGGCTCTTTGGTGATGCCGACAAAGACAACGCGCCCGGTGAAGCGGGCAAGCGACAGGCTGGCGGCCATGGCGGCGGGATGACCCGTGGCGTCAAAGACCACCTGCGCGGGTTCGTTGAGCGGCGGCAGTTCGAGTACCTCGACGCCGGGGTAATGGGCTTCCACAAAGGCGCGGCGGCGGGCGTTGGTTTCGACGACAC
This sequence comes from uncultured Verrucomicrobiaceae bacterium, assembly GCA_964573315.1. Taxonomy (GTDB): domain Bacteria; phylum Verrucomicrobiota; class Verrucomicrobiia; order Verrucomicrobiales; family Verrucomicrobiaceae; genus JAGRPD01. The sequence goes on along the minus strand of CAZNKC010000144.1, from coordinate 12,717 downwards.
GCAGGCGCGGGGTTTGCAGCCGGGCAAATTCGATGACGCTTAGTCCGATGGGGCCGGCGCCGATGACGAGTGCGTCGTCGTTCTCCGAGATGCCGGCCCGGTCCACGGCATGACAGCCGATGGCGAGGGTTTCGACGAGCGCGAGCTGCTCGAAGCTAAGCGCCGCGGAGGGATGCAGCTTGCGGGCGGGCAGCAGCAGTTTCTCGCACAGACCGCCGTCGCGATGCACGCCGAGCACTTCCAGTCGCTCGCAGCAGTTGGTCTTGCCCTGGCGGCAGGCGTGGCACTGGCCGCAGTCCAGATACGGCTCCACGCTGCAATGGCCGCCGGGTTTGAGGTGCGGCACGCCCTGGCCCACGGCGAGAATTTCCACGCCGAGTTCGTGGCCGAGGATGCGCGGGCACTGGATGAAGGGCATTTTGCCCAAATAACCGCTGATGTCCGTGCCGCAGATGCCGACGGCGCGGACGGCAACAAGAACCTCGCTGACGGCGGGGGCGCCGGGGGCGGGCGCATCGATGAATTCAAGCGTCCGCGGCTGAATGAGGGAAAGGGCGCGCATGGTGGAGGAAGGAGGGAATTCCGTTGATGGACGAAGGAACACGAACGGGCTGGAATTTCACCTCGCCTACCTTATTGACCTCCCTGCCATTTTCTCTTATTTTTATTTAAATTTCTCATGAAAACACCTTCCGTTCCACTGCTTGGTCGAGCTTTGGCATGGCTGAGTTTCATCTTATGGATGCTGGTTGGCGCCGTCCCGTCTGCGCGGGCGCAATTCAATCTTTTCCCCAAGACTCCGCAGCCAGACAATCAATTTGGCAACGCGGTGGCAATGTCGGACAGATTCATCCTGGTCGGGGAGCCGGGCAATGACGATCTCGGATCGAATGCCGGCGCGGCGCATCTCTTCAACGCGCGCACGGGCCGCTATCTGCGCAAGCTCACTGCTCCTGACACGGCGGCGGGTGACGGGTTCGGCTGGAGTGTGGCTCTCAGCGGCAATCTCGCCCTGATCGGGGCGCCGCAGCCTGACTACCTCGCCGGCAAAGCCTATGTGTTTGACACGCGCAATGGCAAGCTGATCAGGCAACTCGACAATCCTGCCGCCGTCATCTGGAGTAGGTTCGGCTGGAGCGTGGCGCTCAGCGGCGAGTTCGCCCTGGTGGGAGCGCCGGGAGCTAATGGCAAAGGTATGGCTTGGTTGTTCGATGCGCGCAGCGGATCCGTGTTGACCTCACTCATCGGTGACGATACCGCTGCGGGTGACGATTTCGGTCACAGTGTGGCGCTCAACGGCGAATTCGCCCTGGTTGGCGCTCCCAAGGGCGATGATGCAGGCAACGACAGCGGCGCAGCCTACTTTTTCCACGCGCGCATCGCCTCTTCCACCCAACTGAACAAACTCACCGCCACCGACGCCGCGGCTGGTGACGAATTCGGCACCAGTGTGGCGCTGAGTGGTCATCATGCCCTCATCGGCGCGCCGAAAAACGACAACGAAAGAGGAATGGATGCCGGCGCCGCCTATGTTTTTGACGCGCGCACAGGCCAGCAACGGCGCAAGATCAGCGATGACAGCGGCATGGCGGGCGACCAATTCGGTTCCAGCGTGGCGATGGGCGACGGCTTCACCGTCGTGGGCGCGCCGTTTCATGACACTAGCGCCCCCCATATCCCGGATGCCGGCGCCGTCGTGGTGAGCGGCATTCTCGGCGGTCGTCAGGACAGGTACTCCGGCTATCACAAGACGGGCTTCAGTGTTGCGGCGCATGGCAGTCATGCGCTGGCTGGAGCGCCTGGCAACTCCACCAACGGCCCCGATTCCGGATCGGCATATCGCTTTGGCCCGCATTTTCAACCTCTGGGATTGAGCCAAGTGGCGATCAAAGGCCAGCTCGCCCCCGAGGCGACGAACGCCTATTTCAAGGCTTTTTCCAGCGCCTATATCAATCCCGATGGCGAGGTCATCTTCCAAGCCACTCTATCGGGACTTGGCGCCATAAACAGCAATCGCGGAGTTTGGAGCGATCTTCCCGGCGATCTGAGGCTGGTGGTGCGCTTCTGGGATGAGGTGAATTCCAGTTGGCCGTATAACAAGGCCACCAAGTTCCTCGGCACCTGGAGCAACCACCCAAACTTTGCCCTTATCCACACGGAGATGAACGGATTCGGGAGCAATCAAACCTTGTTGAGCTATCCTTACTGCTATGGGTCATACATTGGCCGGCAAGAAATCACCCGCACCGGCGGTTTTGTCAGCGGCCAAACGATCAAGAACTTTGTCCAGATCGCGCAAAGCGGGAGGGATTACATTGCCTTGAATGTTCGATTCCCGAAGGCGGGCGGCGCATTCTCCAACGACAGCGCCATCGCTTTCTTCAACCATGGCGGCGGGCCTGTCGGGCAGGTTTTTCGTGAGGGAGACAGCTTCAATGATTTCTACGATCTCGGCCAAATCTCCACCAGGGTGGCGGCAAGCCGGGAAGCCGACAAAGTGGGTTTCCCGGCAATGGTGTTTCCCGTTGGCAGTCCCATCGCCAATCAGGCGCTTTTCTCTCTGCCTTATGCCGGCCCGGCCTCCATGGACTTCATGATAGCGTTGCAGCATGGCAGCGCGCCGGGCACGGCTTTTATTGGCGCCATGTACAGGACTTTTTTTGCGGAAAGCATGAGTTGCGATGGAGATATGATTTACCGCGCCAGCTTCCGTGGCGAGGGTGTGACCGCCAGGAGCAACGAGGGCTTGTGGCATGAAAATGGCCGGCATTTGATCGCGCGCAAAGGACAGGAAGCGAAAGTGGATTGGGTTTATCAGCCGGGCATTAAAATTGCCCGCTTCCTTGGCTTCTGGCCCGCGGCCGGCATGCAGGCCGTGTTGCTGGTGAAGCTCAGCGGCCCGGGCGTCAACAGTGCCAACGACCTCGCCTTGCTGCTGTGGGATCGGGACATGCCCGGCGATCTGCAAGTTTTGCTGAGGGAAGGGCAGTTCGTGGAAGGCGCGGATGCCCCGCGCGTGCGAGTCATCCAGCGCGTGGACGTGGCGCCTGAAAATGGACACTACGTGGCGCTGTGCTCGTTGACCGGCGCGTCCTCTCGCAATCAAGCTCTTTTCACCGGCGTCACCAGCTTTGGCGACAGCAGCAGCCTGAAATCTCTCCGCTTGCCTGGAATGGTCTTGCGCAAAGGCAGTTGGCGCGGCTGGAGCAAAATGAGCCTGCCTCCAACCCTGGACAAAACCGGCGCCGGTGGCAAAGGGCTGGGCCAGATCATCAACCAAAACGGTGAGGTAGTGCTCAGTGCGGAACTGCTCGACAAAAAATACAGGGTGCTGAGCGGCGTGCCCTGATTCGTGCTTGCGCTCAATCAGACGACAATTGGGATGATTGCCCCGCTTTCAAGATACGGGCAGGATGCCGCGTCCGGTCAGTGCTGATGCGGGGACCATTCGTCTTCCGGCTCGGTGTCTTCGATGACGGAGGAGGCTTTCAGTTGCTCCAGGAAGGCGTTGAATTTTTTGTCGCGGTACTCATCAAGCATCCGGCGCTGTGCGTCGGGCTTGGCTTCCTCGAAAGGTTTGGGTTCGGGTGCTTTGCGGCCGAGGACGGTGCAGAGGTGGAGGCCGAGCTGGGTGGTGAAGACGGGGCTGATCTCGCCCTCGTTCATGGAGAAGGCGATGACCTCGAACTCCTCCATGAACTCACCGCGCTTGAACCAGCCGAGGTCGATCTGCTGCTGTTCGGCACTGCGTTCGCGTTCGGCCACGGCGAGGAAATCGGCGCCGGACAGGAGTTCACTGCGGACTTCACGCAGGTGTTTGAAGATTTCCTCGCGGCTTTGCGTGCCTTGCAGGTTTTTGGTGATGTGCGCGGCGCGGATTTCCTCGTCGGTCATGAACAGTTCGAGGTGGGAGTCATACCAGGCACGCAGTTCGTCGTCGCTGTATGCAGGCTCGGGCTGGTAGATTTCGGCCAGCATTTTGTCGAGGCGTACGCCGTTGGCGACGTTCGGGCGCACGGCTTGCTCGTCTTTTACGCCGAGGCCGATGTTGAGATAAAACTGGGTTTCGCCGCCGGCGTCGGCGATGAGTTTTTGCAGGCGCTCGGTGATTTCCTCCTCGGAAATTTCAGGGAAACGCTTTTTGGCTTCCTGATTGAGCAGGGCGCGGGAGGTGATGTTGTCCTTGGCGTAGCCGCGGAATTCGGGGTCGCGCTCGCAGCAGGCCACCTGGAGGGTGCGCTCGTAGTGGCCTTTGATTTGGCGGAATTCGGCTTCGATGATGTCTTCGTCGATTTCTTCGCCGTTGATGATGAGGGGCATGGTTCGGTGGGCGGTAGGCGGGGAAGGAGAGAGGGGGAGACGGAGGGAAGGGGAGAATAGCAGGATCGTTGGTAGACGATAGCGAAGTTATTCAGAAGTAATCAGTGCGGGAATGGATTGAGCCGGGCTTCGTAGGCGGGGTTGACCCAGGAGAGATCGCCGAGGGTTTCGGCGAGGGGGTCGATGTCCTGGGCGCTGAAGCCGAGGTGGAGGTGACGGCGCCAGCCTTCGGCGAGGTCGAAACGTCCGGCGCGTTTGGCGACGGCGGCGGCGGCTTCGTCCATGGAGACGAGATAGGAGTCCATGCCCTGAGAGACATCGAGCCAGTTTTTCTGGCTGGCGTGGGCGGCAAGGGCTTCGCGTTTGCGGGCATGGACGGAGGCGGTGTTGACGTACAGCCCGGCGTCGATGGCGCGGCGCAGGGGATCGCAAAGGCCGTGCGGCATGGCGTGATAGACGGTCACGTCATGGAAGAAGGCGTCCACCGGCGGGTCGGTCGGGAAATTGGGAATGCCGTGCATGAAGGCGGCGGTGACGGCGAGGCGGCAGGCGGCCATGTGATCCTCCATGTAATCCTGCGGCGAGTGCGTGAGCACGATGGAGGGTTTGGCTTGGCGGACGACGGCGGCGACTTTGCGCAGCAGCGGCACGGTGTAGGTGAGTTCCAGGTCGTCGCAGATGGGAGGGTAAAACGCGGCGCCGAGGATGCGTGCGGCTTCCTGCGCTTCCGCGAGGCGGGTGCGGGCGGTGGTGGGGCCGTCCATTTCCACGGAGCCGCCGTTGCCGCTGCATAGGTTCATGTAATGCAGATCCCAGCCGCGCTCCGCCAGCAGCAGCATGGTGCTGGCGGCGACGAATTCGATGTCGTCGGGGTGGGCGAAGAGGGCTAGGACGGAGGGCATGGAATTTAGGAATTAGGAATTAGGATTTGGGATTTGGGAATGACGAATGACGAATGACGAATGACGAGGACGAGGACGAGGACGAGGACGAGGACGAGGACGAATGGGGCGCGGGCCGGGGGGGCCGCGCCATGGGTGGATCAGAGGTCTTCCGGGCGGACGGGCTGGCCGCCGAGTTCGGCGCTGCGGTCGGCGGCGAAGATGATTTCGAAGGATTTGAGGGATTCCTCGAAGCTGGTCCACTTCATGTCGCGGTCTTCGTCGAGGGCGTCGAAGAATTCCTGGAACTGGGTTTGATAGGGGTGGTCGCTGACGTCGCCGCTGTCGAGCATCTTCATGGAGAGATTGCTCCAGGCGGCTTTGTGGGTTTTCAGTTTGTTGGAGTGGAATTTGTTGTCGAGGACGGAGCCTTGGCTGCCGACGAGATGGGTGTGGAAGTAGTAGGGCTGGAGGCAATCGACGATGGCGGCGCATTTGCCGACGGAGCCGTTTTTGAATTTCAAGAGGGTGACGCTGGAGGTGTCGTACTCGTAGGGGGCGAAGATGTCGCTCTTCGATTTGGTGGAGAGGCTGGTGACGGATTCGACTTCGTTGCCCATGCAGAGCAGGAGGGCGTCGAGGGCGTGGCAGCCGGCGGTGAGCAGGGCGCTGCCGCCGTCTTTTTTGCCGGTGTTCCAGCGGAACTGGCCGTACCAGGGGCCGATGCCGTGGTAGTAATCGACTTCGCCGTAATGGAGCGTGCCGAGCAGGCCCTCGTCGATCAGGGCCTTGGTGCCGATGAACTGGCCGGAGAAACGGCACTCGAAGCAGACGCAGCCTTTGACGCCGTTGGCCTTGGCGGCGGCGGCGATGTCCCGTACTTCCTGGAGGGAGTTGGCCATCGGTTTTTCGAGGATGACGTGTTTCTTGGCGTTGGCGGCGGCCACGGCTTGGTCGCGGTGCTGGCTGGGGTAGGAGGTGATATCGACGACGTGGATGTCGGGATTGGCCAGCATTTCGTCCACGCTTTGGTAGGCGGTGATGCTGCCGCCGTGTTTGGCGCTGAGTTCCGCGCTGTCCAGGGGGCGGGAGGAGTAGATGGCGGTGACTTGTGCCTGCTGGGTGGCGTTGATGGCGTCAATGTGCGCCGTGGCCGCCCAGCCGTATCCGATGATGCCGACGTTGTATTTTTTCATGGGTATGAGGAAGAAAGAAACGCGGCAAGCATAAAGAGGCTTGCGGCGGACTGGCAACCGCTTTTGGCAAAAAAGCGGCGGGTGGCGTGGATTCGATTGGCAATCGAATCGGGGGGAGGGGATGACAGGGGAATGGGGATGGGGGGATCGGCCTCGTCCTCGAAGAGTTGGTCTGAGGGTTGGGTTTCGTTTTTAGACAGGATTGACAGGATTACAGGATTAACGGGATGGAGGTATGGGAGACAAGGAGCGGGACTTGCCAAGTCCCGCGCTGATTCGTGAAGACGGGTGCTTGGAGCTTATCCGTCATAACGGCTGTCGCAGGGCGGGACGCCCGCGACACACACAGCCGGGACGGGCTGTGCTACGGTGATGCGGAGAGGCGTGGTTCTTTTACTCGACCTGCGCTTCGAGGATGGCGATGTGGAGGAGGTCTTTTCCCTCGAATTCGGGGTGGCCGGCGGGTTTCCAGATGGCGAGGACGCGGGCGGTGCCGGCGATCAGGGTGAGGCCGCCGGCGGTTTTTTCGACGTGGAAATCGGTGAGCGGAATGGCGATGGGCGGGTCTTCGGGAGCGGCGAGGTTGATGCTGCGCGTCGCGGGCGGGGCGAAGTGGTGTTCGAGCGTGTAGGTGAGATCCAGAGTTTGGCCGTCGCCGCCGAGCACCGGGTCGATTTCAAAACGCGTGCCCGCGGGATGATCCTCGCGCAGCAGCTCCGGCGCGCCGTCGGGTTTGACTTTGATTTGGCTCAAAGTGGGGGTGTTGCGGGTTTGTTCCATGACGGCACGCTGGCCGTTTGAAGCGGTGAGGGAAAGGCTGTTGAGCCGTTGCGCTTGGCCGTTCTTTGCGGCTTTGCGCAATTTGCGGAGGACGGGGGTGTGATCGTCGGACGCGTCGTTTGCCGGGATGAAGGCGCTCAGTTCGCTGCCGTTGATTTGGAAAAGATGAAGCTGCAAGAGCACGGTCTTTGGAGAGTGACAACAAGGCCAGCCGATGTAGGCTTCGATCTGGTCCAGATTGTCAGCGGTGTTCCTGGCAACAAGCTGGCTTGACTTCAAATCAAACACCACCGCGCTGCCTTCGGGAAAAATGATGCCTTGTTCTTCCAGGATTTCGCGGGCGGTTCGTGGTGTGTTCCTATCAGAGAAAGGCGGATGGCTCATCAAAAAATCAGGAGGCACACGGAAGGCCCTTGTTTCCATTTCAGGGGCCGTGGCCGGAGCTTTGGGCAGCAAGGCGGCGAGGGATTCTGGCACGGAGTGATGATGAGGCTCCGGAGGCCGGGGATGATGCCGGGTGATCCGGCAGGTGAGGAAGGAGAGATCGAGCACGTCCGCCATGAGATCGCCATGCTCGTTCACGGGGCATTCTGCCGAGATGATTTTGGCGGCTCCATCCATGAAGATGCCCGATGTTTTGGTCTCGCTGACGCGGAGGGTGTCGTAGGGCATGTGGAAGCCGTTGGAGTTGGCGGGATGGCGATGATGTTCCAGGCGTTCCTGGGGCGGACCGAGATGGCGTTCAAGGTGGCAGGTGACGTCGATGGTGAAGGCATCGATGCCGATTGTCGGATCAAGATGAAGGCGCAGGCCGCAGGGGGTGAAGGCGGTTTTCAGCGCGGGGCGGCTGTCGCTTTTCCAGGCGAGGCTGGCGAGTTGCTGCCGGTTCAGGACGGTTTCGATGCTCGTTTGCTGGCAGGATCTGGCTTCAATCCGGGCGAAGGCGACCCGCTGCGCGTCGCCTTCGGAGGCGGCGGCCTGCAACCGGGCCAGAAGCGGCGAGTGGTCGCTGAGAGGGGCGGCTTCCAGCAGCAGCGGATGGGCTGTTGAGGCTGGGACGCGGAGGGTTTCCAGGGTGAAGGAGGTGGTGAGGGGAGACATGTTTGTTTCGCTTCGGTGCCAGGCTTCCACAAGACTCATCACCGCGCGCGTGGTGTGGATGGTCAAGGTGTCGCTCTTTTTGTCGTGGCTGACGGTGCTGCCTTTGGGCAGCACGATGCCTGCCTGACGAAGCGGTTGATCGGGAATCATGCCGTCGAGCATGTATTCCCAAGCTTCCCAAATCGGGCCAAAGGGGAAGGTCTTTGTGATGAAGGAGGTTGGTTTGGCCGTGGCTTTGAAATCCGCTGGCAGATCGGGAACGGTGGGTTGCTGGCGTACGGCGTGAGCGGTGATGAAAAGGGCTTGGATGGTAGATGGATGATCTTTGGAACTCCAATGGCTGACGAGTCGGGGATGGCCTGACCACAGGGTGAGGGAGGTCACGGAACGCTCCTCATGCACGCCGGGCATGGGCCAGGAAAGCGCTATGCCGCCGATGGGGGTGGCGGTGATGCCGTTCTGGGACTGGTCCGTATTCCGGGTGAGTGCGTGCGAAAGATTGAGGTGGATGATGTCGCCATCACTTGACAGCGTGGGGTCGAAATCTAGCTGCAAGCCGAGAGGCTGTGTTGTGGATTCGACGGTGGCTTGTTGCTTGGCGTCGAGGGCGAGGTTGCGGGTGTGGTTGAATTTCGCGGCGCTGGTGAGGGTGCTGAGCTGGCCGGATTTTGTTTCGTGAAAGGTGGCGTGGACGAGCTTGATGGCGGAGCCGGGTTTCGCGGCTTCGTCCAGCAAGCGGGTGAGGGCTGGTTTCTCGTCGTGCGAGTGGCCGGACGCGGCGGTCAGTTCGGGGAGTCTTGCGGCAGGCAGTTCGAGACAGTGGGTGGTGATGGCAATGACACAGGGCTGCATATCGCGCTCCTGAATATCGAGCCAATGCCCCACCATCTCGAGCATGGCGTCGGTATGGTGAACGACCAGCGCGCGGTTTTCCCAATCCAGCCAAGCGTAGGCTCCGGCGGGAAACGGGATGCCGATTTTTTGCAGGACGTCTTGGATGGTTGGGCGTGGCTCGGCGGGAGGGGGAGGGCCGAAGGGGTCGGAATATGCCGGAGGCGAGGGCGGGGCTTCGAAGGGATCGGGGGGGAGCTTCGGTTTTTGGAAATCGGTTTCCGGATAGGCGTAGCTGCACAGCCCGGCGGGGAGGTCGGAGGCGGCAAGCAGCAGGTCGTTGGGAGAAACGAAAGGCAGGCGAAAGACGCGGGTCTGCATCCCGGTCTGCGATTCCTGCGCCTGGATGCGGGGGAAGATGGCGAGGCTGGCCGGAAGGAGCAGCAGCAGGGCCGTGGCGGCGGCTTTCGCTTTCATGAGGCCAAAAGATAGCGGATGGAGACGCGGGTGTCGATGGCAAATCGGGGCGGGTGTGGATTCGATTGGCAATCGAATCCGGGGGAGGGGGTGACCGGCTCGGCTGCTGGGGAGGCAGATTTACGGAGAGGACTCTCGCCGAATGGGCAGGATGCGCACTCGTGATTTGGCTTCATCAACGGTGACCAAGGCTCCTTGGATCAGGGCGCTCCGGCAGGCATTCAGTGCATTCAAGATCAGATCACCCAAATGATGCGGGGTGACATTTTGCGTGCGGACTTGAATCACGCTGGGGCGGCCAGCCTGGGTGTGCGCAAGAAGAGAGCCGAAATCCAGGTCATGTGTGAATACCACCGCATCATTTTCGCGCGCCCAAGCCATGATTTCGTGATCGGGAGCGGTACAGGCTCCGATGGAAGACCAGTGGATGGCTTCAATGCCATGCCGGCGCAGCAGAGGCACCCATTCGGGTGAAAGGTTCATATCCAGCACCAGCTTCACGCCAAAGCCAAGTCGATCTCCCTTTCTTCGACACGCCAAGCCGCGTAAGAGAGCGCTTGATCGATGTCTTCTTTTTCCAAACACGGGTACAGGCGCAGAATTTCTTCGTGCGAGTGTCCGGTGGCAACAAGCCCGACCACTGTGCCCACCGTGACTCTCATACCGCGGATGCAGGGCTTCCCTCCCATGATGAGCGGGTCTTGGGTGATGCGGTTGAAAAGGATCATATTGGGCATTGTAATGGGAACGAACCCTCAAGGCAACGTGGGAATGCGTGTTTTGCCGGTCACGGGGAAGTGGCGGGCGAGTCGCCCGCCACTACGGGTGGCGGCGCAGGTGGTGGTTGAGGAAGTGGAAGGTGCCGACGCCATTGATGGTGTGGGGGCCGTCGAAGTACTCGATGGTGGCGCGGTCGGCGAGGCCGAGCTTGCTGTAGAGACGATTGGCTTTGGCGAATTCGTAGGCGACCCATTCGTCGAGGCCGACGCCGTCGTTGTGGCCGCGCTCGACCATGAAGGGGCGGGGGGCGATGAGGGCGGCCATTTCGGCGTAGTTGCAGGTGTGGGCGAGGTTCCACTCCCAGATTTCATACTCGCCGGTGAAGACGTAACTCATGCGCATATCAGTGCTCATGTTTTTGCGCACCCATTCGTTGAAGTCGCCGGAGCAAATGGAGAGGCAGTAGCCGGGCAGGACGGCGGGGATGCGCATGGCGGATTTGCCGCCGTAGCTGAGGCCGTAAAAGGCGATGCGATCGGGGTCGGTGAAGGGCTGCGCGTTCAGCCATTCCAACAGGCGCTGATGCTGGCCGGTGATGACGGAGAAAAGGGTGAGACCGAGCGGGTTGAGCTTGCGCTGGAGGACGCGGAAGGCGTCGCCGCCGCGGTAGGGGTTGTGCGGGGCTACGGTGATGTAGCCTTCTTCGGCGAGCCGCAGGGCGAAGGCTTTGTAGGCGGTGTGGGCGCGGGTATCGGGGTCGGTTTCATAGCAGTGCTCGGGCAGGCCTTCGAGTCCGTGCTGGCAGACGATGACGGGGCGTTTCTCGCCGGGCTTGAGGTCTTTCGGCAGGGCGATCCAGGCCCAGGCGGTGACATCCTGCCAGACGTCGAGTTCGATCTCGTGGATGACGGCTTTGTCCGTTTCCCGGATGAGGCGGGAGCGCGGGTTGACGGGTTGATCGGGGTCGGGCAGGCGGCCGATGTCGTCGTTCCAGAAGTGGGTGCGTTCGGTTTCGATGTGGGCGGTGAAAGCCGGCTCGCCGTCAAGCGGCAGTTTTTTCCAGAAGGCTTCTTCACGGTGCTGCTCGGCGCTGACGAGGAGGCGCTGGGTGTGGGCGGACCATTGTTTGACGAGGCGCTGCTGGCGGGCGGCGGCGAAGGCGCTGTGGTCGGCTTGCGGGAGATCGGCGGGCGGGTTGCGGGGGCGGCGGGCGAGTTCGGCGAGTGTTTCCGGCGGGAACAGCACGGGCATCATGGCTTGGGCGTCGCCTTTGGGGAAGACGTGAAGCCAGTCCGCGTCCGTGGCGGCGAGGGCGCGGGCTTGGGCGGCCTCGGCTTCGACTTGATCGAGGGTGAAGGCGGTGATTTTTCCCGGCGCGGCGATGATGCGACCGCGTGCCTCAACGGGCGGGGGCAGGGCGGGGAAGTGGACGTTTTCGATGACGAGTGCGCGCGGCGCGATGAGCGCGGCGACGCCGGCGTCGCCGAATTCGCGGACATAGCGTTGCACGTTGCGCTCGATGGGTTCGCTCCACAGGCCTTCGCGCGGGCCGAAGTGGCCGCCGACGAGCGCGGAGTGGACGCGGGTGTCGAGCGCGGCGGTGTGGAGGGCGATGAGGCCGCCCTCGCCGAAGCCGAGCAGGGAGATGGGTTTTTCCTCCGGCTGCGCGGCCATCCAGTCGATGGCGGCTTCGATGGTTTGGACTTCGTAGCCGATGGGGGTGCGGCCCATGATGAAGGCTTGGCGGTAAATCCACTCGCGATGGCTGACAGCGGCGGCGCGGTTCAGGGCGTCGCTGCGGGAGAAGGCGGTGTCGCGGTTGAGCAGGGCGGGGACGAGAATCTGGCAGCCGGAGGTGAGGAAGACGTTGCGGGCTTTGGAGCCGGTTTGCAGGCCGAGGAGTTCCTCCGGGGTCTGGGCAGGGTCGGGGATGAAAATGAGGCGGGCGATGGGGGCGGTGTCTTTTGGCGTGAGCAGCAGGCCTTCGCCGAAAGTGCCGTCATGCACGGGCCAGCGGACGCGGTGGATGGTGACTTGACCGGTTTCGGCGACGAGCGCGGGCGCGTCGAGGCCGGCGACGAGGTCCATGCTGACGGGCGACACGCGCGGGTCAACCGAGCCGATGATTTCGCGGAGGTGGGCGCGGTGAGAGTCGGTGGTGGATTGCTTCCAGCGCTCGGGCCGGGCGGCGGCGGTTTGTTCGGTGAGACGGGTGACGAAGCGGTCAATGCCTGCGACCATCGCCGCGCTGCGGTCTTCGTGCGGCGCGAGCGGCGCGGTGCCTGGGAGTTGGGCGTGCGCGGTCGCGGTGAAGGCGGCGAGGAGGAGGCAAAGGGGGAGACGCATGGCTTTGGGATAACGGTCTTTGTGGGTGCTGCCTAACAGGGGGCTGTTCGTTGTTCGCGTTTTAG
>CAZNKC010000143.1:0-14069 GCA_964573315.1 uncultured Verrucomicrobiaceae bacterium | reverse complement strand
CTCATTTTCAGTCTATCAACCATCAACTTTCAACCATCAACCCCGCTTTTAGGTTCAAGGGGCAGGCGGTTACAAAGCGCCCCTCCTTGGCTGACGCTCGCGCCACAAGGCAGAGGAGGCCTCACGCCTTGATCTCAAAAATCGCCTCCACCTCCACCGCCGCGCCGGTGGGCAGTTGGACGAAACCGAGAGCGCTGCGCGCGTGGTAGCCGTCCCCGTCCTTGCCGAAGACTTCGTGCAGCAGGTCGGAGCAGCCGTTGATGACGAGATGCTGCTCGGTGAAATCGAGCGTCGAGTTCACGCAACCCAGCACCTTGATGACGCGCAGCCCGTCCAGCGTGCCGTGCGTGTCCCAGACCGAGCGCAGGATTTTTTCCGCGCAGTTGCGCGCGGCGGCATAGCCCTGCTCTGTGGTCACGTCCGCGCCCAGCTTGCCCTTGAGATCGCTGACATGGCCGGAGGTGATGAGCTGGGAGCCGCTGCGGATGCAAAGGTTCAAATAACCCGGCGCGGTTTTTTCAAAAACAAGGCCCAGGCTTTCGGCTTTCTGTTGGGGAGTCATGGTCGGTGGATGGGGGTTGGGGATTGGGAGGTTGATCCTTGGCGCGGGAAAGCGCCGCAGAGTGTTTGGCTGCGGAACGCGGCCAATTCAAGCGGATGTTGCGGATCGGCGGTCCCGGTAGGGACGCGCTGTGCGCGTTCCTGATCTTCGCGGGGGGTGGAGGCGGTGGGGTGGCGCGGAGCTCTGCCGGTGCGGTGACACGCCAGGAAGCTCCGCGCCGCCTCCGCCCGCAAAAAAAATGGGACGCGCCCAACGCATCCCTACCGGCGGATGGGCGGGGCGGGCTCGGAGCCGCGCTTGGCACGGGGTGCTCCGTTTATCCTAGATTCGTGAATAAGGAAAACAGGCAGGCAGGAAAAGGGATAGGGAAGGGACTGCTCTGGCAGAGTGGCCAGCTTCTCCTTTGAGTGAAGGCTCGAAAATTCGCCAGCGCTTGTATTTCCACTCCTTTTCTTGATTTTCTGTCTTCCTCATTCCCGTTTTGAGGTTTATTGGCGGCGGGCGGTTTTTTTGGCGGAGCGCTGGGGTTTGCGGGGGCGGTGCTCCGGTTTGTCTTGGTTCCGGCTGCGGTTTTGGTGGCGTTTGGTGGCGGGGGCTTCGCCTTCGAGCCGGAAATCGACCTGCTTTTTGGAGCGGTCCACGCGGTGGATCTGGACGCGCACGTTGTCGCCGAGGCGGATGACGCGGCGGGTTTGGCGGCCGGTGAGGGTGGCGCGCTCGGGGTCGAAGATGAAGAAGTCGTCCGGGATGGCGGAGAGGTGGACGAGACCACTCATGCCGAGGCGGGTGACGTCGATGAAGAAGCCGAAGTTTCGCACTTCGGTGACGAGGGCGTCGTAAATCTCCGGCTGGCCGGCGTCGAGCTGGGCCTCCAGATGGGCGTAGAGTTTGGCGTCGCGGCTGTCACGCTCGGCGTCGGCGGAGTTGCGCTCGGTGATGCTGATATGGTCCGCGAGCTTGGCGATGCGGGCGGCGGGCGCGGGCGCGTTGTCGAACAACACGCGGTGGACGATGAGGTCGGCGTAACGCCGGATGGGTGAGGTGAAGTGGGTGTACTTTTCCTTGGCGAGGCCGTAGTGGCCGAGCGGTTCCACGGCGTAACGGGCGCGCATGAGGCTGCGCAGGAAGCCGATCTTCAAGGCGGGGCCGATGGGCAGGGTGGAGAGGCGGCGCAGCAGCTTTTGGATTTCCTCGCGCTTGGTTAGGTTGCCGCAGGGCACATGGTGGGAGAGGACTTGTTCGCGGTATTCGGCAAGCTTTTCCTCCTTTGGCGCTTCGTGGATGCGATAGACGGCGGGGCGGTTCATTTTCATGAGCCGGGCGGCGACGGCTTCGTTGGCCAGCAGCATGAATTCCTCGATGAGCTGGTGGGAAACGTCGTTTTCCATGCGGTCGATGCGCAGGAGGCGGCCGCGCTCGTCGAGGCGGATTTTGTTTTCCGGGAAGTCGAGGTCGAGGGAGCCGTTCTTGAAGCGGGCGCGGCGGATATGCTGGGCGAGGTGGTGAGTCTGAAGCAGCATTTCCTCCAGGGCGTCCGTGGGTTTTTCCGCTTCGATCACGGTCAGCGCTTCCTGATAGGTGAAACGGCGCTGGGAGCGGATGATGGCGGGGTAAAACTTGGCGTTGAGCACGCGGCCTTTGGCGTCGAGCAGGAATTCGACGCATTTGGTGAGGCGCTCCACGTTAGGTTTGAGCGAACACAATTCGTTGCTGAGCGCCTCCGGCAGCATGGGGATGACGCGGTCCACGAGATAGGTGGAGTTGCCGCGGCGCTGGGCCTCCTGGTCCAGCCCGGTGCCGGGGCGGACGTAGTGGGAGACGTCGGCGATGTGAACCCAGAGCCGCCACTGGTCACTCCCGGCGGGTTGGACGCAGATGGCGTCATCGAAGTCCTTGGCGTCGTCGGGGTCGATGGTGATGACGGGATGGGCGCGGCAATCGACGCGCTGTTTCAACTCCGCGTCATCCGCGACGCACTCGGCGTGGGCGTCGGCGATGGCGCGAGCCTCATCCAGCACGGGGCGCGGGAAGGACAGCGGCAGGTCGTACTGCCGCAGCACGGAGAGCATATCGACGCCTTCCTGATCCGGCGCGCCGAGCACTTCGATGACCTCGCCCTCCGGGCTGGAGTGGCGATCCTCCCAGGCGAGGATTTCGACCACCACTTTGTCCCCCTCTTGCGCGGGCCGGCCCACGTCCTTGGGCGGCGGCACGACGATGTGATGCTGCATGCGCGGATCGTCCGGGACGACGTGCAAAAAACGCGGCCCGCGCGCCAAGGTGCCGACGACACGCATGCGCTTGCGCTCGAGGATGCGGACGACGGCGCCGGTGAGGGCATCCTCCGGCGCGGCAGGAGCGGCGGCTTTTGCGCGCGGGGCGGCGGGGCGCACGTCGCGGCGCACGAGCACGCGGTCGCCGTGCATGGCGGTGCCGGTGGCGTGGCCGGGGATGGCGATTTCTTTGAGCCCGGGCGCGTCCGGCTGCATGAAGCCGCGGCCCTGGCGGGTGATCTGGATGATGCCGGGCACGAGGTCGGCTTCTTCAGCCTCAATGTAGCGGTTGTTTTTGGTGCGGACGATGCGGCCCTGTTTTTCGAGGCCAGCTAGCGCTTCCAGAAAGGCGCGGCGATCCTTTTCCGAAATGGAGAGCAGGGTGATGAGCACCTCGGAGGTGGTGGGCCGGTAGTCTTTGCGGGCCAGTCGCTGGAGGATGATTTCCTCAAAGGACGAGGACGCGGCGGGAGGCGGCGCTGTTTTTTTGCCGCCGGAGCGGGAGTGTCCCGGCGTTTGTTTTTGCTTTTCTTGCTTGCGGCGGGCCGGGCCGCTTGTCTGTTTCGGTTTCATGGGAAGTCGTTATTGTTTGTCGTTATTGAAAGGGTTTTTGATGCTGTTGTCGATGGCGGGAATGCTGACGGCGGCGGAACCGCTGCGGATTGACCTGACGGGCGGGGCCGGTTCTTACACGGTGGCGCAGTGGAAGAAAGACTGGCCGGGCTGCCGTTTCGAGAATGGTGTGGCGGAGGGACGGTTCACGCTGGTGGAGCGGGACGGGCGGCACTGGCTGCGGACGCGTTATCCGCAAGGCGTGGTGGGCCCGGATGCGGGCGGTGGCGGCTGGCGCATGCCGTTCCCGCGGCGGGATGTGGCGGAGCTGCGCTACACGGTGCGGTTTGACGAGGGGTTTGATTTCAACAAGGGCGGCAAACTGCCGGGTCTCTGTGGCGGTCCGAAGACCATCACCGGAGGCGATGCCGTGAGTGGTGTGGAGGGGTTTTCAGTACGGTTGATGTGGCGGAAGGAGGGCCGCGGCCAGGCTTACGTTTATCACATGGACCAGCCCGCGAAGTACGGGGATGAGTTCGACTTTTCCGAGTCTTTTCGCTTTCCCGCCGGCGTGCCGGTGGCCGTGCGCATCGAAGCGCGCATCAATACGCCGGGAGAAAAGGACGGCGCCGTCCGCGTCTGGACTGCCCTGCCCGGCGCCGCCGAAGAACTCCAAGTGGAAAAAACCGGCCTCCGCTTCCGCAAGACGGCAGACTATGCCATCGACTCGCTGCTATTCAACACCTTTCACGGCGGTAACGACAAATCCTGGGGGCCGGCGCGCGAGGTGTTCGCGGAGTTTGGCGCGTTCGAGGTGCGGTGACTCGTCTCAGGCTGAAAGCCTGTGCTACAAGGAGAGGCGCTTTGCAAGCGCCTGCCCCCCTGGAGGGCGGGGCTCTGTTCCCGCCCATTTTTCCGCGGGCGGAGGCGGCGCGGAGTTAAACCTCAAAACGGGAATGAAAACCACAGAGGGCACAGAGGAACACAGAGAAAGTGAGAACCACGGATATCACGGATGTTTGGCGGCGGGCATCAAGGGATGCGCTCACCCTTCGGGTGAATGGAGCTTTCGGCGTAAGCCGCTGATTTTTAAACTATCAACACTCAACTCTCGACTCTCAACTTCCTTTTCAGGTTAAAGGGCAAACAGCTCGTCCCGCTCATGCAGGCTGAAAGCCTGCATGACTGGCCTCAGGCAAAATGCCTGAGCTACTCGCCACAGGCTGGAAGCCTATGCTACGAGCAGCGGGCGCAGGCGCTCGATGATCTTCGGCAGCTCCTCGAAGGGGTCTTTTTTCTCCTCGAACTCGATGGTGAACCAGCCCTGGTAATTGGCCCGGCGCAGGATGTCGAGCAGGCGCGGGATGTCGGTCGGCTCGCCCGGCTGGCTGCGCTCCACGCCCTTGGGCCGCACCACCATCTTCAACTGCACGTTGATGGCGTAGGGGGCGATTTTTTCGAGATCGCCGTACGGATCCTCGGTGTGGAAGTTGCCGCTGTCGAAGTTGATGCCCGCCCACGGGCTGTTCGCGGCGCGCACCATTTGCACGAGGTTGTCCGGTTCGGCGACGATGCCGCCGTGGTTCTCCAGGCCGAGGAAGACGCCTTTTTTGCCGGCGTAATCGAGACACTCCTGATAAGCGGCGGTGCAGTTCGCCACGGCTTCCTCGATGCTGATGTCCTTGGGCACCGGACCGGCGAAGACGCGGATGTGCGGCGCGCCCATGACGGCGGAGTGGTCGATCCACTTTTTCACGTCGGCGATCTCGGCATCGAGCCGCTCGCCTTTGGGCAGGGCGAAGTTGTTGCCCACGGCGGTGCCGGCGAGCTGGACGCCGCGCAGGTAAGCGCGCCGCCGCACCTCCAGCAGAAAGGCGTCATCCACGTCCGGCGGGAAAAAGTAACTGGTGACCTCCGCGCCGGGCACGTCGTGATCCGCGCACCAGTCGATGAAGTCGAGGATGCTCCACGGCTTGCGGCCTTCCTTCGGCTGCTGCTCCTTGCCGCGGCTCCACTGGAAAAACTCGCGGAAACTGTAGGCGGCGACGCCGAGCTGCATCCGGCTTTTGCCGGGACGGTTGAGCGGTTCGATGGCGCGCAAAGGCAGCGCGGAGGCGCCGAACGCGCCAAGGCTGGCGCCGAGGAAATGACGACGATTCATGGTGGGGTGGAGTTTGGGGTTGTGGGGCGGGTTAAGACATGGGGCGAGCCGCTGGCCCGCCGGAGCGGGCGGGCGGCGAGCCAGCGGCTCGCGCCACGACGCGGGGGCGGAGTGTAGCAGTCACGGGCGGCCTTGCGCAAGAGTTCCTTTCCCGGCGTCTCAAAAACCTCACGCCTCAGCGTCTTGGTTGTGCGTCTCGCAGTGCTCCGGCTCGGGGTCGGTCTCCTCGACGACGGCGTTGTCCTTGAGGAACTCGATGGCGTTTTGCAGCAGCAAGTCCTCCCGCAGGCTGTCGATGGAGCCTTGCTTCTGCGCCTGGTTCAGGAATTTTTTCACCGGCATCCCGCTGCGCGCGGCGAACTGGGCCAGCGTCATTTGAAGCTGCGCGTCCGGCACCGCGATGTTCTCCGCACGCGCCACTTCGCCGAGGATGAAGCTGATCTTCACGTTCTGGCGCGCCTGCTGGGTGGCGGTGTTGAGGATGGCGTCCTGCTGGCTCATCAGAGCCTCCGAACTGACCCCCTGCTGCATGGCGCGCTGGGCGATGTCGTTGGTGCGGCGCTGGGCCTCGCGGTTCACCACTTCCTGCGGCAGCTCGAACTCGAGCTTGGTGGACAGATGCTCCAGCACTTGGTTGGTCTTGCTGGTGTCACGCGCCTGCTCGCGGCGGCGGCGCACGGCGTCCTCCACCTCCCGGCGCAAATCTTCCAGCGTCATGTCCTCGCCGCCGACTTTCTTGATGAAGTCCTCGTCCAGCTCCGGCACGCGTTTTTCCTTCACGGCGGAGCAGACGGCCTGGAAGCGCAGGGTCTTGCCGCGCAGGGATTCGAAGGCGAAGTCCTCCGGCAGCGTCACATCGATGTCGCGCTGCTCGTTGGCGGTGATCCCGGTCAAGCCCGCGTAAAAGCCGGGCAGGAAGTCGTCCTCCGCGTCCAGCAGGAACCACTGTTGCTCCAGGTTTTTGAGGTGGCCGGGCGCGTCCGGAATGGCCTCGGCCACGGGTTGGGAGTCGAGGAAAACCTCGTAACCGAGCACCGCGACATCGCCCAAGGCGGCGGGACGCTCCACATCCTCGTAGGTCTGGTAGCGCTCGCGCAGGTGCAGCAGGTCGTGGTCAATGTCCGCCTCCGTCACCTCCACGCGCGGCAGCTTCACCGGGATGCCTTTGTACTCCGGCAGCTCGAATTTCGGCGCGAGGCTGACCTCGACGTTGCAGGAAAAACTGCCGTCCGTGTCGTGAAGCAGTTTGTCGGTGACACCGATGACGTTGAGCACGTCCAGTCCTTCGTTTTTGACGGCGGTTTGCAAAGCCTCGCCGGCGAGCCGGCGCTCCAACTCCTCGGTGATGGCCTCGCCAAAGCGTTTCAGGACCATGGCGGGCGGCACTTTGCCGGGACGATAGCCGGGCAGCTTCATGCCGCGCGCGTAGTAGGCCACGATGCCGTTGCGGTGTTTGGCGACTTCCTCCGTGGAGGCATGCAGGTGGATGACGGCGCGGCAGTTGGGCTGGTGTTCGACGTTGATGTTCATGGCGGGTAAAAAAGCGGATCGTCCGGGCGCGCCCGGGCGAAAGGGCGGGCAGACTAGAACAGCTTCCCGGCTTTGACAAATAAAGAACGAAAGGGTGGAAAGCCGCGGAATCCCCCCGGAATGAAAGATCACCGGGGTGGCCGGAGGTTAACAAGGAGCATGAAAAGAGCTTTTTTGACCGTCTGGCTGGCGCTGGCAGCCGCGCTGGCGGGAGCGCCGCCCAACGTCCTCTTCATCGTCACCGACGACCAAAGCCCAGACACGCCCGGCGTGCCATTGCCGCATCTCGACCGCTTGGCCGCCTCCGGCCTCCGCCTCACCCGCGCCTACGCCAGTTATCCCATCTGCTTCGCCAGCCGTTCCGAGATGCTGACGGGCCGCCCCATTTTCACCGCGCTGAAAGACTATCCCGCGGCCGGGATCGACCCCGCCCACAAAACGCTGCCCGCCGCCTTTCAAGACGCCGGTTATGAAACTTGGCACCTCGGCAAATGGCACGTCAACGGCAAGCCGCACACCCAAGGCTACACCCGCACGCACCGAAACTTCTCCAGCGGCGGCGCGCGCGGCGAACCGCTGCCGGAAAAAGACCTGCGCGGCCTGCCGCTCACCGGCTACCGCGGCTGGACCTTCAAACGGGAGGACGGCAGCGTGGAGCGGGAGCTGGGCATCGGCCTCACCCCGGACATCAGCCGCCACATCGCGGACGGCGCCATCGACGTGCTGCAAAACCTGCGCGACCCCGCGAAACCCTTTTTCCTCCACGTCAACTTCACCGCGCCGCACGATCCCCGGCTCTGGCCCACAGGTTACGGCCCCGCCGACGCAGACAAGAACATCCCCTTGCCCCCCAACTTCGCGCCCACCCACCCCTTTGACCACGGCAACCTCGACGGTCGCGACGAGTCGCTCATCCCGCGCCCGCTCGACCCGGACCAAGTGCGGCAAGAGCTGGCCGTCTATCACGCCCTGATCCGCGATCTCGACGACCAGACCGGACGCATCCTGGCCGCGCTCGACGCCACCGGCCAGCGCGCCAACACCCTCATCGTCTTCACCAGCGACCAAGGTTTGGCGATGGGTTCCCACGGCCTCATGGGCAAGCAAAACCAATACGAGCACAGCGCCCGTTCGCCGCTCATCCTGGCCGGACCGGGCGTGCCCGCGGACGCGGAATCCGCCGCGCTCTGCCACCTGCGCGATCTCTACCCCACTCTCTGCGACCTCTGCGCCATCCCCGTGCCGCCGACCGTGCGCGCCCGCAGCCTGCTGCCCCTGCTGCGCGGCGAAGCCGCCGCCGTGCATGAAGTGGTGACAGGAACCTTCAAACACTCCCAGCGCATGATCTGCGACACCCGCTGGAAATGGATCGAATACCCCGAGGCCGGCCGGAAACAGTTGTTCGACCTGCAAAACGATCCGCACGAACGCCACGACCTCTCCACCGACCCCGCCCACGCCGAACGCGCCGCGACCCTGGCCCGGCGGCTCCGGCAGGAGTTGCGGGAGATGGGTGACCCGCTGGATTTGCGGTAGGCCGCGCGGCTTTGTTTGAAAAAAACCGCGGATTTCGCGGATAACGCGGATGGTTATGCCACTTCGGGAACACACTCCTCTTTCATTAGCATGAGAAGGATTGGCAAAAAGATGGGTGGCAAAAAAATGAACCTTATCTTTTTGCCCTCCATCTTTTTGCCATCAAACCCATCAACCTAAATTCAGGAATGAGGAAGGCAGGAAATCAAGAAAAGGAGTCGGCCACTCTGCCAGAGAAGCCCCTTCCATATCCCTTTTCCTGCCTTCCTGTTTTCCTTATTCACGAATCTAGGATCAACGAACGGACTGAATCTGAAAACTGTGATGGAACCGCGGTTCTCATTTTTTCAAGCTCTATGCCAACGCCTGCTCCATGCGGGCCAGCGCCTGCTCCAGCGTGCTGCGCGGGCAGCCGAAGTTGAGGCGGAGAAAGCCGGGCGCGCCGAAGTCCGCGCCTTCGCTGAGGGCGACGCCGGCGGCTTCGAAGAAGGGCTGGGGGCGCTCGATGCCAAGCTCGCGCGGGTCGAGCCAGGCGAGGTAGGTGGCCTCTAGCGGATCAGCCATCTTGATGGCGGGCAAACGCTCTTGCAGGAAGGCGCGCAAGTAATCCCGGTTGCCGCGCAGGTAGGCGAGCAATTCCTGCCGCCAGGGCTCGCCGTGGTCGAGCGCGGCTTGCGTGGCGTGATAGCTGAGCGGGTTGAGTTCCGGGATGAGCTTGCCGCCGGCGGCCCGGAATTGGAGGCGCAGGCCGGCATCAGGGATGAGCGCCCACGCCAGCGCGAGGCCGGGCAGGTTGTAGGTTTTGCTGGCGGCCATGAGCACGATCAGCCGGTCGCGGATCGGGCCTTGCAAGCGGGCGGCGGAGTAATGCGTGACGGCGGGGTCAAGGATGAGGTCGCAGTGGATTTCATCGGAGACCAGCAGCAGGTCATGACGCAGACAGAAATCGGCGATGCGCTCAACATCGGCTTGGCCCCAGGCGCGGCCCACGGGGTTGTGCGGGTTGCAAAACAGAAAGACGCGGGTGTCCGGCGTGACGGCGGCTTCGAGCGCGTCGAAGTCGATGGCCCAGCCTCCGTTGGTGGCGCTGTCGCTGGCGAGCGGGACGCGGACGAGGCGTTTGCCCGCGTCTTTGTGAACGTGAAAAAAGGGCGGATAAACCGGAGTCTGAATGAGCACGCCCTCGCCGGGCTGGCCCACCGCGCGGCAGGCCATCGATTTGGCGGGAACGAGACCGGGCAGCCAGTGGATCCAGTCCGGCGTGGCGTCATCGATCCCATGAGCGCGGGCGAGGTAGGCGAGCACGCTGTCGTTGACGCCGGGATGCGGCGCGGAGTAACCGAGCACGCCATGATCGAGCCGGGCGCGGATGGCATCGAGCACGCAGTCCGGCGCGGCGAAGTCCATGTCGGCGACCCACAGGGGCAGGATGTCGCGGCCTTCATAGCGGCCCCATTTCAGGCTTCCGGTGCGGCGGCGGTCAATGACGGTGTCGAAGTTGGCGGGCATGGGGGTGATGGCGGACAAGGCGGGAGAGATACGCATGGATGAGGCGGATGCCAGCGCAAGTTGGCGATGCCTTGGACTGTGGGAGTCATTTGCCGGCTGACAAGGAGAAGCGGCTCTACTCCCCGGCTTTGAAAGTTCCCAATGTCTCAACATGCAAATCGATGGGAATCAGGTTGCCGTCTTTCATAAGGATGAGATTTCCCGTGTGGGCATCGGCGATCACCATGCCGTCCGGGTATTTCCATCGCAGTTTTCCCAGCCGGGCACACCCCTGCAATTCAAACCACCCTGCCAATTCTTCCTCCGTGGGCGATCTTCCGATGATGTAGGGTTGTGACATGACGAGAGAAACTCCGTCATTCGTTTCGATGACGCCTTCCAGGCGCATGTCATCACCAAAGGCCAAGTTGCACCAGATGACATTTTGAACGTAGTTCTTCAAAAACCACGAAGCTCCAAAGTGGGGAGGCTTGGTGATTTTGTACACCCGGCCGCTTCTTTTTCGGTAGAAGACCTGATGCTCCAGGCCGCCGTCAAGCACCTTGAAACCGGCGATCAGCCTTCCGAATTCAGAAGGAGAAAGGAGCTTTCCGGTGTCTCGTGCCCACTGTAAAAGGGATTCGGACTCGGCACGGAACCATTCTTCCGCATCTGGCGATGGGCTTGTTGAGCTGTCAAATGCTGCCGCGCATGCCAGGAGCTTTTCCAACGTGCGAGCAGCATCTCTCCTGGCTTCAGGACTTTGATCGGAATGGTGGGGTGCTGGCTGCTCATGACGATTCAACGGCTGGACTCTATCACCCGGGACATGAAATGCAAGCTTTTCGCCGCCAGCCGCTTTCGCTGGTGGGGCAATGGAGCAACCGCCCCCGATCAGTCCCGAAACCGGAACGAAAACAAATCCGCCTCCTTCAAGACAAACCGCAGCCGCACCGGCTGGCCGGCCAGGGCGCGCAAGCCGGGATTGCCCTTCCATTGGACCACTTGCTCGATGGTGTCGCCGACGATCTCTGGACAATCCGCGAGGGCGAAGTCTTTCACGGGCGCGCCCGCGGCGTCCTGAATCTCGACTTGCAGCCTGCCCGCCGCCGAGGTGCTGAAATTCAACACCAACTCCGCGCCGTCGAAACGCAGCGGCTTGGTCAGCAACTCCCCTTCCCCGGCCCCGGCGCGAACGGATGCAAAACCGTCCGTGCGCAGCGTGTAACGATGCCCGCTCTTGGCATGATAGATGGACATCTCCGCGGCGCCGGTCGGCACGACGTTGAGCGCCACGTAGTTGGCGCGGCTCTCCCAGCGGGCGGGATCGATTCCAGGCCGGATGAAAGCCTGCGTGAAGGGGCGGTCATACACCGTGGAACCGGCACGCGTGGTCATGAATAAAATGTCGGTGGAGCCGAGCATGCCATGCGCCTTTTCCGTGCCGAGCCGTCCGGCGGTGTAGCGCGTCGGCAGGGCGATGTAGAGGTGCGGCGCGCGGAAATAGGGATGCGTCTGGCTGGTGTAGAGATGCTCGCCGGGCAGGTTGGGGTGCATCGCCACCGGCGCGCTCCAGGTTTTGAAATCCGGGGAGGTGGTGCGGCTGACGGAGCGCAGTTTCCTGCGGCCACCCGACTCCCGGGTGTCTTCGGGGGTCTCCGGCTCGGGAGTGTCCGCGGCTTGGGGCGAATCCCCTTGGTAAACCGCCCATGTCCGGAAATAACAAACGTATTGCCCCTCCTCTTCCGACCAAAACGAGACGTTCTGCGAGTCGAAAGCGTGGGACCATGTTTTGTCATAGGGGATCACATCGCGGTCATCGCGCTTCCGCCAGTGGATGCCGTCGGCGGACACGAAGGCATGAAGGCCCTCGGCCTTGGTCTCGCGCTCATAACCGGGATGTCCGGCCAGCGCCTTGAACCGCTCGCCGGGGTCCACGCCAGGCCGGGTGTCCAGAAACGGTGAAAAATTGGTGCTGAACGGCGGCTGACCCGCCAGGATGACGTTGTTTTCGCGGCTGCCGTTGACCTCGAAAAGGCCGAGCTTGGGAAATGTCCATTCATGTCCGTCGCGGCTTTCGGCATAACAGGTGATCTCGCCCGGATGCCCGCTGTGAAACGGGCCTTTATAACTGGGATCGCCGGCCCGGTAATAGGCCCGATAGACATCGCCATCCTTGATGACAGTCGCATAAGCACCCTTCAAAGGCGACTTCGGCGGCGGCTGCCGCACCGGCTCATGCAGCCGCCATTCCAGGCCGCTCACGGTGTCGATCAACTGGTCATCCACGAACAGTTGCAGCTTGGAGGCGATCTCGATGGGGGCGGGTGTTGCTTGTTTCGGGTCTTGCGCGTGAGCGACTGACAGCGCTCCGAAGAGGCAAATGAACGCCATCAGCCGTCGCCCGCCGCTGCTGCTCTTTTGGACGCGCGCCATCATGCCGTGTCTTTTTTGGGGAAGGGTACGTGTTTGCGGATGAATCATGGTTGCAGTCTTTCAACGGCCTTGAGACAGCGTCTTTGCATTCCATCATGGCAGATGACAAGGAACGGGACTTGCCAAGTCCCGCGTCAGCTTGGGCAGACTGGGTACTTGCAAAGCGCCCCTCCTTGTCTTCAACCGGCGCTTGTGGGCGCGGATTCGTCCAGCGCTCGCTTCGCCTCGAAATGCCGTTCGGCGATGACGCCGCACACGGTGATGTCGTAGCGGAGATAGAATTTCTGAATGCCGAGGCGTTTGGCTTCGAGATGCCGGCGCTGTTTGCTCCAGGCTTCGTGGTGCTCCCAGGTGTCGAACTCGGCAATGGTGACGCGCTCGCCGTCCGGCGCGGTGAAGGTCTTGGCGGACAGGAATCCCGGCATCGCCTGGGCCAAAGCCATGATCTCCGGTGCGAGGGCTGCGTATTCCTCGCGGTGGGCTTCATCGAGCCGTGAGCGGAAGACGGTGACGATCTTTTCACTCTGGAGCGGGGGCATATTCATGGCGGTGTTTGGTTTTGAGATTGGCGATTCATCCGCGGGACACGGCCAGCAGGCGGGAAAGCTCGCGCACCAGCGCCGGACCCACGGTTTGCAGCTCTTGCTTGTGAAGCGCCGCCAGTTTCGCGAGCTTGGCGCGGCCCTTGGCGGTGAGGGCGACGTGGACTTGGCGGCGGTCCTCATCCGAGGCGATGCGCCGGGCCAGCCGGGCGGCCTGCAAACGATCCACGAGCCCCACCGCGCTGTGCGCGGCGATGTGCAGCCGCCCGGCGAGTTCGCCGATGGTGACCCGGTCGCGGCCGGGAAAACCCTCGATGGCGAGCAGCGCCAAGTATTGCATCGAAGCCAGTCCGTGCCGCTTCGCGGCCTGCTCGCTGAAGCGCAGGAACCCGCGCAGTTCGTAGCGAAAGGCGGCCAGCTTTTCGTAGTCGGATTTGGTCATGACTTGGAGATTGACAAATATATCGTAACACGATATTTTTGGCAAGCGTTTCGACACGCTTTTCTTTTTGAGTGATGAAGACTGTTCCGGGCATCTACCGCTATGGCTCCCCGCGCGCCGCCGGCGAGGGCTGGCGCATCGGCGTGGCGCGGCACCTGCCGCGCGGCGTCCGGCGCGAAGACTGGCGGAAGCAAGGGCACTTCGACCTCCGGCTGCCGCTGCTGGCGCCTTCAGCCGGGCTGGTGAAGGCGTATCGCGGCGGGGAGATCTCTTGGGCGGCTTTCGCGCGGCGCTACCGGCAGGAGATGAAGCAGCCGGAATGCCGCCAAGTCATCGACCTGCTCGCCGGCTTCGCGCTCACGACGCCTTTCAGCCTGGGATGCTACTGCGAAGACGAGAGCCGCTGCCACCGCTCCCTTTTGCAACGGCTCATTCGGGACAGCCCAGCGGCCAAGCAGCACCCGCCGCGAATGCCCGCTCCACCGGAACCCGAAGAACGCTACGCCAGCCCGGTGTGCTTGGCGCGCTGGGATGAAGGGTAGCAGCG
>CAZNKC010000142.1:0-14080 GCA_964573315.1 uncultured Verrucomicrobiaceae bacterium | reverse complement strand
CGGAATAGTTCAAGAGGGAAGCCAAGGAGAGGCGGTTTGTAACCGCCTATTGTGAAAGAGGTTTATTGAGGGGGCGCTTGCAAAGCGCCGCTCCTTGGGGGCGGGTTGCTGCTATTGGGCTTCCACGGCTTTTTCTCCGGCGAGGCGGGCGGCGCGTTCGGTGAGTTCGACGTGGAATTGCTCGGGGGTGGGGGCTTCGCCGAGCTGGCGGGTGCGGGCGAACCAGTCGGTGAAGAGTTCGCCGGGCTGGCGCTCGGTTTTGAAGG
The DNA here is from genome assembly GCA_964573315.1 of uncultured Verrucomicrobiaceae bacterium. Lineage (GTDB taxonomy): Bacteria > Verrucomicrobiota > Verrucomicrobiia > Verrucomicrobiales > Verrucomicrobiaceae > JAGRPD01. The sequence goes on along the minus strand of CAZNKC010000142.1, from coordinate 13,814 downwards.
CTTCGAGGTAGGCGCGGACTTTGCCGGGGATTTCTTCGCCGGTGATGGATTTGTACTCGAGGCCGGCGAGGCGGTTGCCGCGGATGCTGCCGCCGACGTACATGGCCCATTTGTTGGGGGCACGGCCGACGAAGCCGATGTCGGCGTTGTAGGGGCGGCCGCAGCCGTTGGGGCAGCCGGTCATGCGGATGAGGATGGGTTCGTCCTCGAGACCGAACTCGCGCAGGGTGTCGTCGATTTGGTCCAGGAAGCCGGGCAGGACGCGCTCGGATTCGCTGAGGGCGAGGCCGCAGGTGGGCAGGGCGACGCAGGCGTGGGCGACTTTGCGGGCGCGGGTGAAGCCGGCGGCGTCGGCGTGGACGATGCCGTGCTTGGCGAGGAGGGCATCGACTTTTTCGCGGTCGGCGGGGTCGATGCCGGCGAGGATGAGGTTGGTGTTGGCGGTGACGATGAAGGAGCAGCCGATGGTTTCGGCGATCTCACGGAAACCGGCGCGGTATTGGGGGGCGTCGGGTGGGGTGGGGGATTCAGGCAGAATGCCTGAATCACTGGGGTCAGGCAGAATGCCTGAGCCACGGTTTTCAATGCGACCCATGTTGACATAGACGGCGCAGTAGAGTTTGCCGTCGCCTTGCTCGTGCCAGCCGAGGTTGTCTTCGACGGTGTCGAAGTGGATGTCTTTGGCGGGGGTGGTTTCGATGCCGGGGAGGCGGCGGATGACTTCGGCGCGGAAGGCGTCGATGCCGAGGGTCTGTACGGTGTATTTGAGGCGGGCGTTTTTGCGGTCGGTGCGGTTGCCGTGGTCGCGCTGGGTGGTGACGATGGCTTCGACGGCGTCGATGACGTGGGGGCGGCGGACGTAGAACAGGGGCTGGGCGAGGAAGGGGCGGGTGGCGAGGTTGCCGTGATTCATGCCGAAGCCGCCGCCGACAAAGATAGTGTAGCCTTCCACTTGGCCGTCCACGACGTGGGGGACGAGGCCGACGTCCTGGGAGAAGACGTCGGTGTCGTTGCTGGGGGGGATGGCGATGCCGATCTTGAATTTGCGGGGGAGATAGACTTTGCCGTAGATGGGGTCGTCGCCTTCCGGGGCGGTGGTGGCGGCGCGGACTTCGGGGTTGGGTTCGGGGTCTTTGACCCAGTCGGGGTCGATTTTTTGGCCGTCGAGCCAGATGTCGGCGTAGGCGGATGAGCGCCAGAGGAAGCGGTTGCTGAGTTCTTCGGTGAGGCGCTGGGTGTCGGTGTGGACGGTGTCTTTGATGGGGGCGGCGGGGCCCATGGTGTTGCGGACGACGTCGCCGCAGGCGCCCATGGTGGAGAGTCCGGCGTGGCAGACGTTGTGGATGACTTCTTTGAGGCCGCCTTTGAGGACGCCATGGAGTTGGATGCCCTGGCGGTTGGTGAGGCGTATGTTGCCGCAGGCTTTGGCGCAGAGGTCGTCGTGAATGAGCCATTGCTCGGCGGTGATGCGGCCGCCGGGCATTTTGGAGCGGACCATGAAGCTCCAGGCTTTTTCCTGCTTGGCTTTGATGCGGGCGATGCGCTGGTCGCGGTCATCCTGCTGGTAGGAGCCGTGGTGCTTGAGTAGGACGCTGGATTCTTCCGGGATGTTGGGGGTGCTGGTGTCGGCGAAATTTTCGGCGATCTGGCCGCGCAGGCCGTGGGATTCCAGTTTGAGGTCTTCGACGGAGGCTTTGGACATGGGCGGGATTTAGGAATTAGGATTTAAGAGGGCAGAAGGCAGACGAGGACGAGGACGAGGACGAGGACGAGGACGAGGACGAGGACGAGGACGAGGACGAGAATGGGGCAGGACGGGCGGGATGCAAGTGATATTTTGCTAATTTCCGATAGGATTAGTCGCCTTTCTGTTTTTCGATCATGGCCCAGGCGTTGTGGTTGTGGATGGATTCGAAGTTTTCGGCTTCGACGTGGTACCAAGTGAGGTGGGGGTGGTCGTTGGCTTTGAGGGCGACGTTGCGGACGAGGTCTTCGACGAAGACGGGGTTGTCGTAGGCGGCTTCGGTGACGAATTTTTCGTCGGGGCGTTTGAGGATGGAGTAGAGGGGGCTGGAGGCGGAGCTTTCGACGAGTTCGATGAGGTCTTCGATCCAGACGGGGGTGGAGAAGCGGACGGCGAGGGAGACGATGCCGCGCTGGTTGTGGGCGCCGCGGGCGCTGATGGCTTTGGAGCAGGGGCAGAGGGTGGTGACGGGGACTTCGACGGTGACGATGAAGTCGGCGCGGTCGTCCTCGGTGTTGATCTCGAAGACGACGCCGTAGTCGATGAGGCCTTCGGCGCGGGTGACGGGGGCGGGCTTGGCGCGGAAGTAGGGGAAGCGCAGTTCGATGTGGGCGCGGCGGGCGTCGAGGCGGCGGCGAAGCTCGAGCGGGATGGCGGCGGCGTTGGCGACGGTGAGTTCGCGGCCGTGGGCGTGGAGGACTTCGACGAAGCGGCTCATGTGGGTGCCTTTGTAATGATGGGGCAGGTCCACGGACATGGCGACGGTGGCGACGGTGTGCTGGGGGTGTTGCTCGCGGTCGGCGATGGCGAGGGGGAAACGCAGGCCGCGGACGCCGACGCGGTCGATGGGGATGCGGCGGTCGTCACGCTGGGCTTGGGTGTCGGTGAGGGGGGGCATGGGGCGGGGAGGGGCTTTGAAATCGTCCTCGTCCTCGAAAATCCGAATGACGAATGACGAATGACGAATGGAGAATGGAGAATGGAGAATGGAGCGGACGAGGACGAGGACGAGGACGAGTGGGGGGCGCGGCTGGAGGGGAAAGAAAAAACCCACTGTCACCGGGAGGCAACAGTGGGGGAAAGAGACATCCGCGGGGTGGGCCGGCGGAGGGGCCGGGTCTGGCTCAGGCGAGGAGGTTGAGGGCGCGGGCGCGCTTGACTTCGCGGGTGATTTTGCGATGCAGCCAAGCGGGGACGCCGGTGACGCGGCGGGGGAGGAGCTTGCCGGTCTCGGAGGTGAAACGGGAGAGCAACTCGGGGTGCTTGTAGTTGAGGAGTTCGAGGGGCACGTCCAGGCGCCGGCGGGGGAGGCGGCGGTTGGCACGGCGCAGGTTCATGGCGCGCTCTTTGGTCTTGGGTTGCATGATCGGATGGCGTGTTGGTTTGGGGAGGTTTGGCGGGGAGGCGCGCGTTTAGCGGATTTCGCGGTGGAGGGTGCGCTTTTTCAGGAAGGGGTTGAACTTCACTTTTTCCAAGCGGCCGGGGGTGCGGACGCTCTTTTTGTTGCGCGTGGTGACGTAGCGCGAGGTGGGCCGGCCGGCGGCCTTGGCCTCGGTGCATTCAAGGATGATGATTTCGCGGGGCATAAAATGAGGGGCGTGAGATTAGCTTACTCGCGGTTGTTGTCAAGCGAATCAGAGGATTCGTCGTCCTCGCTGGCGTCGGCGGAGGTTTCGCTGGCGTCGTCGAGGCCGAAGATGGAGCGTACGGGGCGGCTCCAGCGGCCGCCCATCTGTTGGCGCTCGATTTTTTCCTGGCAGGCGACGGTGTAGCGGGTGAAGGGGAGGGCCTCCAGTCGCTCGTGGGGGATTTTCTCGCCGGACATTTCGCAGATGCCATAGACGCCTTGTTCGATGCGTTTGAGGGCTTCGTTGATCTCGTAGAGGGCGTCCTGCTCTTTGCCGAGGAGGCTGAGGGCGAAGTCGCGGTCGTAGGCGTCGCTGCCGGCATCGGCTTGGTGCATGCCGAAGGCGGAGTTGGCGCCGTCTTCGGGGCGCTGGCGGATGGTTTCGTTGGCGACGCCTTCGATGGCGTTGAGGTAGGCGTCACGCAGGTCGGTGAGGCGCTTCTTCTGTTTGATGAGGAAGGGGGTCATTTTGACCGGGCCTTTGACGGGCTCGATGGTGATGTCCGGTTCGTCATCGGGCCGGCGGCGCGGCATTTTGCCGAGCGAGGCGGGGGGGGCGAGGGTGGCTTTGGGCGCGCGTTTGGGGGGGGGCGGGGCTTCTTTGACGGCGGGGTTGGGCTGGGCTTTGGCGGCAGGCTTGCTTTTGGCGGCCGCGGCGGCCTTGGCTTTGACGGGCGTCTCTTTGACGGCGGTCTTGGGCGCGGGTTTGCTTTTGGCGGGGGCGGCAGTCTTGGCTTTGGCGGCGGGCTTGGCCGGTGCTTTGGCAGGTTTGACGGCGGGTTTTTTGGCGGCGGGTTTGGCGGGGGTTTTTTTCACGATGGATTTGGAGGCTTTTTTAGCCGCCACCGCTGGCTTGGCTTTGGGCTTGGGAGCCGCTGCTTTGGATTTGACCTTGGGTTTCGGTTTGGGCGCGGGCTTCGCCTTGGGGGCGGGTTTGGCGGTCTTCACCTTGGAAGGGATTTTGGCAGGGGCCTTGGGCGCGGCTTTGCCGGCTTTGGCGGTTTTTTTGGAGGAAGGGGTTTTGACGGCTCCTTTGGACACCACCGGCGTTTTGGGCTTGGCGGGGGCTGCTTTTTTGGCGGTCTTGGCAGCAGGCTTTTTGGCGGCGGCCTTGGGGGCTGCTTTCTTCGAGCTTGCTGGTTTCACCGTGGTCTTTTTGCCGGACGTCTTGGATTTCGCGGGCATGGTTTTGACGGGGTATGGGTTTCAAAGGAGCTTTTTCGGACGACATTCGCCGCCGAAAAAACGAGCGCGGAGTCTGTGCTTGATTTGGGGGGTTGGCAACTATTATTCGTCATCCTTGCCGGGACGCAGGGTGCAGACGCCTTTGCGCCCGGGTGTTTCGACGAATTCGAGCAGGCGGAGGGCTTGCCCAGACCAGGCGCGCTGGCGGGCGGAGGCGGTGGCTTGGGCGAGGTTGTGGCCGGAGCGGAAGAGGATGTCGAAGAGGCTTTTCAATTCGGCGCGCGCGGCGTTGGTGAAGCCCTGGCGGCGCAGGCCGATGATGTTGAGACCGGTGATGCGGTTGATGCGCTGGGCGGCGCAGTAGTGCGGGATGTCTTTGCTGAAGGAGCCGTTGCCCTGGATGACGCAATAGTCGCCGATGCGGAGGAATTGATGAAAAACGGCGCCGCCGCCGATGAATGTGCCGTCGCCGACGGTGACGTGGCCGGCGAGGAGGGCGGCGTTGGCGATGATGTTGGCGGAGCCGAGTTCGACGTCGTGGCCGAGGTGGCTGCCGGCCATGAGATAGTTGCCGGGGCCGAGGCGAGTCATGCCGCCGGGCCGGCTGGCACGGTGGACGGTGACGTGTTCGCGCAAGACGCAGCGCGGGCCGATCTCGACGCCGCTCCCGGTGGCGGGATCGAAGCCGAGATCCTGCGGGGCGCCGCCGATGATGGCGGCGCGGCCTACGACGCAGTCTTCACCGAGCCGTACGTCGCCGACGAGCTGGGCGTGGGCTTCCAACCGGCAGCGCGGGCCGATGACGGCGGGGCCGTCGATGACGACGTAGGGGCCGATCTCCGCGGTGGGGTCGATCTGCGCGGCGGGGTCGATGAGCGCGGTGGGGTGGGGCATGGGATGGGGAGAGGGGGAGAATGAGGGAGGGGGAGAGGGGGGATGTTAGCTGTCTTCGGCGGTTACAACAAGAGCGCTGAGGGCCTCATTATTTCTCTCTTTCCCCCCATCTCCCCCTCTCTCATTCTCCCCATCCCTCCTTCCCTCAAAGGAGGCCGGCTTCGCGGAAGCTGAAGTAGGGGTGGGTGCGGGAGCCGGAGGGGGCGCCGATGATGACGTGGTCGAGGAATTCGACGCCGACGACGTTGGCGGCTTCACGTACGCGTTTGGTCATGGAGGTGTCGGCGCTGCTGGGGGTGGGGTCGCCGGAGGGATGGTTGTGGACGAGGATGAAGCCCCAGGCGGCGTGGATGAGGGCGGGGCGGAGGACGTCGCGCGGCTGGGTGTGGGTTTGATTGATGGAGCCGAGCGAGATTTGCTCCTGGCGGATGAAGCTGAGGCGGGCGTTGACGAGGAGGACGCGCACGGCTTCGTGGGAGAGGCTTTGCATCTCGGGACCGGCGAAACGGTAGATGAGTTCGGCGTTGCCGAGCGGCTGCTCGATGAGCTGCTGGCGCTCGGCGCGGCGGCCGAGTTCGAAGGCGGCGGCGAGGAGGGCGGCTTTGGCGGGGCCGAGGGCTTTTTCCGCTTGGAGATGGCCGGCGTCGAGGCGGGAGAGGTGGCGGAGGCTGACGTGGGAGCGCAGGAGGCGCTGGGCGACTTGGATGGCGTTCTCTCCGGGGATGCCGGTGTTGATGAAGAGGGCGAGCAGTTCGGCATCCGAGAGGGCGGCGGGACCGAGGCGCAGCAGGCGCTCGCGCGGGCGGTCTTCCGCGGGGAGATCCTGGATGCGGTGATGCTGGGTGGCTGTTCCGGGTTCGCTCAAGGTGGAGCGAGTCAAGCGAGGACGCGGCAGTTGTCGAGTAGCTTGTGCAGGTAGGCGGCGGTGCCGGCGAGGGCATCCCGGCAGTCGCTGGGGGGCAGGCAGTCCAGTTCGTTGACGGCTTCGCCGATCATGGCGCGCGCGTCTTGGACGGCGCGCTCGACGGCGCCTTCGTAGTCGGCGATGCCGGCGAGGATGGAGGTGTCCATGGGTTCGCCTTTGAGCAGCATGCGGTTGAGCTTGGTCTTCTGATGCTCGGTGGCGTTCATCAGGAGGTAGAGCATGGGGAGGGTGAGCTTGCCTTTGATGAGGTCGGTGCGGAGGGTTTTGCCGGCTTTTTTTTCATCGCCGACGAGGTCGAGGCAGTCGTCGTAAATCTGATAAACGGCGCCGAGCTTGAGTCCGAAGCGGTGGAGCGCGTCTTGCACGGCGGCGGGCTGGCCGTTGAGGCGGGCGCCGAGTCCGGCGGCGACGGCGAACAGGGCGGCGGTTTTCATCTCGATGATGCGCAGGTAGTCGGCGACGGTGAGGTTGAGGTCGAAGCGGCGCTGAGTTTGAAGGATCTCGCCGGTGCAGACGTCGCGGGAGGCGCGGGCGATGGTGCGGCAGACTTCGGTGTCATCGAACAGGGTGGCGAGCTCGAGGGCGTAGGCGAAGAGGGCGTCACCGAGGAGGACGGAAAGGGAGTGGCCCCATTTGGCGGAGGCGGTGGGCAGACCGCGGCGGACGTCGGCGCCGTCCATGATGTCGTCATGGACGAGGGAGGCGATGTGGACCAGCTCAAGGATGACGGCGAGGCGGTTGTGCTCCGTGGTGATGCCGCCGGTGGCGCCGCCGGCAAGCAAGGCGAGGGCGGGGCGGATGCGCTTGCCGGAGGTCTCGCAGACGTAGCGGACGTAGCCGGTGACGCCGGGGTCGAAGGCTTCGGCTTGGCGGCGGATGGCGGCTTCCACTTCCTCCAGCGGCTCGCGGATGAGGTCGAAGGGAAACACACCGTCGCGGGTCTGGGGGCTGTTTTGAAGGGCGGGGGTCATTACGGGCAGCTGTCCCTTTATGTGCGGCGCGCGGTCTCTCAAGTCAAATGGCTGCCGGTAAAAAATGGGGGAGGGGTTCGTGGCGCGGCGCGCTTTCGGGAGGTGGGGTCGGCGGCATCAGCGCGGGACGCGCAGTGTTTTGCCGGGATGGATGAGATCGGATTGCAAGCCGTTGGCGGCTTTGATTTTGGCGACGGTGGATTTGTAACGCAGGGCGATGCCGTAGAGGGTGTCACCGGATTTGACGGTGTGAGAGACGGTGGCGGGCGCGGCGGGTTTTTTGACGGGAGCCGGGGCGGGTTTTTTGGGGGCGGTGGAGGTGGTGGTGACGGTGGGCGGGCGGCTGGCCGGCGGCGGAGATGAGGCGGTGCGGGCGGGAGTCGGCGCGGGGGCGGGCGGGGAGATCCGGGTGGTCGGTGCGGTGGAGGAGAGGGTCATCGTGGTGGACCGGCGCGAGGGCTTGGAGGTGGCCTTGACCGGAACGGAGACGGGCTGGCGCGCCGGGCTGGAGTTGGAGCCGTGGCTGTCTCTCCAGGAGGCGTAATCGGCGCTGGAGGTAGCGGCGCTGCTGCCGGAGCGGTTGGAACCTTCGGCGGCCCAGGCGGTGACGTAGTTGCCGCGTTCGTCGAACGGGTATTCGCCGCGCGACATGCTATGACGCGGGCTGGAGGCGGAGCTGGAGACGTTGATCTTGGGCAGGTTCTTCGGCAGTTTTTGCGGTTTGGACGAGGACTTGCAGGAGACGGAGAACAAGGCTGCCGCCAGCAGCAGGGCTGTCAGGACTGGATGATGACGGGATGCGGGCATGATGGAGAGGGGCAGGGGAGTATTTTCTCAATTCAAAGGGCGGGCGATGCGGCCAGGGCTTCGGTGTCCGGCGTGCGCAGGCGGCGGACGACGGACTTCACCGTGGGAGGCTTGCCGGCGGGGAGGTCAAAAAGCACGGCGCGTTCATGATAATACGCGGCGTCTTCCTTCGGCAGCGAGTATTTCCAGACGGGGGCGGGCTGGCCGTCGATGAGATGCCCTTCCATCGGCGCGCCGATGAGGTTGAAGACTTCGTTGCCTTTCATGCCGGACCGGATGCGGGAGAGATTGGATTCATTGAACTTCTGGGCGTAACGGGTCTTGCAACCGCCGAAGTGGCGCACGCTGGACCAGGCGTCATCCCAGGAATAGCCGAAGCTGAAAACATACCAACACGCCATGAGCAGGGGCACGGCGAGAATCGCGGCTGGGATCAAGAAGTAGCTTTTGTTTTTCATGCGGGCTGGAAGGCGGAATTTGATGGAAGGCGGGGCTTGAGGCAACTTGAAATGGAGGTGAGGCGCGCCTCACCAAGGCAAGCGCATTGATAACAGCATAGTATAATTTCCGGTGCTTTCGAGAAATTATAGACGCTCAAAAGACCAGCGAAAACAGATTAAACGGATTATCGTGCAATGGAAGGTGTTCCAGCGACCACTGACAGCACCGTTTGAAGCTTAATGCGTCTGCCCTGCGCGCCTCGCCAGGACTTCGATAGCGGCAAGGGTGGCGGCGGTGCGGCTTTCAACCCCCATTTTTTGGAAGCAGACACCGAGGTGTTGTTTGGCGGTTTTTTCGCTCATCTCCAGAATGGCGGCGACGTCGCCGTTGCTTTTGCCTTGGGCCACCCAGAGCAGCACCTCGGCCTCGCGCGGGGTGAGGCCGAAGGCGGTTTGCAGCGGCTCGGGATTGGTGAAGTCGGGATCGAAGACGGCGTTGCCGGCTTCTTCCAGGCGTTCGCGAATGGCGGTGGCTTTGGCCAGGCGGGTTTGCACGGCGGCCAGCAGGTCGTCGCGCACGACGGGCTTGGTGAGGTAGTCGTCGGCGCCGAAGTTCATGCCGGCGCGCACGTCGGCGTGGTCGCTTTTCGCGGTGAGGAAAATGAAGGGCGTGGTGGCGAAGGCGTCGTCCTCGCGCAACGCCTGCACGACACCGTAACCGTCCACCTCCGGCATCATGACATCGCAGAGAATGAGGTCCGGTTTTTCCCGGCGGGCGGTCTCGATGCCGGCGCGGCCGTTCTCGGCGGTGCAGGTCTCGTAGCCTTCGAGCTGGAGCATGAGGGCGACGTTCCGGCGCATGGGCGCCTGGTCTTCGATGATGAGGATTTTGGACTTGGGCATGGCGGGAGGCTGGAAAGTGGCGTGAAAAGACGCGGCGCGCCATCCGACAAAAGTCTGATACACGAAAAGCAGCCGTTATGACAGACTCAGCGCATGACACCCGGCCAAGTCCATCTCATCCGCAAATCCTTCGCCGAACTCTCCCGCCACGATCATGTGGCGGCGCTGGTGTTTTACCGGCGGTTGTTCGAGATCGATCCCGCTTTGCGCCCGCTGTTCAAGAACGACATTGAGGAGCAATCCCGCAAGCTGCTGGACATGCTGGGTGTGCTGATCGCGATGCTGGAGCGTCCGATGGGGTTGGAGATGGAACTCAAAGCGATGGGCGCGCGGCACGCAGGCTACGGCGTGCGGGACGAGCACTACGCCACCGTGGGCCGCGCGCTGCTGGACATGCTGGCGGAGGTGCTGGACACGCGTTTCACGCCGGAGACACGCGCGGCGTGGACGGCGCTCTATCAGGCCGTGGAGACGCTGATGAAGGAGGGAGCGGTTCAGGCGGGTGTGACGGTTTGAAACGGAGGGCGGGATTGTATTCCCGCCCATTTCTCCGTGGACGGAGGCGACCGCGGAGCTTATCGCTCTGCGCCAAGCTCTCTGCGCTTTGCTTCCCAGGCTCCTCACCACCGCTGCCCGCAAAATAATGGGCGGGAATACAATCCCGCCCTCCATTAAAAAACCGGCAGGCGCACCGTGAAAGTCGTGCCCGCTCCGGGTTTGGACTCAATGGCCAAGCTGCCGCCGTGCAGTTCGACACAGCGTTTGACAATGACAAGGCCGAGGCCGGTGCCGGGAATCTCGCCGACGTTGCCGCAGCGGAAAAAGGCTTCGAAGAGTTGCGGCATGTCTTCCTCTGGGATGCCGATGCCGTTGTCGCGTACCTGGAAGATGGCGTCCGTGCCCTCGCGGCGGGCGCTGAAGACGACGGGGCTGCCTTCCGGCGAGTATTTGACGGCGTTGGTGATGAGGTTGCTGAAGATGTGGCGCAGCAGGGACTCGTCGGCGCGCGCGCCGGAGAGATCGCCTTCCGGCTGCCAGAGGATGGGGCAGCGGCGGTTGGTGGTGGAGAGGGATTCATCAGTGAGCTTGCCGGCCAGAGTGTCGAGGTCGAGCGGCACGGGGCGGCAGCCGAGCTTGCCGGCCTCGACGCGGCCCAGCACCAGCACCTGCTCCATCAGTCCGGCCATCAGCTTGGTGGCGCCGTGGATGTCGTTTTGCAGTTCATGCTTCTGTTCCAGCGGCAACCTGTCATCGTAATGCCGCATCAATTCGATGGCGGACATGATGATGCCCAGCGGCGTGCGGAACTCATGGCTGACCATGGTGACGAAGCGGCTTTTCAATTCGCCCAGCTCGCGTTCCTGATCGAGCGCGCGCCGGAGTTCGGCCTGTGTCTTGTGCAACTCCACGGTGCGTTCATGCACGCGTTTTTCCAGGTTTTGATTCAACTCATGCGCCACCGCCTCCGCCGCCATCTGACGGCGCAGCGAGCGGTGCAGGGTGGCGATCCAAACTCCGCCGACCAGCAGGCACGCGGCGGCAAGTCCGCCCCACAACCAAAGCTGCCGCCGGCGAACGATGGGAGACAGACCGAGGGAAGCGACATCGCCCGCGGAGGTCAGCCAAAGCTGGCGCGGGCTGTGTGAGGTGGCCGGATCCACCACGCCGGTGAGCAGCAATTCGTCGTTCACGGCGAGGTGTTGGAAAGGAGCTTGGACACGCGAGATGAGCGTGGCGGGAAGCGTCACCCCACCCTGTTCCACCCGCAGCGTCGAGCGCCAGCGTCCGCCGCTGAGCGGGAGGCTGTCCATTTGCAAAAGCCGTCCGCGCACCCGCGCGAGACGCCAAGTGTGCGCGCCGCCGGCGATCTCCGCCGGTGTGGATTGTACGGCCTCCGGCAGCATGTCCTGCCCCGTGACACGCGCATGGCAGGACACCAGGGCAAAGCCTTCCTCCCGAGCGTCCGCGCCCGGCCCGCGCAGGGAGCCGGCGACTTCGATCACATCCCCCGGACGCGCCTCCGGCAGCCGCCCGGCATCCGCATAGAGATGGCCGGCGCTGCTGGAGCGCAGCCAGCCGTGTTGCAGCAGCACGCAGAGGGCGTCTCCGTTTTGGTCCTGAAGATAAACGGTCTGGCTGTCCGGCGCGGCGGTGACGACGCCTTGGACGCGCACCCGTTCCGCTGGCGGGACACGGCGCTCAGCCACCTCCCGCAGGGTTTTGAGCGGCGCCGCGAAGATGTCCTCCGTGCCAGGCGCCAGCACCTCAAGCTGCGCCGGGCCGGGCGCGATCATCGTGTCCGCCTGCGAGTGGGAGATGCCCATGTTCACCCCGGTGACGCGGACGCGCGCGCCGTGCAGATCGCGCGGAAAATCCGCTTTTTTCAATCCGCGCACATGCACCACGGCCCAGGTGTCCGGGCCGGTGAGCATGACGCTGAGGCTGGCGGGACTCATCTTCCACATGACCACCACGCCCTCCACGCTCACCCATTGGTTGTAGTGCTTGAACGCGGCGAGGTCGGCGACGCTGACCGGAATCGCTTCCGGGAAAGACGCCGCGCCGGTGACCGTCACCTTTTCTCCCGCCACATGCGGGTAGCGATGCGCCTGCACGTTGACGCTCTTGGTGCTGCCCTCCACCTCCACGGTGTCGCCTACCGCCGGGCACGGCACGCCGGGCGGCAGCGAGACGCCGATGCCGCCACCGCCATCGTGGATTTTGATGGCATCACGGCCGCTCGCTACGAAGACAACCACGCCGCGCAACCGCACCGGCAGGGACTCGTCTTCCGCGCGCTCCGCCCCAAGCTGCCGCACCGCTTCCACGGAAGTCAGCGGGCCGCCTTGCTCCGCGTCTGTCTGCGCCTGCTGTCCCGTCACCCAAGACGCGCCGCAACCCGCCGCCAGCAAAGCGATGCTCAGGCAGCGGCGAAAAGAAACGAAAAGCGGCGGGCGCATGGCCGCCCAATAAACCCGGAAGCGCCATTCACGCCACAGCCAAGACACCCGCCGCATCCGACTTTAGCCGGATGCGCCGGCTGATCAAAATCAGCCGGCCGGGGAGCCTTGGCCGTTGCGCGGCGGTTTTGCCTCGCTTAGCTCTCTCCGCCAAAAACTTCCCCTCTCAGTCATGTCCCAAAATCCCACGATCATCTACACCCTCACCGACGAAGCTCCGCTCCTGGCCACCTACTCGCTGCTGCCCATCGTGCAGGCGTTCACGAAACCGGCCGGCATCACCGTGGAGACGCGGGACATCTCACTGGCGGGCCGCATCCTCGCGCAGTTCCCGGAGCTTCTGACCCCGGAGCAGCGCGTCAATGACGACCTCGCCTACCTCGGCAAACTTTGCCTGGAGCCAACGACGAACATCATCAAGCTGCCGAATATCTCCGCCTCGGTTCCCCAACTCAAGGCCGCCATCAAGGAACTCCAGTCCCAGGGTTATGCCCTCCCCGGCTACCCGGAAAATCCCGAAACCGATGCCGAAAAAGACATCCGCGCCCGCTACGACAAAGTCAAAGGCTCCGCCGTCAATCCCGTCCTCCGCGAAGGCAACTCCGACCGCCGCGCGCCCAAAGCCGTCAAGGAATACGCCCGCAAACACCCGCACAAAAACCGTCCCATCGCCGCCGACTCCAAAACCCGGGTCGCCTCCCTCGCCGCCGGCGACTTCTACGGCAACGAAAAATCCGTCACCCTCGCCGACGCCGCCACCGCCCGCATCGAGCTGGTGAAAAAAGACGGCTCCGTCCAAATCCTTCTCGACAAACTCCCCCTCCAAGCCGGCGAGATTCTCGACGCCACCTATCTCAGCCAAAAAGCCCTCACCGCCTACTACGCCGAGCAAATTGCCACCGCCAAGGCCGAAGGCATCCTGTTCTCCCTCCACCTCAAAGCCACCATGATGAAGGTTTCCGACCCCATCATCTTCGGCCACGCCGTCAAAGTCTTCTTCCAAGACCTCATCGCCAAACACACCGCCGTCATCGAATCCCTCGGCGTCGATTTCAACAACGGCTTCGGCGATCTCATCGCCAAAATCCAAACCCTCCCCGCCGACCAAAAAGCCGCCATCGAATCCGACATCCAAACCGCCCTCGCCAGCGGCCCCGGTCTCTCCTACGTCAACTCCGACAAAGGCATCACCAACCTCCACGTCCCCTCCGACGTCATTATCGACGCCTCCATGCCCCCGCTCATCCGCAACGGCGGCAAAGTCTGGGACGCCAAGGGCGAACTCGGCGACACCCTCGCCCTCATCCCCGACCGCTCCTACGCGGGCGTCTATCAGGCCGTCATCGACTTTACCAAAG
>CAZNKC010000141.1:0-14085 GCA_964573315.1 uncultured Verrucomicrobiaceae bacterium | reverse complement strand
CCACGCACACGCTTGAGCGAATGCATCGTTTCAGGCGGGTCCAAGCGCTCCCCGCGTGTTCGCTGCGCTCAATCTTTCCGGCGGGACGCCCGAAAAGAGCACGCGAGGACGCGTGCGCTCCAGGCGCGCTGGCGCGCTTTCTCTTTGGAGCGCACGCGTCCCGCGTGCTGCGTTCGGCGTCCCGCCGAACGCATTGCGGCGCGAGCCGCACACGGTCACCCGCGTCGTCCGCCGAAAAATATCCCCTGCGCACACGCTTAAGCGGATGCACCGTTTCAGGCAGATCCAAGCGTTCCCCGCGTGTTCGCTGCGCTCAATCTTTTCGGCGGGACGCCGAAAAGGGCACGCGGGACCATGCCAAAGGCAGGCAGGCTGCGTGCGCTCCAGGTTTGATGACGGGCCGGCAGTCATGGGTGCGAAAATTACAGGCAACCAAGAGGGTTGCCCCACTTTAAGCCAGCAAAGGCCCGCGTTCCGGCTCGGCCAGACGTTTGACCAGCTCCTCAGCCAGCGTTTCCAACGGCACCTCCTCCTGCGTGCGCGCCACCAAATCTTTCAACACCACCCGCGGATACTCCGCGCCAAAGACGACCGCATAACGCGCCCGGCGCTCCTCGGCCGCCTGGAACTGCTTGCCCACCTTGGCGGGCGCGAACGGATAATCGAGCCGGATGTCGCGGGCGCGCAGCGCGGCGAGCGCGGCGAGGGCGTTCGGGCGTTGCGCCTCGTCGGCGATGACCACATAGGCGTCGATGGAGAGTGCGTCGTTGAGCGCGCTGGTGAGCTTCAACTGCGCGCCCGGCGTCTTGTCCAGCAAGATGCCGAGCACCACGTCGCCCATCGCGAACCCGGCGGCGGGCATGTCGGCCTTGCCGTCGCTCATCAGCGCGCAGAGCTTGTCATAACGCCCGCCGCCGGCCACGGCGCGCAGGCCGTGCTTGAGATCGAAAACCTCAAACACCGAGCCGGTGTAGTAGGCGAGGCCGCGGACGATGGTGGCGTCGATGCGCACATACTGCCAGAGGCCGCGCGCGCTGAGGTTGGCCTTGATCTCGGCGAAGGCGGGGTGGTCCTCGTTCGCGCCGTCCATGAAGGCGCGCACCTCGCCGAGGGAAAGGCCGATCGCCTCGAGCTTCTTCGCGGTGTCCTCCGGCTTGGCGCGCTCGATTTTGTCGATGACCTGGAGAAAGGCCGTGGTCTGCTCGGCGGGGATTTGGCGCTCGGCGAGGAAGGCGTTCCAGATTTCGCGATTGCTGAGGCGGATGGCGAAGTCCTCCGCCTTCACGCCAAACGCCAGCATGGTGTCGATGGCCAGCGCGACCAGCTCGGCGTCCGCGCCGGGCGAGGCATCGCCGAGGATGTCCGCGTTGAACTGGATGAACTCCCGGCTGCGACCCTCCTGCGGCTCCTCGTAACGGAAGCAGGAGCCGATTTGAAACCACTTCAGCGGCTTCTTGTAATCCCGCTGACGAGCCGCGGCGAGCCGCGCCAGCGAAGGCGTGACCTCCGGCCGCAAAGACAACTCGCGCCCCGCCTTGTCCTCGAAACAAAAAAGCTGCCCGGTGATCTCGTCCCCGCTCTTTTTACGAAACAGGTCAGTGGACTCGATGACCGAGCCTTCATACTCAACAAACCCATAACGCCGCGCCACACGGCGCCAAGTCTCGAAGATGAAGTTGCGCCGCGCGCAGTCCTCGGGGTAAAAATCGCGGAAGCCTTTGACAGTTTGGAAAGTAGCCATTGCAGGGTAGGGCGGCATACATGGCGGAGAACCCCGCCTGAATCAAGCGCGGGGGAGAAGCAGTGATCAAAAGCGGGCCTGGCATTGCTGCCAGACCCTACAAAACAGATGAGCGGAGCAGGCTCGTTCTCCCCTCGCTCTACGCACTAGCGTCATCTTTTGTGGCGACGCGCGTGGTTGCCGTCAGGACTTTTATCATCTCCCGCCTGAGCACGGTTTGCAACAGCAAAGAGGCAACAGGCAAGGGGGCGCCGAAGAAATGATACCGGGCAGCGTCCGGTGTCTTGTTTTTGAGAGGCTCTGATGGCATTTTGGAGAAATGAGCGGCATTCCCCATCGCCATCCACGTTTCGCCGAATTGCGGGACGAGTTTTGCGCGCACCCAGAGTGGTTCATCTCCTGGGAAGGAGCGTTGATTCCTGCAATAATGCAGGTATTGTTGCAAGCAGAAAACGATGCCGACAATCGCCCCAAAATCCAAATCCGCGCATCCGGCGCAGGCAAGTTTCCGGTTCGGCCACCGGGGCGCAAAAGATTACGCCGGCTTGCTCCGGCATTACCGCACGGTCTTCAAGATGACGCAGCCCGTGGTAGTGCGTTTGACCGGCTTCTCACCGCGCTCCGTCGCCAAATGGAGCGAGGGTGTGCCGCCATCCCCGAAACAGGAAAAGGCTTTGATGGAGATGGACCGCCTGCTCGACGGCTTGGCGCGCGTGATGAAGCCTGAGCAGATCGGCCGCTGGCTGAAGTCGCCCAATCCCGCTTTTGACGGTTCGACGCCGCTGCAAGTCGTCGAGCGCGGTGAGACGGATCGCATCTGGCGAATGCTTTACGACCTCGAATCCGGCCAGCCGGGGTAGGCTGGTGTTTGAAGGGGCAATCAGGATGATGGCGCCCTTTCGTAAAGTGGCGCAAGCTTCCAGCTTGCTTCGGGATGGGCGACCGGACCGGTCGCGCCATTTTAAGTGAACTGGCCGATTCATCTGATACGTTCACCCAACATGACGCCCTCCTACGAACCGCCCTTCACCGTAACGCCCCGCGTGCTCGATCTCGTGGCGCGGATCAGTGAGGAAATCGGGCGGCAGGGCTTCTCTCGTGAAGGGGCGTTGACGCCCGCGTTGCGGCGAGGCAACCGCCTTCGGAGCATCCAGGCTTCCCTGGCGATTGAGAACAACTCGCTCTCTCTGGAGCAGGTAACGGCGGTGATCGCCGGGAAACGGGTGCTGGGTTCGCCGCGGGAAATCCAGGAGGTGCGCAACGCCTTTGCCGCTTACGAGGCGATGAAGGGTTGGACGCCTTCCTCCTCGAAGGATATGCTGGCCGCGCATGGCCTGCTGATGAAGGGCTTGGTGGACGATGCCGGGCGCTATCGTCGCGGCGGAGTGGGCATCGCTCAAGGAACCAAGATCGTGCATCTGGCCCCGCCTGCGGCACGGGTGCCGGGTCTGATGAAGAACCTGCTGGACTGGCTGAAACGCACGGAGACGCATCCGCTGATCGCGAGCGGGGTGTTTCACTACGAGATGGAGTTCATTCACCCCTTTGCCGACGGCAACGGACGCATGGGGCGCCTGTGGCAGACACTCATCCTGAGCCGCTGGAAGCCGCTGCTGACGTGGCTGCCGGTGGAAAGTGTGATCCGCGACCGGCAGGCGGATTACTACGCCGCCCTGGCGGCGGCGGACAAGGCGGGCGCCTCCACTGTCTTCATCGAGTTTATCCTCTCCGCTCTGCTCGCGGCGCTGCAACAGGCGCGTGAAACCGACCCAGTCGCCGACCCAGTGAGCGACCAAGTCAAAGCTCTGCTCAAGGTGCTTGGCAGCCGCACGCTGAGCGCCGCCGAGTGCATGAAGAAGCTGGGCTTGACCCACCGCGCCACCTTCCGCCGGAACTACCTGCAACCGGCGCTCGACGCGGGCCTGATCGAACGAACCCGGCCGGACAAGCCGAACAGCCGCCTGCAAAAATACAGGAGGAAGGCTTGAGCGCGGATCACAAGCTGACGCGGAAGCGGTCGCGGGGTTTGAGGGTGCGGATGAAGGCGGTGAGGAGGTCGATGACGTGATCGACGTCGCGCAGGTCGGCCATTTCCACGACGGAGTGCATGTAGCGCAGGGGCAGGGAGACGAGGGCGCTGGGGATGCCTTCCTTTTGGTTGAAGATGACGTCGGTGTCGGTGCCGGTGTAGCGGGAGGAGGATTCGTGTTGCAGGGGGATTTTGGCTTTCTCCGCCACGCTCATGAGGCGCTTGACGACCTCCGGGTGGTTGGCGCTGCCGTGGGTGAGGCTGGGGCCGCCGCCGAGGGTGACCTCGCCGTGCTTGCGGTGGCTCACGTCCGGGGTGTCGGTGGCGTGGGTGACGTCGAGCACGACGGCCACGTCCGGCATGAGGCGGTGCGCGATCATGCGCGCGCCGTGCCCGCCGATCTCCTCCTGCACGGCGTTGACGCCGATGACGGTGGCGGCGGGGCGGTGCTTGCCTTTGGCGAGACGCGCGAGCACC
Organism: uncultured Verrucomicrobiaceae bacterium; assembly: GCA_964573315.1. GTDB lineage: Bacteria > Verrucomicrobiota > Verrucomicrobiia > Verrucomicrobiales > Verrucomicrobiaceae > JAGRPD01. Next base: position 9,838 of record CAZNKC010000141.1, on the reverse strand, counting down.
TGGGAGACGATGAAGCCGCCGATGCGGTTGTCGAGCGCGCGGCCCATGAGCTTGTCCTTGCCGATCTCTTCGACGCCGTCGGCATACACCATCGGGTGCCCGACGCGGATGCCGGCTTTTTTGACCTCGGCGGCGCTGCGCGCGCCGATGTCCACCCACAGTTCGTGGATCTTCGGCACTTTTTCGTCTTCGCGGTCGCGGATGTGGATGGCGATGTTGCCGATGACGCCGCGCACGGTGCCTTTGTCGCCGAGGATGTCCACGCGGCGGCCGCGCGCGGTGGCGGTGTCGGAGCCGCCGACGCGGTCGATGGAGATGAAGCCTTCCTTGGAGATGTGCTTGACCATGTAACCGATCTCGTCGGCGTGCGCCTCGATCATGACGGTGGGCGCCTTGGCGTCGCTGCCGCGCACGGTGGCCCAGGCGGAGCCGTAGGCGTCGCTCTCGACGGCATCCACGAGCGGGCGCAGGTATTGCACCCACTTGCGCTGGCCGCGGATTTCAAATCCGGTGGGGCTGGGCGTGGAAAGAAGGTCGATGAGGAAGGAGCGTTCGTCGGGCATGATGTGTCGGGATAGGAAAGGCGCACAGTTCACCAGATTCCGAGGCGGGCAAGATGCAGAATGAGTGGTTGCAGTCCAGCCCGGAGTAAATGCTGGCGCGGCGGCAAAAGGACGCCTGTCACGTCATGGCTGGTTTGTTTGAGTGTGCCGCTTTGTGCCTTGCGGTCTTTCCGCAAACGCTTAACATTCACTTCATGGCCGTCATTGTGAACCTCGAAGAAACCATCGGCAAGACCGTTGGCAATCGCAAGCTGCCTGACGATGGCTTAGCGCTGGTCATTCAGACCGCGGAGGAGGCGCGCAGGTGGAAAAAAGCGTTCGGAGCCCCTCGAATCCCCAAGGGAGCCTACCGGTTCAAAACCCATGAGGAGGCCGACCGATGGCTATGGAGCATGATAACGAGACCCCGCCAGGATTGAGCGAGCCGGAATGCCGCCAGCCCAGCCTGGAGGATGTCATCCGTATTGGCCGGGATTTGAACGCCAACGCGGCGAAGTATGTGATCGTCGGCGGTTTCGCCATCATCCAGGCGGGTTATCCGCGTCAGACGATGGACATCGATCTGTTGATCGAGACTGGGTTGGAAAACGAAAAGCGCGTCCTCGACGCCCTGGCAAAGATGCCTGATGGCATGGCTCGGGAGATCACCCCCGGCGAGGTGGGGCGATATGGCGTCGTGCGCATCGGCGACGAGGTGATGGTGGACCTGATGAAGAGCGGCTGCGGGATCACTTACTCGGATGCCATCCAGAATGCGGTCTGGCGTGAGCTGGACGGAGTACGCATCCCTTTTGCCTCCAAGTCCACACTATGGAAAATGAAGCAGACGATGCGCGAGAAAGACATTCCAGACCGCTTGTTCCTCGCTCAAACACTCGCCGAGGAAGGCATCCCGCTCGATCCACCGCTGAACCCCGCCAACCCCGATGACGGGCTGCCGTCTTGGGCGAAGCACCTCATCGAGTGGTTTCGGGGACGGTTCAAATAAAGAGGCTCCGTTGGAGGTTCACGCGGCGATGGGGTTTTGAAGAAATGAACGCTTGCTCAGCCGTGTCCGTTTTCCGGATTTTTTGGGGGTAGAAAATTGAGGGTAGAAAGATTTTTTCAAACCTGATTTCCTGAAATTTTTCTACCCTCAATCTTTCTACCAAATCCCCAAAACGGCCTCACGAGGCCAGCGCCTTGTCCAGCAGGTTGCGCGTGATTTGTTGCACGCGGTCGTCCGGGCCGTGCGGGCGGGAGTAGTGGCTCCAGACGGGCATGGTGCCGGGCGGATTGCTCATGCCGAGCGCCCACCAGATGGTGGCGGCGTTGAAGACAAAGTTGCCTTTCGGGCCCGGATAAATGGTGGCGGTCCATTGCTGCGGCACGGTGCCGCCTTTCCAGGCGGTACCCGTGGCCACGACTTCCAAGCCGGGCAGGTCCGCGGGCGGATCACCGTGATATTCCCAGCCGATCAGACCCCGGACCGGCTCGCCTTTCTTCATGCCGGTGTCTTTGAAGATCCAATGCTCCGGCTGCGCGCAAACCCAGTCGCCGCCGCCGTTCACCGGGCGCACGTTGCGCGCGCCCATGAGATAACCTTCGTCCGGGCCGCGATGCGGGAAGGGGCCGAAGTTGGCCTCGCGCTCCACCGCGTGCGCGTGCTCGCCGCCGTAGGGACCGCCGCGAAAGATACGCCGGTTGGGGATGCCGGCGGCGTTCGGCGAGAAAGGCGTGACCCAGCACACGCTGTTGCCGGAGAGGAAGAGCAGGTTGACGCCTTCATCGCGCATCTTCACCACGCTTTCGTATTGGCGGATGTCCCAGTACTCGTCGTGGCCGATGCTGATGAAGGCCTTGCATTTCAAGCCGCGCTCCGGGGAGATCATGTCGCTGTTCGAGCAGTAGGCGACATCGTAGCCGTGCTGCTCCAGCCAATAGGCCATCGGGAACTCGAAGCAAAGCCACTCGCCGCTGCCGTAGGACTGCGGGTTGTCATAAATCTGCGCGTACTTCGCGTAGGGCCGGTCGAAGCTGACATGCGGCCAGGAGCTTTGGTTGCCTTTGGGATGGATATAAAGCGAGGTGTCTTCCGGCCAGCGGTTGTAGGCTTGCCAGGTGTTGTCGCTGCATTGCAGGAGAATGTCCGCGGGGCGATCGTCCTTGACGATGAAAACAATGTAACTCTGCCAGTAAGGTTTGTCTTCCGCATCCGGCAGCGTGGTGAGGCGGCCAAGATAGACGCCGCTGACCCAATCCTCCGGGATGGTGAGTGCGACGGTTTTTTCCCAGGCGCATTCCATCAAGCGCGTCTCAGGAGCCTCGGACGGCACAGGCTGCTCCTTGCCCTCGAACGGCCCCAACTCCGTCATCAAACGCGCGCCGCGTCCGCCGTAGTAGCCGGTGCGGAAGATTTCGATCTTGAAACGCGAGGCGGATTTCGTGCTAATAAAGAGGTCGATTGCCTCGCCCGCTTTCACGGACTGCCGCGAGCAGTAGCCCTCGATGTCCGGGGCGCGAAAGCCGTCTTTGCGATTCGGACGCACGCGGGTGAGCTGCCAGTCGCGAGTGCCGGGTTTCGCGTTTTCCGCGGCGATGAGGTTCTGGCGGGCTGTCTGCGCCGCGCCCCGGACCTGCCGGGTTTCACCAGCGAGCAAACCCGCGCCTAGGGCGGCAGCCGTTGCCGAACCTTTGAGGAAATGGCGGCGGGTGAATTCGGAATCGTTGGGGGAGGGCTGAGAGACGTTCATGGGGTAGAAAGGGGGCAAGCAGTTTCATACGGCACGGAAACGGGCTTTCCTGCGCGGAGGCTTGGCCGGGCGGCGTCCACCAAAACATTTTTTGAAGCTGAAATATTCTTTTGGCCCCAGCGTTATTCCCATCATGCGCAATCTGTCTCCTTTTTTGCTTGTCGGAACCTTGGCGTTGGCCGGGTTCAGTGTCATGGCCGCGCCGGATGCCGCCAATGAAGCGGCCAAAATCGACGCCATCCTCCAGAACGACTGGAAGAAACACAAGCTCCAGCCCAACCCCGCCGCTGACGACAACACCTTCGTCCGCCGCATTTATCTCGACCTCATCGGGCGCATCCCCACCACACGCGAGGCGGAGGACTTCATCCATTCCAAGGAAGCGGACAAACGCGCCAAGCTCATCGACAAACTGCTCGCCTCCGAAGGCTATGTGCAGCACTTCTTCAACTACTGGGCCGATGTCCTGCGTCTCCAGTCGAATGGCCCCCAGGCCGGCGGCATCACCGGCGCGGCCTATACCTCCTATCTGAAAGAGAGCCTGCGGGAAAACAAGCCTTACGATCAGATCGTGCGGGAACTGGTCACCGCCCAGGGCAAAGCCTGGGACAACGGCGCCATCGGCTACTACATGCGCGACCGCGGCATGCCGCTCGACAACATGGCGAACACCGTCCGCGTCTTCCTCGGCACCCGCATCGAGTGCGCGCAGTGTCACAACCATCCCTTCGACAAGTGGACGCAGATGCAGTTCTTCGAAATGGCCGCCTTCACCTTCAGCCAGGACACCTCGGACTACTACGGCGACCGCATGAGTGACATCCGGGATCTGCTGCAGGAGGAAAACGTGGCCGTTCGCGCCGCCTTCAAGGAGCCGCAGCGCCCGCGCAGAACCCGCGAGATGAGCGATGCCGAATACGCCCGCCTGGAGAAGGAGTACGTCAAGCAGCGCGACGAAGTCCGCGCCGGTTATGAGGCCGCCCGCACGAAGCTGCGCAAGGAGCAGCGCAGCTATCAGGATGCCATGACCGATGTCCGCAACAACATGCGTTACACCAACGTCGTCCCCCGTGACCGCCGCCGCGTCACCCTGCCGCATGATTATCAATACAGCGACGCCAAGCCGCGCTCTCCCGTCGCCCCTGCCGCCATGATGGGGCACGAGGCCGTCACCCGTCCCGGCGAGACTCCGCTGGAAGCCTACGCCCGCTGGATGACCAGCCCGGAAAATCCGCGCTTCACCAGCGTCATCGCCAACCGCCTCTGGAAAAAAGCCTTCGGCCTCGCCCTCATCGAGCCGCTCGACGAACTCATGGACACCACCGTCCCCATGATCCCGGAAATGCAGGCGCATCTGGAGAAGCTTATGGCCAGCCTCAAGTATGACATGAAGGACTTCCTCCGCGTCATCCTCAACACCTCCGCCTATCAAAGCCAGGTCACCAAGGAAGAGATCGCCCCCGGCGTCGTCTATCACTTCACCGGCCCCGTCCTCCGCCGCATGACCGCCGAGCAGATGTGGGACTCCTTCGTCACCCTCATCAATCCCGACCCCGACATGCCCGGGCTGCGCACCCGCGAGGACATGGCGCAGCGCGTGCTTCAGGCGCAAAAAATTTCCGATTCCGTCGATGCGCTCTCCGTCGAGGAAGCCTTCCGCGGCATCAAGCTTGCCGCCAGCGTTTACAGCAAAAACCGCGAGCGCACCGAAGCCAAACAAAAGCTCTACATCGAGGCGCGCGCCGCCGCCAAGGAATGGCAGGACAAAGCCGAGCTGCTCACCGGCAAGGCCCGCGAGGAAGCCGAGGCCAAAGCCGCCGAGTTCAAGGAAAAAGCCGACATCCATCGCGGCGAGGTCAATGCCATCCAGCGCGAAGGCCGTTCCGTCGCCATGAACGAGATCGTGCTCAACGGCTCCAAGAAACTCTACGAGCAAGTGACCGGCAAACCCTGGCAGGGCGCTGCCGCCTCCGCCAAAAAAGGCAAAGCCACCTCCGGCGATGCCGGCGCGATGATGATGGACGGCGGCGACTCCATGATGTCCGTCTATGGTGTCAGGATGGAGCGTGTCGCCATCCCTGGTTATGATCGCGAACTCACCCCGGAGGCAAGGCGGGAGCGGGAGGAAAAACGCGCCGCCGCCTATGACGAGGAGGCCGGCTTCTTCGGCATCCCGGAGAACGAGCGCCGAGACTACCACAGAAGCCGCGAAACTCAGATCCGCAGCTACGTCCGCGCCGCCGAGATCGAAAGCCCCGCCCCGCGCGGTCACTACCTGCGCGAGTTCGGCCAGAGCGACCGCGAGACCATCGAGAACGCCAACCACGAAGCCAGCGTGCCCCAGGCGCTCGCCATGATGAACGGCCAGCTCCTGCCGCAAATCCTTGCCAAATACAGCCAGCTCATGCTCAGCATCAACAAGGCTCCCTATCCCGACGAGCAAGTGGACGCCGCCTACATGGCCATCCTCTCCCGCAAACCCACCGCCAAGGAAAAACAAACCTGGCTAGCCGCCCAAGACAACGGCCTCACCGGCCTGGAAGACCTCATTTACGCCCTTCTCAACACCCAGCAGTTTATCTTTGTGCAATGAAGCAGGGCGCAAAGAGCAGGGCGCAGAGCGTCAGCCTACCGCCCTCAATGTTTTTCTGAACGACTCGATTTTTCGGCACTCATGATCCAAAGCCTCCAGCACTCGGCCAGCCTCTTCCTCGGGAAAGTAATCCCGCTGGGAAAAGAAGATGGCCATGTTCGCCAGTTCGAAACACGAGCGCTTCGCGATGTTCAGAAAGTGCGCAAAGTCTTTTTGCGACGCGCTGCCGGAGCCTTCGGCGATGTTGTTGGAGACGCTCAAAGCCGCTCCGCGAAGCTGCTCCGCATAGCGAAACCGCTTCTTTTGCTCAAGCAAGTCCGCAATATCCTCCAACTGATGCGCGATCTGGATCGAGTCCTGCCAAATCGTCAGGTCTTGAAATCGGAATCTTTTCTTCATCAATCTCATCAAAACTCGTAACCGCCCGGTATCAACCCGCATCTACGCATAACCCACGCTCTGCCCTCTGCGCCCTGCGCTCTGCCCCCCCATCGCCATGAACACCGAACTCTCCTCCAAACTCTTCCGCTCCGGTGAAATCACCCGGCGCGACTTCGCCGCCAAGACCGCCTCCTCGCTGCTCGGTGTCGGGCTTCTTGGGAACTCGCTCACCAGCAAATCCTTCGCCGCATTTGAGGATTCCTCCAAGCTCAAGCAGGTGCCCACCGCGCGCAATGTGATCTATCTCTACATGAGCGGCGGTCAGACGCATCTGGACACTTGGGATCCGAAGCAGAGCGTCGAAACCGCCGGGCCCACCAAGCCCATCAAGACCAGCGCCGACGGCGTCCGCATCGCCGACAACCTGCCGCTCACCGCCAAGCAGATGCACCACGGCACGGTCATCAATTCCCTCACCTCCACCCAGGGCGCGCACGAGCAGGGCAACTACATGATGCACACCAGCTACGAGATGCGCGGCACCATCCGCCACCCCGCCATGGGCTCCTGGCTGAATGTCTTCCAGGGCGGCGGCAACGAGACCCTGCCCAAGTTCGTCTTCATCGGCAACGACAGCCGCCATCCCGGCGCCGGATTCTTCCCCGCCGCCCACAGCCCGCTTTACATCAGCCGGCCCGAGAACGGCCTCAAAAACGTCCAGCTCCAGCCCGGCCTCACCGAGGACAAATTCCAGGCCCGCATGCAGCTCGCCGCCGATCTCGACAGCGACTTCCGCTCCGCCTACCCGCACCGCAACGTCAAGGCCTACGCCGACATGTACGATGACGCCATCGCCATGATGAAATCGGAGGATTTGAAAGCCTTCGATCTCAACGACGAACCCGGCGAGATGCGTCAGGCTTATGGCCGCGAGCCCTTCGGCCAAGGCTGTCTGCTCGCCCGCCGCCTCGTCGAGCGCGGCGTCCGCTTCGTCGAGGTCTCACTCGGCGGCTGGGACACGCACAACGCCAACTTCATCCGCGTCCCCGAGCTGTGCTCCGTGCTCGACAAAGCCCTCGCCGCACTTATCGGCGATCTCCACAATCGCGGCATGTTGCACGAAACGCTCATCGTCCTCACCACCGAATTCGGCCGCACGCCGGATATCAACCAAAACGTCGGCCGCGACCACTATCCCAAGGCCTTCTCCGCCGCCATGTTTGGCGGCGGCGTGCGCGGCGGCTTCACTTACGGCAAGACCGACAAGGAAGGCCGCGAGGTCGCCGAAAACAAAGTCCGCATCCAGGACTTCAACGCCTCCATCGCCTACGCCCTCGGCCTGCCGCTGGACCACGTCATGTACAGCCCCAGCAAGCGCCCCTTCACCATCGCCGACAAAGGCCAGCCCATCCCGGCGTTGTTCGCTTGAGGGAAAGAAAAAGTACCACGCCTCTCCGAGGCGTGAATCCTGGAACGCCAGCGTGCCCTTGGAGTTGGGGCGCGCGGGTTTCCCAGGGGTCTGCACCGAGCGAGGGCGACAATCTTAAGTTAGGCATGTCCAGGTGTTGAACGCATTCATCGCTCGAAGCATCGGGCTACTTTAACGCAGCAGCGCCAGCAACTCTCTCATGCGCAGCTCAATGCCGAGCAGGCAGGACTGCACATGGTTGAGCCAATCGCGATCCGTGACGGTACCTGCCGGCTGATGGACGAGGCGCTCGGTGGCGCTGAGGGCGGCGCCGAAAAGCGGCAGGGACTGCTCCAAGTCCACGATGAGGAAATCCCAGTTCTCGCGCCGGGCGGTCACGAACTGCCGCAGCGCGTGTCCCAAGTGAGCGGCGAGATCCGCCACGGTGGACAGCAGCTTGAGCATGGCGGGCTGGGAATTGATGTCGTTTTGATCCAGCAACAGCTTCTCAAAGCGGCGCAATTCAGCGGCCAGCGACTCGCTGCGCTGGAAGGGGTCCGGCAGCGGCGCGGCCTCCGGCGGCTGGGCGGCGGCGCCCTTTTTCTGCCGCGCGCGCGGCGGGGATGGCATCGCCGTGAAGGGATCGGCGGCCGCCTCGGCGTCGGGCGGGAGATCCATCAGATTCCCGGAAAAAGGGTCGGCGGCGGGCCGGATTTCCTGGCGGCGTTTGTTTTCAAGCAGGTAATGGCGGCGGCGGGCGCGGGTCTGGCGCAGCAGTCGGTTTTCCTCGTCGCGGCTGAGCTGCCAGCGCGGGGCCGAGACACGCAGTTGCAGGTGCCAGGACTGCATGAGCACGCGCTGATCCTGGTCGTTGAACCATTCGAAAAACACCAAATTCTTCAAGCCGGGCGGCTCCTGCAGCATGTTGGCGCCGGACGCGCCCGCGCGGCGCGCGGAACGGCGGCGCGGCAGGCTGGCGACGCGGTAGGAGCCGGTCATCAGCCCGGCGTGCCCCTGCTGGATCAGTTGCAACGAGTCCAGCAGCTCGGGATCGGCCTCGGGGCAAGGATTGTGGAAATCCACCCGGCAACCGGCGATGTCGCGCAAAAAATTGCCCTCCAGCTCAATGCGCAAAGACTTGGGGCAGCCCGCCAGTTGCAACAACCCCGTGACCAATCCCGGCACCTCATTCGAGAGATAGCCGCTCAAAACCGATGACTCCAGACAAATTATCATTATAGACCATAAAAGATAGAACAAAAAAGGGCCGCTGCAAGTGCGATGGCGAGAAAGTACCCCGCCTCTCCGAGGTGGAGGAGACAGCTACCCGCCCCGGAGAGGCGGGGTGCTTTCTCTCTGCGCCCTGCGCTATGCCCTTTGCCCAAACAGCGCCAGCATCCGGCCCGTGCGGCCTTTTTCCATGCGGTAGGAATAAAAGCGGTCCAAATCGGTCGAGGTGCAAAGCCCCTCGTCGCGTACCTGCTCCGGCGGCACTCCCGCCGCCGCGGCGTCCGCCCGGATCAGGGCGGCGAAATCCACCTCGTAGGCCGGTGGCCGGATGCAGGGGCTGAGCTGCACCGTCATCCGGCGTGTATCGGCGCCATGCTCGCGCGTCATCAATTCGATGGCGCGGGTGACGATGCCGGCCTCGCTGCCGCGCCGCCCGGAATGCACCAGTCCGTAGCTGCCCGCCGCCGCGTCTGCCAGATAGACCGCGCAGCAGTCTGCCACATACACGCCCAGCAGACGGCCCGGCACGTTCGAGATCAAGCCGTCGGCGTCGGGGAACTCATGACCCGCGGGCGTGTCCGCCCGTACCACTTCCACCCGCGCGCCATGCACTTGGCTGGCCGTCACCAGCGCCTCCGCCGGGAACCCCATCTCCGCCGCCTGCCGCCAATGCTCCCCGCGCAGCCGCGCGATCACCTCGTCGCGCTCCCCGCTCACGTCGATGTCAGGCTGCCGCAGGATGAAGCGGTGCGCGAAGCCGCCGGGCAGCTCCCGCAGCGCCGCAAAATCCATCCAGCCCGTGCTGTTTTCCATGCCGACTGCTCCACGCAAAAACCGCGGGGGTCAATGTGAAACCGAGGATCACGCGGAGGAACGCAGGGCTTGCGCATGGAGCGCACGCAGCCTGCCTGCCTTTGGCATGGTCCCGCGT
>CAZNKC010000140.1:0-14097 GCA_964573315.1 uncultured Verrucomicrobiaceae bacterium | reverse complement strand
CCGCGCCGCGGTCTGCTGGCCGTTCGTGCGTCAAATCCCCGCCCAGCTCACGCGCCAGCCGCCGGCTCAGCGCCAAGCCCAGGCCCACGCCCGGCGCGCTGTGCGCGGCTTCGGTGGCGGATTTGCTGAAGGGTTGGAACAGCTTTTTCTTCTGCGCGGCGGACAGGCCGGGACCGAAGTCGCGCACTGTGAAGCGGATTTTTCCGCCGTCTTTCGCAGCTTCGATGCGCAGGATTTTCGGGTCCGAGTCCGGTGCGGCGTATTTGCAGGCGTTGTCGGTGAGGTTGAAAAGAATCTGCTCCACCGCCATCGCATCGACATGCAGGATCGCGGCGCGCGCGGATTCTTCGATGCACGTCTCCAACTGCAACCCCGCCTGCGCGCAGCGTTCCCGCAAGCGCGCCGTCATGCGCTCCAGCAGCGCCTCCACGGTCACGCTCTCCAGCCGCACCGCCGCGCGTCCGCGTTCGATGCGGGAAAACGACAGCACGTTTTCCACCAGATGCGTGAGGCGCGTGGATTCGTCGCACAGGGTTTTCAGATACGACTTCCGCTGCTCCGCCTCCGGCACCATGTCATCGGCCAGCATTTCCGAGTAGAGGCGGAAGGTGGTCAGCGGCGTGCGCAGTTCATGCGTCACGGCGGAGACGAAAGCACCGCGCCGCTCGCTCAAGGTCATGGCGCGGTGCAACACAAAGGCGATGGCCGCGGCGGCGGCGATGAGGCAGGCCCAGGCCAAGGTCAGCGCCGGTTTCAACGCTGATCCGCCATTGATGCCTTCCACCGGCACGCTGCCGGGCAGCAGCCGCACGGGCAGGGAAACCAGGGCCATCCATTCATCGCGCGCGTCGGCGCGCAGCGGCTCCAGGATCATGTCCGGCAGCAAATCCCGCGCCGCCTCGATCAGCCGTGTTTGCAGCAGCGGCCAGTCCAGCCAGACGCCCTGCAACCGCGGCTGGCCGTTCTGCCGCGCCGGACGAGCCAGCAGCAATTCGCCGTCCAGCCAGCGCGCCGTGAAGTCGCCGGTCCAGGCGGCGTCCTGGGATTTCCCGGCTGCAGGTTTCGCGCCATCCGCGGCGGCAGTCACATTTTTTTGCGGCATCTGCTGCGCCTCCAGTTTTTGCTGCGCCACGTTTTGCAGCATCAGGTTGTCACGCTGGATTTGCTCCCTGCGGTTGAACGCTGTCTGCGCATTCGCATCCAGCGCGCGCACCGTGATGTTCGGCGGCAAAGCGGGTGCGGGTGGCGGTGCTTGCGGCAGATCGCGCCACGCTTCCTCGACCACGCCGGGATGCGCTTTCAACAAGCTTTCCAATTCGGCGAGACGCTCCGCCGCCACGCTCATCTGCGGGCTGGTCACGAACCAGGCCGCGGCCAGCTCCCGCTGGGCGCCCATCGGCACTTGCGGGCTGCACATGAAACCCGCGCCGCCGGCTTTTTCAAAGTGCAGTTTGACCATGTCGGACAGGTTTCCGAACAAAGGGGAAGGCAGCAACGCCCTGCCTTGAGGCATGGCCTCCGCGGGACTGACGATCAAATCCTCCGGCGTGTAAAAAGCCTGGTAGTGATGGGCGGGTCGCGCGTTCTCCCGGATCATGAGCGCCCCGGCCACCGCCTCCATCCGCCACAGCGCCAGCCGGATTTTTTCCTGCACCTGCGCCTCCACGGCGTTCGCCCGCCGCGCCTCCTCAAGCTCCAGCGTGCGCGCGCTGATCCACGCCATCGCCGTCACGAAAACGGCGAGGCAGAGGAAGAAGGCGAGCCAGCGGAACATGGGTTTGGGGGTTAACCACTAATGGACACTGATGAACACTAATGGTTTTTGGATTGGTGTTGATGGCTTGTTTGAATGCTTCTTTGCCACGGGCAGGATGCCCGCGGCACACACACAGCCGGGACGGCTGTGCTACGATTGCATCCATTAGTGTTCATCAGTGTCCATTAGTGGTTCCTCTTTCATCCGCCCAGCATATACCCTTTCCCCCGGACGGTGAGCAGGAGCTGCGGGGCGGTGGCGTCGTCGCGCAGCTTGGCGCGGAGGTTGGCGATGTGCATGTCGATGGTGCGTGTCTCGGTGTGGCGCGGCTCGATGCGCCAGACGCGGCGCAGCAGTTCCTCCCGCGAGATCGCTCGCCCGCGATGCGCGGCGAGGTACTCGATGAGGCCGCATTCGCGCTCGGAAAGCTCCGCGCGCTCGCCGTCGGTGAAACGCAGCTCGCGGCGCTCGAGGTCGGCCACGCCGCCGGGAAAGGCGACGTGAGGCACCGGCTTGGGCCGCTCCGGCGAGCGCCGCAGCACGGCCTCCACGCGCGCCAGCAGCTCGCGCACGCTGAAGGGTTTCACCACGTAATCATCCGCGCCGAGCTTGAGGCCCTTCACCCGGTCCGCCTCCTCGCCGCGCGCGGAGAGGATGATGACCGGCGTGCCGGGCCGGTGCTCGCGCAGGGCACGGAGGATTTGGAAGCCGTCGTAGTTGGGCAGCACGAGGTCGAGCAGCATCAGGTCAAAGCTGGAGCGCAACGCCTTGTCCATGCCCGCGCCGCCCTCCGCCGCCTCCAGCACCTCGTGTCCGGCAAACCGCAGCGCGTCCGCAACGCCGCGGCGGATGGCGCTGTCGTCTTCGATCACGAGGAGCGTGGGCATGGTGGATGGAGAGGCCGTTTCAGTCCGGACCGGCATTCGCGGATTCTGCCGAAAATCGAGCCAGAATGCCAGCGCCATGACTGCGAAAATCCGCGTCACGCAAACGCGCCGCCCGCTCCACCGCCACTCCGATGAAACGGCCCAGGTTCGCTGCCCGCAGCCTTTCGACCCGCTGCTCATCCGTCAAGTCCCAGGTCAATGCCGCCAGCACCGCTGCCTCCGCCGTTTGGCTCAAGATTTCGATCCTGGCCACGAACACCCGTTCCACCGCGTCGGGCTTCGGCTCCACCGTCAATGGCAGTGCGTTGTCCACCCATGTCCTTGGCAGCACCTCCAGCAAGCGGAGGCCGGGCTCCATCAGCCACGCCTCCCGCCAAGTCGCAATCATCGCCAAACCCTCCGCACGGGTCAGCCCGCCCCGCGTCACTTCCTCCAGCAACGCCGCCTCCAATTCCTCCCGGCTCGACGACGCCGACGCATCGAGCGCCGGCAACGGCAATGGCACATGCTGACGCAACCTTGCGTCCACGTCCCACGGAATTTTTTTCCAACGCAGCGCGCCTTGATCCGACTGGACGACAAAACAAGGCCGGGAACCTGGAATCAAGGACAGTTCGTTTTCCTTTTGCCACATCAGCCGGCGCGGCAGTGCTTGCGAACCCGCGCCACGGTAGAAGATGAATTTTTCCACTTCCGTGACGCCTTCCTGCCCGGTTTGGCTCACCAGCCAAGCTTCCGGCACGGAGCGCGCATGGCGGTAGTGTTCTCCCTTTTCCGCCACCACCGGCACCTTTCGTTCCGTGGTATCATTCGGCGGCTTGAGGTCCACAGTCCACTCGTAAATTCTTTCCAGCATCTTGCCCGCATCCGTTTCCCGCACCGCCACGGGAAAAAACGGACCCGCTTTCAAACCGGGATACACCTCCGTCACGACCCCGCCGGGATAACCCACCTTCACCGTCACTGTCCGGGGCTTGTCCGTGTAAAAATAGAGCACGGGTGTCTCCATGCGCACCAGCCAGGGCGCGGCCGTTTTCGACATCATAGGTACCTGATGGACGAAATCCGGCAAGACCGCCGGACCTTCGAGGACGGGAGTCCACCAGGGCAGTTCCGCGCCGTCGCTGCCCACCACCGTGGTGAATGTCCCCCACTCATGCACCGTCAGGCCGCCATCGCACGTCTCCGCCGGAGCGCAACCGCCTGCCATCACCAGACAGGCGGCCCATTGAAGCCCAAATCTCCCGTTCATTTCACCGGCTCTCCTTTCTCCCCGGACGGTTCTGTTTTCTCCACTTCGCGTCCGGACATGGGCAGTTTCGTGGAGCGCACGTCCAGCAGCGGCCCCAACTCGAAGACGTTGGTGTAGCCGTAGGCGCGCAGGGTGACAAAGGTGTGGATGTTCAACGAAGCTGGAGCCCTTTTGGACACCATCGCCACCGGGCTGCCGAGGAAGTTGTTGTTGCAGTAGATGAGGATTTTTGTGTCTTTGCGGGGAACGATCTTTTGCAGCGCCTCCTCATTAAAATCGGGCAGGCTGAGATTCACCGCGCCTGTCAGGTGACGGAGCGCGAACATCGGCCCGCTGCGCGCGTCCAAAAGCACCACGCCCGGCTCTTTCATCGCCTCCAGAAAGTCCTGCTCACTCAGCCGCCGCTGCTCGCGAAGTGTTCCGACTTCATTCACATGGACGGCGAACTGATCGTAACGAATCAGCGGATTGAGAACCACCGCCGGTTTCACCACCGGCTCGGCGGACGACAGTACGGAGACACCCTGGACCAGCACGGCAACGGCGGCCAGGGACAGGAGGATGGGAATGGAATGTGTTTTCATGGCAGCCCCATTTTCCACTCCGGGCGGCGGCGCGTCTGTAAAGCGGGTGTAAATCTTCGCGGCGCGCCCTTGGCGGGACGTTCACCGCGTGAACGCAACGGTCTCTTTCGTGATGAGGAAGTCCTCGCCCCAGAGCATGGGCATCATTTGGCGCTTGTCGAAAAGAGCGCGATTGCTGCCCTCCATGAGGTAGCCGGTGCGGTTGCCGCCGCCGGGGTGCGTCATCTCGTATTCGTGCAGCGGCAGCCGGAAGAGCGGTTTCATGGTCTTCAACGCGGCGGACAGGGCGCGCTCGCCCTGGAACTGGCCGAGCGACAGGCGCACGTCCGGCTTGAACCCGAGCGCGATGCCCTGGCGCAGCCATTCATCCGCCTCTGGAACATGGTTTTCGCCGCAGGTGAGGAAGGTGATGCCGGCGAGCTTGAACAGGTAGCAGACCGTTTCCGAATCGCGATTCGGATCTTCGGGAGTGGGCACGCCGCGGCGCTCCGTGCCGTTGCCGGTCGGCTCGTTGCGCCCCATCTGCGAGCCGAGCATGGGGAAAATCTCCAGCGGTCCGAATTTCTGAACCTTGCCGTAATCGGGCACGACGAGTTGATCGGCGAAGTCTTTCCAGATCGTCTTGAGCTGCGCCGGGCAGATGACGGGTTTGTCGGCGGCGGTCATGCGTTTCGCCAGCGAGTAGTCGGCGTGATCGTGATGGCGATGGGTGATGATATAGGCGTCCACCAGCTTGGCGAGACGGTCGCGCTGATCGGGCCGCCAATGGAAGCCGCTGCCCTGCTTGTCTTGCTCCTCCGGCTCGCCGCGGTTGTCGATGGGGCCTTGGGCGAATTCGACCGCCACGGTTCCCTCCGCCGTTTTGAAGACGAACGATGACGAATAAAACTTGAAGGCATGAACGCCGTGCGTGACCTGGGTGCGCTCCAGTTTGTCGAGGCCGGTGTCCATGCGCTTGAGATAGAACTCGCGCAGGGGCTGCAAGCGTCCCTTGTTCAAGATTGCGCTTTTGTGAATCCGCTGGTTGATGTGCCGGTCGAGCGAGGCAGTGATGGCCGCGCGCTGGTCGCCGAATTCCCAGCGCGGCGGATGCGCCTCCAACGCGCGAGCGATTTCGTCGAGCGACATCGAATCCGAAACCGGCACCGTCTGCGCGCGGCTGGCGCCGCAGGCGAGCAAGGCGGAGAGCATGAGGGCTGATGATAAAGCGCGCATGAGTTGCGCCCATCAAACACCACCCGCTCACCGCCGCCAAGGATTTTCGCGCGGATGTCCGCGCCACCGGCAATCAACGGCTCATCCGGGCAGCGGATTCAGGGTAGGGAGAATGGCATTTATTGGGGAAGGAGTGCAAAGAAGCGCGGCAGCGTTTGGAGTGCGCCGGTTGCCGGCGCTTTGGATTGGGGGACAACGGGGAGACTGTGCGGGCGTCATCTCCGCGTCAACGCCACCCGCCGCACGAATCCAAAGCGGTGCAAAGCCCCGCACTCCCAAAAGCTGCCGCGCCATCGTTGACTCCAGACCGATTGACCTGAAAAGGAAGTTGAGAGTCGAGAGTTGAGTGTTGATAGTTTAAAAATCAGCGGCTTACGCCGAAAGCTCCATTCACCCGAAGGGTGAGCGCATCCCTTGATGCCCGCCGCCAAACATCCGTGATATCCGTGGTTCTCACTTTCTCTGTGTTCCTCTGTGCCCTCTGTGGTTTTCATTCCCGTTTTGAGGATTGACGCCGCCGCTTGGAATACGCCAACTTCCCGGATGAACGGATGTCCGCGCGTCTGTAAAGCGCCGGTAAAAACAACACGACAGCGTTTTGTAAAATGGGCGGGAATGCAATCCCGCCCTCCGGGGTGTGGAGCGAGCCGCTGGCTCGCCGTATTTGGGGAGAGCAACCGGGCCGGTCGCTCCACATAGATTGGCTCCGCGCCGCCTCCGCCCGCGAAGAAGTGGGCGCGGACAGAGCCGCGCCCTCCGGGGTTAGGGCGCGCGGTCGATGAGGTTTTCTTTGACGATGCTGGGGGTGGCGGTTTTGACGTTGATCCAGGAGGCTTTTTTGTCGAGCTTGCGGCCGCAGTCGGTGAGGAGGTTGGAGGTGATGAGCAGGCTGCGGCAGGGACCGACGGTCCAGACGGCGGCGGTGGAGAGGCCGGAGAAGGAGTTGCCGGTGATGTTGACGTGGCGCGCGCCTTCCAGCAGGATGCCGGCGCCTTCGTCGATGTGCATGGGGGTGCGGCCTTCGGCGGGGCGTTTGTCCTTGCCGTCGCCGATGTAAGAGTTGCTGAAGGTGTTGGCGGAGATGGCGTGGCGGCCGGAGCCGGGGCCGACGCGGACGCCGAACTTGTGGACGAGGGTGAAGGTGTTGGCGGCGATGTTGCAGCCGTGGGCGTCGCGCAGGTCGATGCCGCCCTCCAGGTGGTGGGCGATGACGTTGGCGGAGAGGGTGATGCCGTAGCAGTCGCGGTCGAGGATGAGGGCGGTGCCATTGCATTCCTCGATCATGTTGCCGGAGACGACGGAGCCGTAGGTGTTCTCGATGACGATGCCGTGGCGGAGGTGGTCGTCGAGGTTGTTGCCGGTGGCGCAGAGGTTGAAGGAGTCCGCGCAGTGGATGGCGTCCTGGTTTTCCTCGAAGTGGTTGGCGGAGACGACGATGTCGTGGCAGTCGAAGATGCGCAGGCCGCAGTCTTGGTTGTAGGTGAGGATGTTGTTGGAGACGCGGGGATCCTCGAAGCAGGAGACGAGGTGGATGCCGTTGCCGCCGTGGTGGTCGATGGAGAGGCCGTGCAGGTAGATTTCCTGGATGAACTCGGCGCGGATGCCGTCGCCGCTCTGGTCGCTGCCGCTGACGCGGAAGTCGGCGAGCTGGACGCGCCAGAGGCGGGCCTTGGGATCGGCGGCGCGGGCGGCGTCGGAGGGTTTGAGGAGGAGGGCGGGCTGGCCGGTGGTGTCTTTGTTGATGATGTGGGTGGCGGCGCCGGAGCCTTCGACGCGGGTTTCCGGCGTGCTGATGACGAGCGGGGCGGTGATCTCGTAGTTGCCGGGCGGGATGCGGACGATGCCGCCGGTGGCGGGCAGGGCGTCAAAAGCGGCTTGGAGATTGGGGTGATCGGCGGCGTTGACGGTGGCCGGCGCGGGCGGCGGGGTTTCTTGGGCGGGCAAGGCGGCGGCGGCCAGGCACAGGCAGGCAAGCGCAAAACCGAGGCGGGACGGGGACGGAATAAAAGAGCGGCTAGACATGACGCGGCCAGTTTAGGGAGGCGGGGCCGAGTCTGGCAAGAATCAAAGTGACGGAAATCGGGGAGCCGGCTTCCGCATCACACGGGTCATTTTTTCGCGCGTCTATTTCTTTGCAGGACTTCGGCGGGCGGTTCTTTGAACTCCTGCACGGGAAAGCGCTCGCGCATCCGGCGGTTGAGGGATTCGATCACTTGCGCGTGCTCCGGTTTGCCCGCCACGTTCAGATCGTTCTGCGGATCGTGGACCATGTTATAAAGCTCTTGCTGCGTTGACTGGCCGGGCTTTGTCCACTCGACGTAGCGCCACTTGTCCGTGCGCATCGCCACGCCGAGCCAGCCTTCCTTGGGATACCAACTGAAGGCGGCTTCATTCACGCTCGCGGACGGATCGTCGAGCACGGGTTTGAGGCTCGCGCCTTGGAAGCCTTCGTTCGCGGGCAGGCCGCAGAGATCGGCGAGCGTGGGCGCGATGTCCACGGCCTGCGCGAGCGCTTGCGTCTTCGTGCCCGCCGTCTTCATGCCGGGCGTGGCGACGATGAAGCAGTTGCGCGTCGCGCCTTCGTAGTTGTTGTGCTTCGCGCCCCACCAAGTGTGTTCGCCCATGTAGTAGCCGTGGTCGCTCCAGAAGACGACGATGGTGTTTTTTGCCAAGCCCGTTTCTTCGAGCGCGTCGAGCAGCCGCCCCACCTGGGCGTCCACGTAACTGATCGCGGCATAATAACCGTGCAGGCACTGGCGCTTGAAGCTCTCCGGCAGCGCGCCCTCGGGCACGCCGCGATACCAGCGGAAATCGTTGCCGGACGTGGCCGCGAAAGCCGGCGCGTCTTTGGGCAGGAACTCGTTCGCCGCCAGCGTGAACGTGGCGGGATCGTAGAGATCCCAGTATTTCTTCGGCGAGATCCAAGGCACATGCGGATTGGCGAATCCGACTCCGAGAAAGAACGGCTTGTCCGGCGTCTTCGCGTGCTCGCGCAATTGCGCGACCCCTTGGGCGGCCGCGCCGCCGTCGAGCAGGTCGTCATCTTCGCAATCCACCGCATCGAACGGCGGCACCACGGACTGACGCGAGCCTTTGCCCCGCTGCGGCAGTTCCACGCCTTTTGCCATGGCCTCCCTGGTGAACTCCGCCACCGCTTCCACTGTCTCCGCGCTGTAACGCGGCTTTCCGCCCTGCGCCGGGGGCAGGGTCCACGAAGCTTCATCGTCGATGCCCACATGGTAAATTTTTCCGATGCTGCGCGTGTGATAGCCGTGGTTTTTGAAATGCTGCGGCATCGTGGTGATGTCCGGCATCGTCGTGCGCAGAGTCCGCCCGATCTCGAAGATCTGCGTCGTTGCCGGATAGCGTCCGCTGAGCATCGAGATGCGCGAGGGTGAGCAGAGCGCCTGCTGCACATAGCTGCGCTCAAAGACCATGCCGCGCGCGGCCAAGCGGTCGAGGTTCGGCGACTTCACCGTGGAGTCGCCATAGCAGCCGAGCTGCGGCCGCATGTCGTCCGAGGCGATGAAAAGGACATTGGGCTGGCCCTCGGCGCTGAGCAGGGAGCAGGGGGCCAGGAGCAGGGAAAAGAAAGCGGCGCGCATGGGCGGGGTAACGACGATGCATGCCCGTTCTTTCGGCGGCGAACGCACGTCTATTGCGAAAGAGATAAAGTCTCTGCGCTTCATCCCACGAGTATCTTTTCTTGAATCGCCTCATCGGGAAGCCCGCGCAGGATGTCAGATCGACGATCTTCGAGTATCAGCTCAATGGCTTCGATGAGATTCTGCTTTGTCTCCTCGACGGTCTCACCCTGACCATTGGCTCCTGGAATTTCAGGGCAGATTGCCCAGTAACCACCCTCCGGCGCGCTCTCAATGATCGCTGTGAACTCTGCTTTCATGGGATGAAGATAACCGCCGGCAATGCGGTTGCGAGTCCATTTTTGCCGGATGCCGGAACCGAGGCTGGAGCGTGGGCCTCCGAGCCCGCAGCGGGTGGTTTGCTCTCGACCCTAAGAACGGAAATGGAAACCACAGAGAGCACAGAGGAACACAGAGAAAGTGAGAAGATATCAGGGATGTTTGGCGGCAGGCATCAAGGGATGCGCTCACCCGGAAAGTGAAAGGGCGAGGTTTCTCCACTCATTGATTATCTGTGTAATCCGTGTGATCCGCGGTTCTTCCTTTTCAGGTCGACTGGAGTTTTGGCATGTCGGGTGGTGCGGGAAGGGGGGAGTGGGGCGGTGCTTGGGCGGCGGCGTGCTGCGGACTCGGAGGTCCGCGCGCCGGTGGGGTCACTCCAAGCCGAGTTCGGCGACTTGATCTTCGTCGAGGCCGAGGTAGTGGCCGAGTTCGTGGAGGAGGGTGACGCGGACTTCCTCCCGGAAGGCGGCGAGGTCGCCTTCGGCGTAGTCCCAGAGGTTGTCGAGGAAGAGGCGGATGCGGGGGAGCTGGACGGCGTCCTGCGGCTCGGGGTCGGCGAGGGAGGCGCCTTCAAAGAGGCCGAGGAGGTCATCGGCGGGCAGGTCTTCGCGCGCTTCCTGGCAGCGGTCCATCCAGTCGCAGTCGATCCGGCATTGGCGGGCGGCGGTTTTGATGCGTTCCGGCAGGTGGTGCAGGGTGACGCGAACGACGCGGCGGGCGATGGATTCCAGGCGTTCGGCTCGCATGACGGGGCGGGCGGGGGAAAATCAATCGCCGAGACCGACGGCGGCGCGGACGCGGGCGAGGGTTTGGCGGGCGACGGCGCGGGCTTTTTCCGCGCCTTCGGTGAGGACGCGCTCGACGTAACCGGTGTCCGCGACGATCCCGGCGCGGCGCTCGCGCATGGGCGCGAAGTGATTCGTGAGGGCTTCCAGCAGGCGCTTCTTAAAATCGCCGTATCCGATGCCGCCGCGCTGGTGATCCTCCACCATGCGGTCGTAGTCCGCGGTGGAGGCGACGAGTTTGTAGAGCGGCAGGATGGTGCTGCCCTCCAGCGGTTTCGGCGCTTCCAGGGGGGTGCTGTCGGTGACGAGCTTTTTCATGATTTTCTTTTTCAACTCGCCGGGCTCCTCGAAGAGCTGGAGGGTGTTGTCGTAGCTCTTGCTCATCTTTTGTCCGTCAATGCCCGGGACGATCGCGGTTTCCTCGCGGATGCGCGGCTCGGGCACTTTGAGCAGGCCGTCGCCGAAGGCTTCGTTCATTTTGATGGCGAGGTCGCGGGTGACTTCGACGTGCTGTTTTTGATCCCTGCCCACGGGCACGACGTCGGAGTCGTAGATGAGGATGTCGGCGGCCATGAGCACGGGGTAGGCGAAGAGGCCGTGGGTGGCGGCGAGGCCGCGGGCGACTTTGTCTTTGTAGGAATGGCAGCGCTCCAGCAGGCCCATCGGTGTCACGGTGCTGAGGATCCAGGCCAGCTCGGTGACCTCCGGCACGTCGCTCTGGCGGAAGAAGACGCATTTGTCCGGGTCCAGGCCGCAGGCGAGGAAGTCGATGGCGAGATCGCGCACATGGGAGCGCAGGGTGGCGGCGTCGTGGATGGAGGTGAGGGAATGGTAGTCGGCGATGAAGTAATAGGCGTCGCCCTCGTGTTGCAGACGCAGGGCGGCCTCCATCATGCCGAAGTAGTTGCCGATGTGAAGCCGTCCGCTGGGTTGAAGGCCGGAAAGAATGCGCATAAGACGCTAGAAATGGGGCGGCGGCGGCGGCAAGTCAAGCGGGGGGCGTATCTCACGCAAAGGCGCAAAGAGGCAAAGAAAATGATTTTTTGCGTCTTTGCGCCTTTGCGTGCCCATCCATCAGCGCCACATTTGTTGCCTTTAACGGCGGTGGCAAGTCAGGGCGGCGTGTAGCAGGCGGGCGAGATCCTGGCCAGCGCCGGCGCCGACCGCGACGACTTCGGCGTGGTCGAGGGTGGCGGGGGCGAGTCCGGCGGCCCAATTGGTGAGCATGGAGACGCCGGCCACTTCCAGGCCGAGGGCGTGGGCCTGGATGGCCTCCGGCACGGTGGACATGCCGACGGCTTGGGCGCCGAGCGCGCGCAGCATTCGCACTTCCGCCGGGGTTTCGTATTGCGGGCCGGGCACGGCGGCATAGACACCTTGATGCAGGCGCAGGCCGAGCTTTTCCGCGGCGCTTTGAAAGGCGGCGCGCAGGGCGGGGGAGTACACGGCGCTCATGTCGTGAAAGTGCGGCCCGCCGGTGAGCGGGGAGGCGCTGAGGAGGTTGAGGTGGTCGGTGATGAGCATCAGTCCGCCGACGTGGAAGGAGGGATCAATGGCGCCGGCGGCGTTGGTGAGGATGAGGCGTTTGACGCCGAGTTCGCTGGCCATGAAACGGATGCCGGTGGTCACCTCCGCGGCGCTCAGGCCTTCGTAAAGATGGCTGCGGCCTTGGGCGATGAGCACTTTTTGGCCGGAGCCGGGCAGGGAGCCGAGGACGAAACGGCCGGCGTGCCCCGGCACCCGCGACACCGGCAGTCCGGGCACGTCCGCGTAGGGCACCGTTAATTCCGGCTGAAACGAGTCCGCCACCGCGCCTAGGCCGGAGCCGAGGACGATGGCGGTTTCCGGACGGGCGGCGGCGAGTTGTTGCAGGGGAGAGGGCATGGGGTTAATGACGAATGTTGAATGACGAATGTCGAATGGAAAACTCCCGCATTCGTCATTCTGCATTCTGCATTCGTCATTTTTTCATCGTGGCCAAATTCCGCATCCGTTCCGCCGGCAAGCTGCTCGCATGGCTCATGCGCGGCATTGGCGCGACTTTGCGCGTGGAGGTGGAGGATCGCGGCGGGGGGGTGTTTGATCCGGGGCGGGGGGAGATCATTTGGGCCTTTTGGCACAACAAGATGTTTCTGTTTCCCTGGCTCTACGAGCATTGGTTTCCGGATCGCGATGGCGTGGTGCTCACCAGTCCGAGCGGCGACGGCCAGGTGATCGCGGATGTGTGCGCGGAGTTTGACTTGATCGCGGCGCGCGGCTCCAGCTCGAAACCGCAAAAGGGCATGGCGGCGCTGATGCTGCTGGCGGAGCAGTTGCGCGCCGGTTCGGACGTGGGCATCACGCCGGACGGGCCGCGCGGTCCCTGCCATGAGTTGCAGCCGGGCATCGTGAAGCTGGCGCAGCTTACCGGCAGCCCCATCCTGCCAGCGCGCGTGCATTACAGCCGTTCCGTGAAGTTCAAGACTTGGGATCGCTTCGAGCTGCCGCTGCCTTTTGCGACGGTGCGGATCGTCCTCGATCCGCTGCATCAGGTGCCCCGGCGTTTGACGGAGGAAGAGTTTGAAAGCCGCAGGCGGGCTTTGGAGGAGGCATTGCGGCAGCCGTTGGGATAAAAATCCGAAGTCCGAAGTCCGAAGTCCGAAGTCCGAATCATCTGTCATCATTCGTGTCCATTCGTGGTTCGAATGGATGTCCGCCAAGTCATCCGCCGAACACAAGATTCGGATTTCGGATTTCGGATTTCGGATTTAAAGATTCCCTCATGCCCACTCTTATCTCTGGAACCCAGGTTGCTGAAAAAGTCCTCGCGGAATGCCGCGCGGACATTGCGGAACTCAAAGCGCGCGGTGTGACGCCGGGGCTGGCGGTGGTGCTGGTGGGGGATGATCCTGCTTCCCGCGCTTATGTGAGGTCCAAGGACCGGAAATGCCGTGAGCTGGGTTTGCACAGTGTGAAGCATGAATTGTCCGCCGGCACGACGCAGGCGGAGCTGCTGGATTTGGTGCGGCAGCTCAACGCCGATCCCGCCATCCACGGCATCCTGGTGCAAAGCCCGCCGCCGCCGCACATTGATGAGGCGGCCGTGGTGCGGGCCATCGATCCGGCGAAGGACGTGGACGGGTTTCATCCGCTGAACGTGGCGAAGCTGGCGCTGGAGGATGCCACGGGGTTCGTGCCCTGCACGCCGCTGGGCTGCCAGCGGCTGTTGATCGAGGCGGGCATCGAGACGCGCGGCGCGCACGCGGTCGTCGTTGGCCGCAGCATGATCGTGGGCAAGCCGATGGCGCTGCTGCTGATGGCAAAGGGGCCGGGCGGCGACGCCACGGTGACGGTGGCGCACAGCCGCACGCGCGATCTGGCCGAGATCACGCGGAGCGCGGACATCGTCATCGCCGCCATCGGCAGGCCGGGGTTCATCAAGGCGGAGCATGTGCGCGAGGGCGCGGCGGTGATCGATGTGGGCATCAACCGCGTGGAGGCTCCCGGCACGGAGAAAGGTTACAAGCTGGTGGGCGACGTGGCGTTCGATGAGGTGGCGCCGAAATGCCGCGCCATCACGCCGGTGCCGGGCGGGGTCGGGCCGATGACCATTGCGATGCTGATGCGCAATACGATCAAGGCGTGCCGGCAGAGCGCGCTTTGAACACGGGGCGCTTTTTTTGACAGGATTTCAGGATTTTTGCAGGATTAAC
>CAZNKC010000139.1:0-14125 GCA_964573315.1 uncultured Verrucomicrobiaceae bacterium | reverse complement strand
CCGGCCAGGCGAGCACATAGTAAGGCTGGGCGGAGGCGCTGGGAATGACCAGCGAGGTGTCGGCGGAGGCGAACTCGGTGTGCTTGCGGTCGTGCAACTCGCGCGTGGGCATGTGACCGCGGGCGACATACAACTCCGTGACACCCGGCCCGTCGAGATCGAGGCTCAGCCGCAACTGGCTGCCGGCCTGCGGCAGGATTTTGAACCAGCGCGGCTGGTCGGCGGCGATGAAGAAGCGGTCCAAGGCGGGCGCGTTGGGAACGAGTTCCTCCAGATCGAGGTCGAACAACGCGGCGGAGACGGCGGTGTTGTTGCCGGTGTTGGCGCCCTCGAAAACCGTGCCGCGGCTGTTGGCGATGACCATCCAGTGATAGCGGCCCAGCGCTGCGCCCGGCACGCGCACCTGCGCGGAGGCGGCAAAGCTTTGGCCGGAACCAAGCACGATGCCATCGCCAATTTCCACCTCGCCGGCGAACACCGGTTGGCCGGCGCCGCCTGCCGGGCGGATGGCCACGGTGTCGAACCACGGCCCGCTGACCGCTGCGCTGCCCGTGTTGCGGATGATCCAGGAAACGGTCACCGTCTCACCGGCGATGGCGGCGGCCGGGCCGCTGACGCTGTCTGCGGCGAGGTCGAGGTTCGACGCCATCTCGGACGGCTCGACAAACTCATACGCTCCCATGTCCGCGAACGCTTCGGTCGCGGTCGCCGTGCCGGTGTTGGGCGTGCGCGGATCGTCGTAGCGCGGCGCGCCGGTCAAGTCCGTCTCCGGCGCCTGCGCGCCATCCGCCGCGTCGATCGCCGGCGAACCAAAGCGGAGCCGGAAGTCGTTCTGATCCGCGTTGCGGTATTTGGGGTCCACGGACAGGTTGCCATTGACGCCAGTCTGGTCCGCAATGCCGGCGTAATTCGCCGCCGCGCTGCCGAAGACGTTGGTTCTGGACACCGTCGGCGCGCTGCCGAAGTCATGGTTGATTCCGAACTCCCCGCTGCCGGTGACGAGGCAATTCACGATGGCGAACGGACCGCCATGCGGGTTCAACCCCTCGCGGCAGTCATGCACGGTGCAGTTGAGTGCCGTCACGGCACTGCCCGGCTGGACGCTGATGCCGCGGTCACAGCGCAGGATGACGCTGTTTTCGATCAAGGACGGGCCGTCGCGCAGGTGGAAGCCGTCGTAGAGCGACTGGTCGATGATGCCGTTGCGGAAGGTCAGCGAGCTGCCGCCGCCTTGCTGCCGGATCATGCCATCCACCGCGCTCTGGCCGCTGCCGTAGAGCACATGGCAATGGTTCATGGTGGCGGTTCCGCTGATCAGAAGCTGCTGCCAGTCGCCGGCCGCCGGGGAGGTGAGATTGCCGTCGCGGTTGGAGTCGCCACCGTACGCGTCATCGAGAATCGAAGTAAAAGCGACCGGCAGGGCGAAGGTGCCGGGGGCGTTCAACACGCCGCCGCCCTGGACGATGAGCTTGCGGCCGGGATGAAACTTCACGACCGCACCGGGATTCACCGTGAGCGTGACGCCGTTGGGCACGGTCACGTCGGCAGGGATCACATGCAGCATGCTCCGAGTCCAGGTCTGGCTGCCGGCCAGCGTTCCGCTGTGAAGCTCGAAGGCGTAGCGCCGCTCGACGAAGGCGTTGGACAGAAAGCTTCCCGTGCCGGTCACCGTGACGCCGCTCCAGTCGCCGGGCCGGGGCTGGGTGAGGTTGCCGTCGAAATTCGTGTCGCCGCCGGCGCTGTCGTCAAACAGGGAGGTCAGCACGATGGGCTGCGCCTCGGTCGCGGCGGAGGCATCCAAAATGCCGCCATCGGTGACGATGAGACGTCTGAAAGGAAGGAACTTCACCACCGCGCCCGCCTCGATGACGAGGGTGACGCCATTGGGGATGGTGACATCGGCTTCGACGATATGCACGACGCCCGCCTGCCACGTCTCGCTGGAGGCAAGCACACCGCCGTGCCAGACCGCCGCGTTGTTCACAAAGAGGTTTTTGCGCGCCTCGCCGACGATCTGACCGCCGGCATTGCGGAAGATGGCCCTGATTTCATGAAGGCCGCCGGGTGCCTGTGTCGTGTCCCAGCCGAGGCTGCCGTTGGCCGGTTGATCGGCGGCAATCGGAAAAGTGGCGCCATTGCTGGAGGAGACGACCTGAACGCGCAACGCCGGGGTATCCTCGCCAAAGGCGACCCATTGCACCGGAACCGTGTCATGCGCGCCCAAACTGGCGGGCTGCACGAGCAAAAACGGCGGCACGTCGCCGGAGGTGAACACGGTGCCCGCGGTGGCGAGCACCGCGGTATTGCCCGGCCCGGGGCTGGCGGTGATGTTGACGGACGGCAGGGAGAGGTTGCCGGCGGTGTGGATGGCGATGCGGCCGCCCCCGCCGGCGCGGTTGCCGCCCATCCCGGGCAGGGATTCGCCGTGAGCCTGCACGACGCCCGAGCCGGTGACGGCGTTCGCAATGATCCAGACCGAACCGCCGGAAGCACCGCTGCGATTGCCGCTGCCGCCAGTGGCGTTGGCGGAGATGGAACCTTCCACCGTCAGCGTGCCGGGAACGATCAGCTTGATCGCGCCGCCCCCGAACGTAGGACCGCTTCCCCCGCCGCCGGAGCCGAGCGTCACCGGCTCCAACGGACTGCCGTAGGCCGCGGGCGGAATGATGCCGTTTTGATGGCCGCCAAGCCCGCCATGACTGGCTCCATCGAGATTGCCGAATCCGGCGCCCGGTCCCTGGGAGTTGCCATAGCCCTCGCCATCCGCGTCAATCCGGCAGCCGCTTTCAAGGGTGAGCGTTTGCGCGATGACGACCGGCCCCGCGCCCGCCCACACCGCTCCCACCGCCGCGCGATTGTCCTTGGCGCGCGCCTTGACGACGGAGTTGCCGCTGATTTTGAAAAGACCGTTCACTCCGAGCGTGGAGCCACCGCCGAGTTCCAGCAGGGCGGCGTCGTCCAGTTCAAGTGAGCGAAAAACAGCGCTCGTGTCCTGCTCCACCTTGAACCGCTGCGAGACGCGCGCCGCCGCCGGGAGCCCTTCGCCGATGTCCAGGAAAATCAGCGTGCCGTCCTCCGCCGCACTGCCCTCCGGCGTGATGCCGCCGCCGTTCACTCTCGAAGTGAGGAATCCGCCAAAGCCACCGTCAACGGCGTAATAGACAGCGATGCGGCCGCCCGCGCTCTTGCCGTTGCCTGACTGCCCGCCGGAACTGCCGTCGGCGGTGAACTTGCCGCTGCCGGCGAGCGTGCTGGCCGCCACCCAGATCGAGCCGCCCGCGCCGCCAGCCTGGTTGCCGCCCGTGTCGCCGCCATCCGCCGTGACCTCGCCATCGAGCGTGAGCGTTCCCGCCACGACGAGCCGGATCGCTCCGCCGCCGAAAACCTGCCCGCCCGCCGTACCGCCCGCCGAGCCAAGCTCGACCGGCTCGTAAGGGTCGCCGTAAGGGGTGGACAGAAAACTGAATGTGTGAAAACTGCCGGACCCGCCGTGCGCCGCGCCCGCAAGGTGACTCGGGTTGCCGCCCGGCCCCTGGCCGGTGGTGTAGCCGAGCCGGTCAGCATCGATCTTGGAACCCGCCTCGATCCAGAGGTCACCAGCATGAATCGTGATGCCGCGTCCCACCCATTCGCCGCTCACCTTGCCGGTGTTATGCTTGCTCTGCGCAACGATCGTGGACCCTTCCACCAGTGCTAGCGAGCCAGTGACCTGCAAGGTCGCGCCGCCACCGATCTCGACCAGCGCGCCGTCGTCAATGGTCAACTCGCCGAAGGTCGTCGTGCTGTCGGGCGGGAAAGCCATGCGTTGCGAGATGCGCACGCGATTTCCCGGCACCGTGGTGTCGATGAAAAGCAAGGTGCCATCTTCTGCCGGGCTGCCGCCTTTGTTCACACTCGAAGTCAGGAAGCCGCCAAAGCCGTCCGCATTCGTATAATAGATGGCGATGCGGCCGCCCGCGCTCTGGCCATTGCCCGCGGTAGCGCCGAAACTGCCGTCGGCGGTGAACTTGCCGCTCCCGGCAAGCGTGCCGACAGTCGCCCAAATCGAGCCGCCCGCGCCGCCTGCCTGATTGCCGCCGGTGTCGCCGCCATCCGCCGTGACTTCGCCATCGAGCATGAGCGTTCCCGCCACGACGAGCCGGATCGCTCCGCCGCCGAAAACCTGCCCGCCCGCCGTACCGCCCGCAGAGCCAAGCTCGACCGGCTCGTAAGGATCGCCATAAGGAGCCGCTCCCTGCTCGCCACGTCCCCCGTGGGAAGCGCCAACCAGATGGCTGGAAGTTCCGCCCGGCCCCTGGCCCACGGTGTAGCCGAGCCGGTCGGCATCGATTTTGGAACCCGCTTCGATGA
Organism: uncultured Verrucomicrobiaceae bacterium; assembly: GCA_964573315.1. GTDB lineage: Bacteria > Verrucomicrobiota > Verrucomicrobiia > Verrucomicrobiales > Verrucomicrobiaceae > JAGRPD01. The sequence continues at coordinate 9,775 of CAZNKC010000139.1, read as the reverse complement.
AGAGATCATTGGCCTGAATCGTGATCCCGCGCCCCAGCCATTCATCACCCACTTTGCCGATGTTGTTCTTGCTTTGCGCGACAATCGTGGAGTTCCCCACGAGCGCGAGCGTGCCGGTGACCTGCAACGTCGCGCCGCCGCCGGCCTCGACCAGCGCGCCGTCGTCAATGGTCAACTCGCCGAAGGTCGTCGTGCTGTCGGGCGGGAAAGCCATGCGCTGCGAGATGCGCACGCGGTTTCCCGGCACCGAGGTGTCGATGAACAATAACGTGCCATCCTCCGCCGTGCCGCCGCCAGTGTTCACTGTCGAGGTCGTGAAACCGCCGAAGCCGCCGTCCGCCGAGTAATAAACCGCGATGCGCCCCCCGGAACCTTTGCCGTTGCCGGCAGTCGCGCCGAAACTGCCGTCGGCGGTGAATTTTCCGCTCCCGGCCAGCGTGCCCACCGTCGCCCAAATCGAGCCGCCCGTGCCGCCGGCCTGATTGCCGCCCGTATCGCCGCCATCCGCCGTGACCTCGCCATCGAGCGTGAGAGTCCCCTCCACGATCAGCCGGATCGCTCCGCCTCCGAAGACAACCGGCCCGCCCCCTCCCAAGCCGCCCGCGGAGCCAAGCTCGACCGGTTGATAAGGATCGCCGTAAGGCATGGAAACAAAGCTCGACGAATGAAAGGTACCCAAACCGCCGTGGGCCGGCCCCGCAATGTGGCTTGGATTCCCGCCCGGCCCCTGGCCGGTCGTGTAGCCTTGCCGGTCGGCGTCGATTTTGGAACCTGCTTCGATCCAAAGATCACCCGCCTGAATCGTAACGCCACGCCCCACCCATTCATCGCCCACCTTGCCCGTGTTGTTTTTGCTCTGTGCGATAATGGTGGAATTCCCCACCAGTGTAAGCATATCCGTGACTTGCAAAGTCGCGCCGCCGCCGATCTCGACGCGTGCGCCATTGTCCACGAGCACCTCACCGAAGGTCGCCGTGCTATCGGGAGCAAAGGCCATGCGCTGCGAGATGCGCGCGCGATTTCCCGGCACGGAGGTGTCGATGAAAAGCAGCGTGCCCTTCTGCGCTGCGCTTTCGCCGGGGTTCACCGTCGTGGCGAGGAAGCCGCCGAAGCCATCCGCGTCCGTGTAATAGATCGCGATGCGGCCGCCCGAACTCGCTGCATTGTGGTCGCTGCCGTCGGCGGTGAACTTGCCGCTCCCAGTCAGCGTGCCCACCGTCGCCCAAATCGAGCCGCCCGAACCGCTGGAGACGTTCCCAGTGGTGTTGCCGCCGTCCGCCGTGACTTCGCCGTCGAGCGTGAACGTGCCGTCCACGATGAGCCGGATCGCCCCGCCGCCGAAAGCCGCCCCGCCCGCCGTGCCGGCCGCCGAGCCGAGTTCGACCGGCTCAAAAGGATCGCCATACGGCAGCGCTGGACTGCCCTCTCCGAATCCGCCGTGCGCGGCGCCAATGCCATGATTGGAAGTCCCGCCCGGCCCTTGGCCGGTGGTGTAGCCCTGGCGGTCCGCGTCGATTTTCGAGTCGGCGGTCACCGTGAGGTTGGCCGCGTGAATGGTCGCGCCCCGTCCCACCCATGCGCCGCCGACTTGCGCGCTCTTGTTCTTCGATTGCACCAGGACGGTCGAGGCTTCGATGACGTTGAACGCGCCGGTGGTGGTGATCGTCGAACCGCCGCCAATTTCGAGCAACCCACCGTTTTCCACCGTGATGACGCCGGCATCGAGGTTTGTGTCGTTGGCAATCACAAAGCGTTGCGGAAACCGCAGATGATGCCCCTCCACCGAAGTATCCACGAAAATGAGCGTTCCCTTCTCCGCCGCGCTTTCGCCGGGGTTGGCTGTCGAGGTGAAGAAGCCGCCGAATCCGCCGTCCACCGCGTAATAAACGGCGATGCGGCCTCCCGAACTCGCTGCGTTGTGGTCGCTGCCGTCGGCGGTGAACTTGCCGCTCCCGGTCAGCGTGCCCACCGTCGCCCAAATCGAGCCGCCCGAACCGCTGGAGACGTTCCCAGTGGTGTTGCCGCCGTCCGCCGTGATCTCGCCATCGAGCGTAAGCGTGCCATCCACGATCAGCCGGATCGCTCCGCCGCCAAAAGCCTGCCCGCCCGCCGTACCGCCCGCCGAGCCAAGCTCGACCGGCTCATACGGATCGCCATAAGGCAGCAGCGCGGGGTTGCCCTCTCCGAATCCGCCGTGCGCCGCGCCATGAAGATGAGTGGAAGTTCCGCCCGGCCCCTGGCCGGTCATGTAGCCCTCTCTATCCGCGGTGATGTTGGATGCGGCGTCCACCGTGACGCTCGTGGCCTGCAGGGTCACGCCCACGCCCACCCATTGGCCGCCAACTTGCCCGGTGTTGTCCTTCGACTTGAGGCGCAGCTCCGCGCCTCCCGCCACCGTCACCGATTCCAGCACGCTGACCACCGCGCCGCCGCCGATGCTCAGGCTGGCGCCCGCGCCGTCCACCCGCACGGACTGAAAGGCGAGCGTGGTTGCTTGGTCGAAAAGCGGCGTCGCCTCACGCTGCGCCTGCACCCCGGCAAAGGCGTGGTTGCCCTGCACCGTGGCCGCGCCGCGCGCGAACAGCAAATGCAGCCCGTCCAGCGAGACGTCCCCGCTGGTGACCGTGATGTTGTTGGCGATCAAGCGCGCGGTGAACACCGCCGCTGGTGGATCGCCCTCCGCGTCGAGGATGTCCGTGCCGATGGAGATCGTGTAACTGTCCAGCCCGGTGAGCCCCGCCAGCGAGAGCGTGTAACGCTGGCTGTCCACCTTGACCAGCGAGACCGGAGCCAGCGGCCCGCTGCCGCTCAGTACCGCCACGTCCGCCAGGGTGAAGGTGCCGTCCTGCACCGGCGCGTTGAAATGAATGTCAACCGTGTCAAACGGCGCGGCATCGGGGCCGAGCGCGTCCAGACGCTCGACCCGCAGCCCCGCGCCCGCAGCCACGGAAGCCGTCATGCCGGATAGGAAGAGAATCACCCGTAAAAGGCTCTTTTGAGACGCCGTAACAGAGGCCGGTTTCGGCCCGATCATCGCCCCCTTCCGCTGATCGCGGCCCACCCAATGCAGGGTTGTTTTCATAGTGATGTGATGCAGAAGGATGTATGGCGTCAAATCCGCCGATACAAGGGCAAGCAAAGCCACCGATCCATCGCGATGTCAAGAAAAATGACATAAGTAAATCGCCTCCTTGACACGCTCCCAGCGTGAATTCGCCGGGATTACTTCAACGACATCAAGTAGCCGAGCAAATCGGCGGCCTGCTCGTCACCCAAGGCGTCAAGCAGCCCTTCGGGCATGAGGCTGCGGTGGAGGTATTGCGTGCGGCGGACTTCGGACTTGGCCAGGCGGCGGTCGGGAGCGCCGGGCTGGCGGATGACGAGGGACGCCTTGTCCTCGCTGACAAAAAAGGCGTCGATGAGGCTGTCGTCCTTCATCTCCACGCGAAACACACGGTAGCCCGGCTCCATGGCGGCGTGCGGCGTCAGGATGTTGCGCAGCACCGCCTCCAGCCCCATCGCGCCCGCGCCGCTGAGGTCCGGCCCGATCTGCCCGCCCGCCCCGCCGATCTGATGGCAGGGCAAGCAGATGCCGGCCAGCAGCTTGCCGTTCTCCAGGTTGCCGGGCTTTTGCGCCAGCGCGGTGTACTTGGCAAACTGCGCGTCCAGCGCCGTCGCCTGCTCCGGCGTAAGCAGCGGCGGGGCGTCGAGGGTTTTAGCCAGACGCGCGCCGGGGCGCAAGTAGGACAGGTTTTCAACCTGTCTGGAGTGGGGCAGGTTTTCAACCTGCCCAGCGGGCAGAATGCCCGCCTCACACGGTGTCAGGCAGAATGCCTGACCTACCAACGCGCGATCAAACCCAGCCCGTATCTCCCCGTCCGTGCGCGCGTGATCCCACACCCGGAACTCGCACACAGCCCCCTCCGTGCCGCCTTTCGCCGGCTGAGTCCAGCCGATGCGGCAATTTTCAAACCGCACGGTGGTTTTCTTCACGCCCGTGGCGTCAAGCTCGCCGTTTTGATAAAGATGGATAACACCTTCCGCATCGCGCGTGACGGCAAGATGCGTCCATAAATCCGGCGTGATCGGTTTGGCGGATACCACCACGTCACGCAAACCGCCGCCGACCCAGACCCGGAAGCGGCCTTGATAGAAATTCATGTCGAGTCGGCCGGGGCTGCCGAGGATGCCGTCGTTGTTATGAATATCTGGCGCCAGCCGCACCCAGCATTCGACCGTGAAAGGACCGTCAAGCGTGATCTTGGAATCCACCCAGGCATCATTGCTGCCGTCGAGCAGCAACACCTCGCGAAAGATGCCGCCGAGCTGCTGCTGGAGTGTTTCCAAAGTAGGATCGTCGCCAAGCACGGTGGCAATCCGTTCGGCAGTGGACACATCAAGATCGGCAGCCGGAAGGGTTTTATCGGCGACGGCAGCAACGATGGCCTTCGCGCCGGAGCGGGAGCCGGACAGCGTGACAAGCGCAGCCTGGCGCGGCGCGGCTGGGAGATCGGGATAAAGCGCGAAAAACCGCGCAGCGGCATCCGGCGCGCGCGAGGCAGCGAGGGCTTCGAGCGCGGCGGCGCGCACTTCCGGCTCGGAATCAGACTGCGCGAGTTTGGCGAAGAGTTCGGATTTGGAACTGTGGAGATCACGGAGAGCGGCCAGCACCGGAGCGCGGACGCCTCGTCCGCTTTCATCGTTTTCGAGGAGGGCGATGACAAGATCGGTTTCGAGAGCGGCCAGTTGAAACCCGCTGACAAGCTCAAGCGAAAGGCTGCGGATGGAGGCATCCGCACTCCGCAGCATCGCACGCGCCACCTCCGTGAGCAGCGGCGCGATTTTCACCGCATCCAGCTTGGTATGATGGGCGAGGAGTTTTTCAGCGACGACGGCGCGGGATTTTTCATTCGTGAGCAAAGCCTTCAAAGCCTCGCCAACGCCAAGTTCCTCGGGAAACTGAGCCAAGCGCAAAAGCTCCTCATCATTCGGCGCGCGGTCGAGTTGCGGCAGCAGCTTGGCGACACGCGAGGCGCTGGCCTTCGGCTCCAACGCGAGCGAGGCAAGCACGAGGGCTTCCACCGACAGCTTCGCGGCGGCTTCGGAGTCAAGAAACTCCGCGACGAGACCAGGATGACGCTCCAGGAACATGCGAACAAGAAATCGCTCAAACTCGCGGTCATAGGCTTCGCGAACGGGGATTTGCTTGTCGCCGCGGGTGCTTGCGCCGAGGGGGCCGGGGAGGCTGGGTTTGGCGAAGGAGAGAAGATGGCTTGTTGGAACGAGTGGATCAGCATCTTCAGGCCATGGGCTTGACTTACCATACCAATCGACGGACTCTTCCAGAATACCAGCTATCACTTGAATCGCTGCCCTGCGAACTTGCGAGTTGCTATCATCCGCCAGGGGTTTCAAAATCTTGAGCCGCTTGGAAGGCGGGCCGCCCCAGTCTCCGCTGAGATAGGAAATAGCCGCAACGGCTTCCTTTCGAATGTTGGCATTTGAATCGTAAACTAAAGAGCCAACGAGCGCAAAATCTGCTTGTTCATTTTCAAGCGACGCCCAAAGAGCTTGGATTCTCTGCGCAGTTGAATTTGTCCAGGCATAGGTCGCCGTTTTATCTTTCTGTTCAAGGAGCGTCTTCAAATTGGAAATATGGAGGTTCTCATCGCGGCGATCCGCCAACGTCTGCCACGCCAGATGCGCCCTGCCAACCGGCTCCGTTCCCAGCATCGCGATAAGTTCATCCGCGCTGAGCCGGGTGAAGTCGGGAATGGGCACCGGCGCGCGGGCCTCCGAGCCCGCAGCGGGTGGAGCGCTGGTTAAGTTCCCGGAAGATGAAACGGCGTCGTTCGGAGTGTTGGGAGACGTTGTCTGTCGGCGGGGCGCTGCGGACTCGGAGGTCCGCGCTCCGTTGCTTGCGGCGGGCCGTACCCGCCAGATGCGGCCGCGCGTCTTGTCGCGGTCGGGGTGGGCGCGCGGGACTTCATTGTGGGAGATGATTTTGTTGTACCAATCCACGATATAAAGGCAGCCGTCGGGGCCGTTCGTCATCGCCACGGGACGGAAGAAAGGGGCGTCGCAGGTGATGAGGTCAGGGAGTTGTTCCAGTTTCCAATACGCGCCGTCGCGGTGCATGGCGATGGTTTGCACTTTGGAGGTGATGGGATTGGCGACGAGCATGGTGAGTGGCGCAAGCGTCTCGCTTGCGCTTCCGGATTCGGGCAAGCTGGAAGCTTGCTCCACTTTAAGCGGACCACCCTCCAGCAACGCCAGCCCGCTCAAACCGGTGCCGCCCATGCGAAACTCCGCCGCGGGCGGAAAATCGGGTTGATAGCTTTTCTTGTGCGCCTCCATGCCGCCGGGATAATAGGCGTACTCGTGGAAAGGCATGACGGGATAGCCGTAGTCGTTGGCCTCCTGGATGAACGCCTCACCCTCGCCGGTGATGACGAGACCCCAAATGTTGTTGGGGCCGGTGCTGGTGACTTCGAACTCGGAGCCGTCGGGCCGCATCCGGGCCATGCCGCATTTCAGCCATTCTACCGCCTCGTCGCTGCCGGGCCGGCGCACTTGGCTGTGGTTGAAAAGACCCTGCGCCATCCAAATCCATCCGCCGGGCGCGCGGGTGAACTGATGCGGGAACAAATGCGAGTCCTGCACACCGAAGCCGGTGAGGATGGCCTCATGCGTGTCCGCCTTGCCGTCGCCATCGGTGTCCTGGTAGAGTTTCAAATCGGGGCCGTGCTGGATGTAGCAGGTGTCGCCATTGCCCCAGGGCAGGATGCCGAGCGGGATGGCGAGGCCGTCGGCAAAGACGGTGGGATCGGTGAGTCCGCCCGCGGGAATCGGCCCGTTGACCGACTCGCGCGGATAGACCAGCACCTTGTCCTTGCCTTTGGACTTGTAGAGAGCCTCTGCTGCCGCCGGATTTTCATTGGCATCCACGGGATATTCGAACGCGGTCTGAGTCCATAATCGGCCGCGCTGATCGAAATAGACGCTGACGAATTTGCCGATGCCCTCGCTCTCCTGGACGACGAGTTCGATCTCATAACCCTCCGCGAGATGAAATTGCTTCAACTGTTCCTGGGCGGTGAGCGGGACACCCTGAACATCATTGTAGCTGATATCTCTCGATTGCGGATTGCGGATAGCAGATTGCGGATTTTTTGGTGGCAGTTTGGCCTTCATGCCTTCGAGTCCGCCGATGCTTTCCCAGGTGGGCGCGTCCGGTGTGGGCGGCAGTTCCTCGATGAAGATGTCCTTCACCTGCACGAGGCAGACGCCGCCGCTGTGAACCTGCGGGCCGATCAATCCGTCGAGCGCGATGTTTTTGTCCTGCTCGGTGTAGTCAATGGCGTGGACACCGTTGATCCACACCTGGATGCGCGGGCCTTCGGCGCGGATGCGGTATTCGTTCCAGCCATAGACATCCACGGCCTTGTCGAGCGCGGCGGCGTCCAGCGGCTCAGCGATGACCTTGTTGCGGCGGTGCTCATCATAGAGCTTGCCGAACCAGCCTTGACCGCAATCCACCTGATAACCGCTCATGTGCGTGGCGCCCGGCACGCGCACGCTGCGGATTTGGATGCCGCTGTTGATCATGCCGGTGGCGGGATCACCGCTGCATTTGATCTTGAGCTTCAACTCGAAGTTTTGATAGCTCTGCTTCGTGCAGATGAAGTAGTTGGCCTTGATCTTCTCCGTGGTGGAGCCGCCGGTGATCGCGCCGTCCTCGACGCGCCAGACGGCGGGGTCGTAATCCCAGTCATCGAGGGTTTTGCCATCAAAGAGGGAAACAGGCTCGGCAAGGGCGGGGGCCGCAAAAACGAGCGCAAGGAAAACAGGCAGGCGTTTCATGAGAACCATAGAACGCCACAAAAACTCCGGCCTTGGCAAGACAATATCTCACCCTTCCCGTCCGGCGGGTTCCGCGCTTTCGATCACTTCCGGGAAGTAGTAGAGAAATCGCGTCGGCGCGAGCGAGCGTTTGCGCAGCTCCGCGATCAAGGCTTTCACCGCCAAGGCCCGCCGTTCGTCCGTGAGATGGGCCATGATTTCCTCGCGCACTTCCTCGAACTCCGGCGTCCGTTCCGGCTCCCTGGCGGTCACGCGGATCCAATGCCAGCCCAGCTTGGTGCGCACCGGCCCTTGCATCCGTCCCACCGGAATGGCGCGCACGGCGTCCATGAAATCCTCCGGCATCCGCTCCGCCGTGAACCAGCCGAGATCGCCACCGCGTATTTTGCTGCGCTCGTCCTCGGAGAATTCCTTCGCCAGTTTGGCAAAGGCCGCCTCGCCGTCGTCATCCGTCAGCCGCGCCTGCACCGCCGCCACGTCCGCCGCGCGATCCGGCTTGTCCGGATCATGCGCCGACAAAAAAAGATGCGCGGCGCGGAAGCGCTCCGACACCTTCATTTCCTCCCGATGCTCCTTATGCCAGCCGCGCGCCAATTCCTCGGTGATCTCCGCCAACCGGTGACGGATTTTTTCCTCGACCCAAGCCGTGTCGGATAGCGACTCCCACGCCTCGATTTGAAACTCCCCCGTCGTGCGCGCCTGCATGGTCAGGCGCTGCTCCCACTCGCCTTCCTTCACGAACTGCCGCCGCAGCATCTCGACCTCACGCCGCGCCGGTTCGTCCGGCACCGGTTCGTCGAGCCGGTTCATGATGCGGAAGGCGCGCACGATGCGGTCGTTCACCAGTTGCTCCAGCACCAGCCAGCGCGTCCGCGCGCGCGCCTCGTCACTCAACGCATCCCAGGACTCCCCGCGCTGCCACAAATAAGCGCGCAACGCCTCCGCCAGCTCCAGCCGCGTGACCGGCCGGCCATAAACCACCGCCGCCTGCTCCCCTGCCCCGCTGCCGCCGCCAGCATCATCCCAGGGCCGCGTCAGCCGTTGGTGAAGCGGCCCCCTCCACACCGCCATGTCCACGAACAGATACCCTCCCGCCACGAAGTACACGATGAAACGCCAGGGAAATTTTTTCATCATGCGATCGCGTAGAGGAACGGGGTTTCGAGGACGAGTAGGAGGACGAGAACGATGGAGGATTAGACGAGGATGGCCCGCGCCACCTCGTCCGCCGCCTCCTGCCCGCACAAACGCGCCACCAGCGCCAAGCCGAAGTCCACCGCCGTGCCCGCGCCCCGGCTGGTGATGAGCGGACCGTCCTCCACCACTTTTTCCGCGCCGAGCGCGTCCGGCAGCTCGCCCCACACCGAATCATGCGCCGTGAAGCGCCGACCCGCCAGCAGGCCGGCGTCATGCAGCACCATCGGCGCCGCACAGATCGCGCCCACCGTTTTGCCGGCCTCCACGAACTGCCGCGCCAGCGCCGCCGCGCGTCCGTCCGCGCGCAACACCTTCACTCCGGGACCGCCCGGGATCACCAGCAGATCGAAACCCTCCGCCGCCACCGACTCAAGCCCGGCGTCCGCATGGATCGTCACCCCGCTGCGCCCGGTGACGTGGATGCCCGGTGCCACCGAAGCCGTCACCACCTCCACCCCGGCCCGCCGCAGCAGGTCCACCGGAGCCAGTGTCTCGATTTCCTCAAAACCCTCCGCCAACAGCAATAGCACACGTTTCATCATCGGCGGCAAGGTAGTGGAATCAGGCGGTGATGAAAGCGGAATTCCGGTGGGTGGTGTTGGAGTCAAGCCTTTAGGCGATCATTAAAGCGGGTGGAGCACCGGAACCGCTCAGAATGATCGGCTAAAGCCTTGACTCCAACGCGGCGAGCCAGCGGCTCGCTCCACGTCGCCCG
>CAZNKC010000138.1:0-14288 GCA_964573315.1 uncultured Verrucomicrobiaceae bacterium | reverse complement strand
GCTGTCGTCCCCATACGCGCCGACCAGGGCGAGGCTGCCGCTGAGCGCCACGCTGCGGCCGAAAGAGTCGTCCGCCGCGCCGTCGGAAGCGGTGAGCTTGCCGGGGACGGCATGGCCGGTGGCGAGCGGGACGCCGCTGCGCGCGTCGAACACATAGGCCGCGCCTTTGGTGCTGTCGTCCCCATACGCGCCGACCAGGGCGAGGCTGCCGCTGAGCGCCACGCTGTGGCCGAACTTGTCGTCCGCCGCGCCGTCGGAGGCGGTGAGTTTGCGTAGTTGCTTCCCGGTGCGTGCGTCGAACAGGTAGGCCGCGCCTTTGCCGCTGTCGTCCGCAGACGCGCCGATGAGGGCTAGGTTGCCGCTGAGCGCCACGCTCCAGCCGAAATAGTCGAACGCCGCGCCGTCGGAGGCGGTGAGCTTGCCGGGGACGGCATGGCCGGTGGCGAGCGCGGCACCGCTGCGCGCGTCGAACAGGTAGGCCGCGCCTTTGTAGCTGTTGTCCCCATCCGCGCCGATGAGGGCGAGGTGGCCGCTCAGCGCCACGCTTTCGCCGAAATAGTTGAACGCCGCGCCGTCGGCGGCGGTGAGTTTGCCGGGCACGGCATGGCCGGTGGCGAGCGCGGCGCCGCTGCGCGCGTCGAACAGGTAGGCCGCGCCTTTGCTGACGCTGTCCCCAGGCGCGCCGATCAGGGCGAGGTGGCCGCTGAGCGCCACGCTGCGGCCGAACAGGTCGCCCGCCGCGGCATCTTTCGCGGTGAGCTTGCGCAGGTACCTGCCGGTACGCGCGTCGAACAGATGCGCCGCCCCGGCATCGGCGCCTTTGTCATCATTGTGAGGTTCCCCCACCAGCAGGAAGCTGTCCGACACCGCCACCGCAATGCCAAACCAGTTGCCCGCCTGCGGAGTGGTGGCGCGGCCCAGCAGCTTGGTGACAGTGGGAGCCTGGGCCGGCAAAGGCGCGGGCAGCAGCGCCAACAGCAGGGCGGCGGACAAAACGCGGACGGCAGCGTCTCCACTGCGACAAAGAGGGGAGGCATCCCACGCATTCATGCCCGCCAAGAAACACGAAAAACCGGGGAGGCGCAAGGGATTTGGCGCTGGCGCGTTGGCTTGAGCCTTGACCTCCTGACATTCCCTCCACCCGCCCCGGAGAGGCGGGGTACGTTTGACCTCTTGACACTCGCCAAAAATTCCGGGAGACAAGAGCGAGTTTGCGGGTAAAGTTCGCCGCGTATGCCTGACAGCGTCGAATCTTTTTTCAGTCCGTTCAACACGTTCATTCTGGGGTTTCTTCTGGGAGCCGTTTTCCTGGTGCTGGCGCTGTTCTCCCACTGGCGGACGAAGCGTGAGTTCAAGCGCTATCAGCGGCATCTGAGCGACAAGCTGGAGCTGGACTCGCGCAACATCCAGGAACTGAACAAGGAGCGGGCGCGGCTGTCCCAGGAGAACGAGCATCTGCGGCTGCAAGTGGGGCGGCTGAACGAGAAGCCGGACAACAAGCTGCATCGCGAACTGGAAATCCTGGCGCGGGCGGAGAAGCACATGATGATCAACGCGCCCGGTTTCGCGCCGGCGTGGGAGATGGCGAAGTCGCAGGCGATGTCGCAACTGGAGACGGAGGAAAAGGGGCTGTCGTTTCCGCAAAAAATCTTTCGCAAGCTGCTGGGGCCGGGCTCCGGCGGCGGCGCGCCGCAGACGGTGACGGATGCGGCCACGGTGGAGGGGAAGACGACGGCGTCCCAGACGGCAACGGCCGGACAGGAGGCGTGAGGCGCTCAACGAGGTTCGTGTTCGTTTGATGACTGGAGCTTTGTCTTTGTCGGCGCTGGCGGATCCCCGGCTGGAGGTGCCGGAGCGCGGGTTTCGCGGGATCATTTTCGACTGCGACGGGACGCTGGTGGATTCGATGCCGATCCACTACGTGGCGTGGCTGGAGTCGCTGCGGCACCACGGCGCGCCCTATGAGTTCACGGAGGAGATTTTTTATGCGCAGGCCGGTGTCCGCGAGCAGGACGTGGTGCGGATGCTCAATGCGCGGCATGGCGCGGACGTGGACCCGGACGGGGTGGCGGAGTTCAAGAGCACGGTCTTCCAGCGCCATCTGGCGGAGATAAAAGAGATCAAACCCGTGGCCGATCTGGCGCGTGCGGCGGGCGTGGCGGGATTGCCGGTGGCGGTGGCCTCCGGCAGCGAGGAGCCGACGGTGCGCGGCTGCCTGACAGCGGCGGGGTTGATCGGGTTGTTCGAGATCATCATCACGCCCCGGCTGGTACGGCAGGGCAAGCCTGCGCCGGATATGTTTTTGCTGGCGGCGGAGCGCATGGGCTTGGCGCCTGCGGATTGCTTGGTGCTGGAGGACGGACAATCCGGGCTGGACGCGGCCCAGGCGGCAGGCATGGCGGCGGTGTTCGTGCCGCGGACGTTGCGGTGAAATGGTATGGGGCGAGCCGCTGGCTCGCCGGGATTGGCGGGCGGTTGCAAACCGCCTCTCCTTGCGGGCATGACGCTCTGCGCTTTGCTTCCTCCCATCATTGCAATGAGGAGATTGAAAAATGAAAGTTGGAAATTGGAGATTGGAAATTGGAGATTGGAGATTGGAGATTGCACTGATCGGCGGCGCCGGGCGGTAGGCGCCGGTTTTAATCTCCAATCTCCAATTTCGATTTTTCAATTTTCATTGCTTCCCCGGCTCCGCGCCGCCTCCGCCCGCGGAAAAGTGGGCGGGAATACAATCCCGCCCTCCAGGGTGTGGAGCGAGCCGCTGGCTCGCTGTGTTGTTGGGACGACCGGGCCGGTCGTGCCACATGGGCGTGCTCAATAAGCTTGGACGGGACGTTGACAAGCGGACGGCTTGGGCGTAGTGCGTGCGCCCTTCCTGTTTTCCATGAACAATGCGTTCTTTTCGACCGAGAGCCGCCAGACCGGCGGGTGTGATTTTGAGAGCCTCCGGTCTCCGGGCGACCGTGCCATGGTTGCAAAGTGAAAAAGTTGGTTCCAGCTTTCCGTGCTGGTTCTTTCAGGTTAAATCCAAATCCGGCAGGGAAATCCAATCCCCTTTATTCAATCACTGACTGACGCCATGCTGTTTCCTTTTTCCGAATTCTGGTGGTTCTACGGGCTGTTTGTCCTGTTCGTGCTGGGGATGCTGGCTCTCGATCTGGGGGTCTTCCACCGGCACGCGCATGAGGTGACGTTCAAGGAGGCGGCGGCGTGGAGCGTGGTGTGGGTGTCCCTGGCGTTCATTTTCTGCGGGGTGTTTTACATTTACAGCCTGCACTACTTCCGCGAGTCCGATGTGCTGGCGGCCTTTCCCAATCTGACACCGGAGTCAGCGGCCAAGCGGGTGTCGATGGAGTTCATCGCGGGGTTTCTGGTGGAGAAGTCGCTGGCGGTGGACAACCTTTTTGTGTTCATCGTGATCTTCAATTACTTCGGCATTCCGGCGCTCTACCAGCACCGGGTGCTGTTCTGGGGGATCATCGGGGCGCTGGTGTTCCGCACGATCTTCATCGCCATGGGGGCGGTGCTGATGCAGTACCATGCGGTGGCGATTTTGTTCGGGGTGTTCCTGATTTTCACGGGCTTGAAGCTGGTCTTTTCCGAGGACAAACCGCTGGATCCAGAGCACAAATGGTTCTTCCGAATCTTGAAGAAGTTCTTTCCCATCTGGCCCAAGCTGGAGGGCCAGCGTTTTTGGATCAAGCGCGACGGGGTGCAGTATGTGACGCCGCTGATGGTGGCGCTGGTGTTCATTGAGTTCTCGGACATCATCTTCGCGGTGGATTCCGTGCCCGCCATTTTTGCGCTGACGAAGGAGCCGCTGATCGTGTTCACCTCGAACATTTTCGCGATCCTGGGGCTGCGGGCGATGTTCCTGCTGGTGGCGAGGTTCCTGCCGAACTTCCGTTTCCTGAAATACGGGCTGGCAGCGGTGCTGGTGTTCGTGGGGTTGAAGATGGTGTGGCTGAACTCGGCGTTCGGAGGACAGTTCCCGATCGCTTGGTCGCTGGGCCTCATCGCGCTCTTCATCGGCGGAGCGATCGTGGCGTCTTGGCTGATTCCGCCGAAGGAGGAGAAGGAGTGATTTTTTCGTCCTCGTCCTCCTACTCGTCCTCGTCCTCGAAAATCCGAAGCCCGAATGTTCGAGGACGATTTTATAATGCGGGAATGCGAATCTCCAGCCATTGAGCATCCCCGGTGGCGGAGGTGATGCGGCGATGTTCGATGGGAACGTGGGCGGGGAGGAGGGCGAAGTCACCGGCACGGAGGCCAGGGCTGGAGCCGATCTGAATTTGCCCGGCGGTCACGGCGAGGGTGAGGCTTTCGCCTTCGGCGCCGAGAGCGGTGTGGGCGGCGTCGCGCCGGTGGACTTCGAAGAAGGGGCAGGAGACGAGCAGACCGTCCGGGGCAGGGGATTGGAAGCCGGGGGCGAAGTCGGCGAAGTCGATGGAGGCGAGGGACTCCGCGATGTGGAGCTGGCGCGGCTTGCCGTCGAGCCCGGGGCGGTTCCAGTCGAAGACGCGGTAGGTGGTGTCGCTGTTCTGTTGGATTTCGTAGATGAGCAGGCCGGCGCCGATGGCGTGGAGGCGGCCGGAGGGGATGAACAGGCAGTCACCGGTGCGGGGGTGCAAGACATGGACGAGGTCGGCGGCCGTGCCGTCGGCGAGCGCGGCGGTGAATTGTTCGCGGGTGACGCCGGGCTTGAGACCGGCGTAAATCTTCGCGCCGGGTTCGGCGTGGGCGATGAACCACATTTCGGTCTTGGGCTCGCCGCCGAGTTCCGCCGCTTTTTCGGCGGGGGGGTGGACTTGGAGGCTGAGGTCGTCGCGGGCGTCGAGGATTTTCATGAGCAGCGGGAAGCGCGGCGCGGGATGCCGGGCCAGCGGGCTGCCGAAGACGAGATCGCGGTGCTGCGTCCAGAGGTCGTACAGGGTCTTGCCGGCGAAGGGGCCGGAGCGCACGACGCTCTGCGCTTCCGCGCGATCCACGATGTCCCAGGATTCGCCAAAGGGCGCGGCGGGGTCGGGCAGGGCGCGGCCCAGGCGGGTCTCAAGCAGCCGCCCGCCCCAGACGCGCTGCTGGTGGAGCGGGGTAAAGGTGAGGAGTTCGTTCATGGGGGGATGTTTGCTTGACGGGTTTGTGAACCACGAATGGACACGAATAAACACGAATTTTTTGCGTTCGGGCGCAGGCGAGCCCGGCGGCGGGTTCCTGTCGTGCCGGGGTTTTCAGCAGGTATGGATGATGAGGCGCTGCCTGATGGGGCAGGCGGACGCGGTGCTGGGGCGGAGGATGTCAGACGCCGATGGAGTTTGGGGAAACGTAGAGACCGCGGTCGGGTTTGGGGATGGGGCGGCGTTTCAAATGATCGATATCTCTGATGGGGTCGCGCAGGTGACGTGGCGGGATTTGGAAGTCGTGGTGTTGGTGTGGCATTTCATTGAACTGCTCAGTGTCGTGGGATTCGTCGTAGCGAATGGAGTCGGGGAAGTCGAACCGCGCGCTCGGCGTCAAGGAGAAACCCCGGAGATTGGTTGATCCTGAAATAAACCATGCTGCGAAGCGCATTTCACGAGACAAGGAATCATAAGGACAAGAGCAGGTGATTGATTCTCATCGGATTTCCTTGGTTGGGCCTCTATAACGACAAATGGCCGGAGTTGCGAGGATTTTTTGCACGGAGAGCAGGTGGCGCGTGGTTGGGTGGCGTCTCCGTTGGAAATTCGAGGCAAGGGGTTGGGATATCTCCGGTCACGCCCATGCCATAAGCGTCGTCTCCTGCTTTTATGGCTTATCCAGCCCATTTTCGAATCGCAAACCGGGGACTTGGACATCTTGTTCCATCCCCGGCACCGGAGTTGTTGGAGCAAAGGCTGAAATGAAAACTGAGACGGCGTTTGCGTCCGGGCGGTTTGGGCGTAGGATGCGCGCCCCTTTCCCCAAAAACCCCCCCATGACATCCCCCAAGAACATCCGCAATCTGGCGATCATCGCCCACGTTGACCACGGCAAGACGACGCTGGTCGATACGCTGCTGCGCGCCAGCGGCAACTTCCGCGAGAACCAGCAGATCGACGAGCGGGCGATGGATTCGATGGATTTGGAAAAGGAGAAGGGGATCACCATCAAGGCGAAGAACACGTCCGTGCATTGGAAAGACCACATCATCAACATCGTGGACACGCCGGGCCACGCGGACTTCGGCGGCGAGGTGGAGCGGGTGATGAAGATGGTGGATGGTGTGATGCTGGTGGTGGACGCCTACGAGGGGCCGCAGGCGCAGACGCGGTTCGTTTTGAAAAAGGCGCTGCAACAAGGGCTGAAGCCGCTGGTGCTCATCAACAAGATGGACCGCCCGCACATCCAGCCGGCGCTGGTGCATGACAAGGTGTTGGAGCTTTTCCTGGAGCTGGAGGCCACCGAGGATCAGTTCAACGCGCCGTTCATCTATGGCAGCGCGCGTTCCGGCTGGGTGGCGGACAGCGCCGAGGGCGCGCAGCATGACATGACTTTCCTGCTGGAGCAGATCGTCAAACACATCCCGCCGCCGGAGGCGAGCCTGGAGGGGTCGTTTGAGATGCTGGTGTCCAACATTGACTGGGACAACTTCGTGGGCCGCGTGGCCATCGGCAAGGTGACGCGCGGCACGGTGAAGCTGGGGGATCGCGTGTGGCTGCTGGGCAAGACGCCGGGCGAGAAGCCGCAGGCGGTCAAGGTGACGAAGGTTTTCCAATACACCACGCTGGCGGTGAGCGACAGCGTCGAGGGCACGGCGGGCGACATCGTGGGCATCAGCGGCTTCGAGGATGTCGATATCGGGCAGACGGTGGCGGGGGCGCCGGACGCGGCGGCGATGCCGTTCGTGGCCATCGATCCGCCGACGATTGTGATGCAGTTTTCCATCAACGACGGGCCGCTGGCAGGGAAGGAAGGGGATCACGTCACTTCCCGCAAGATCAGGGATCGCCTGGATCGCGAGCAGAAGATGAACGTGACCATCAGCGTGGCGGACACGGACACGGCGGGGATTTTCGATGTGAGCGCGCGCGGGGCGATGCAGATCGCCGTCCTGGTGGAGCAGATGCGGCGCGAGGGCTTCGAGGTGCTGGTGTCCCGGCCCATGGTCATCACCAAGACGATCGATGGCGAAACCTGCGAGCCGTTCGAGACGCTCTACGCCGATGTGCCGGATGATTATCTCGGCGGGGTGATGAAATGTCTCTCCGAGCGCAAGGGCAAGATCGAGGACATGCAGGCGCACAATGGCCGCACCAGCCTGCAAGCCTGCATCCCGACGCGGGGCTTGATCGGTTTTGAGTTCGAATTGATGAACCTGACCAGCGGTCACGGCATCCACAGCCATTTGTTCCGCGAGTACGCGCCGCACGCCGGGTTCCTGCAAACGCGCAACACGGGCACGCTGGTGTGCAGCGAGTCGGGCGAGGCCACGGGCTACGCGCTGGATACCATCCAGGATCGCGGCAAGCTGTTCGTGGCGCCGGGCGACCAAGTGTACGAGGGCATGATCGTGGGCGAAAATCCGCGCACCGATGATCTGCCGGTGAATCCGACGCGCAGCAAGCAATTGACAAACTTCCGTGCGGCGGGCTCGGACAAGGGCGCCCAGCTCACGCCGCCGATCCGGTTCAGCTTGGAGCGCGCGATCGAGTACGTCGCGCCGGATGAGCTGGTGGAGGCGACGCCGAAGTCGATCCGGCTGCGCAAGCGCATTTTGGATTCCAGCCTGCGCGCGCGGGAGACGAAGAAGCAGAAGGAGCTGGCGGAGGCGGGTTAAAAAGTACCACGCCTCTCCGAGGCGTGGACCCCAATCTCACGCCTCGGAGGGCGTGGTGCTTTTGTTCAGCTTGGCGGGGTGAGCCGGATCAGTTCCTTTGCCTTGCTGCCGTTGGTGATTTCCAGCAGAATTTGACCTCCGGCATTGATGATCTGGCCCATGCCGCGATTGCCGGCACCGCCGCTGTCGTGGATCGGTTTGAGTGTCATGCCTCGGATCGTGTCGCCGGTGGTGACGTTGGTGTCATAGGTGTCGCCTTTGCGCAGGCGTACGGAGGGCAGATGCTCACCGTTGGCATTGTTACCCGGGCCGGTGTTGCCGGACCAGAGCACTTGGTTGCTGGCGGCAGGCACGGGTGAACCGGGAAATCCCTTGATGCCGCCGAGGATGACATAGTGTCCGTTGACCGGCTCCACATCGACCGCTTGAATGCTGGAAACCTGGGCGGAAGGGATGCCGGGGGCTTGATGATTCACGATGAGGATGGGCTTTATTTGACCATGCGGGATATCAACCAACACGACGGCGGCTTTGCCGCTTTTGCCAATCGCCGGGCCAGTGGCGATGACATGCGCCACCATCTGCCCATTATCAATGCCCCAGACGCGAATGATGCGTTTTACCCGGTAACTGCCGTCGAAAGCTGAGATATTGGCGATCATCAGGCATTCGTTGGCGCTGGTCCAAACGCCGGATTTCCATTTCGGCGAGCCCGTGCCGCCGCTGAGGGTGGCGCGGAGCAGGGCGGCGCTGCCGATCCGGCCAATGCCGGTGAAGGTTCTGAACCTGGTCCCAGGGATGGATTCCCCGGCCAATTCGCCGCTCGTGATGGCGGCAGCGCGGCTGTCGCCTCCGGGACCGGTGAAGAAGAGGCTTTGTCTGCTTTTGTTGTCAGGCGAAGCCTTGAATGAAGCCAGAAAGGCGGTGCCACCACCTGAGAGAGCACTGATGCGCCCCAGTTGGCCGAAGGTTCCCGCGAGATCGTAGGTCGGAGCACTTTCACGGATGGCACTGACGAGTGATCCGGCAGGGGTGATGCGCAGCAAGCCGCTGTCATTGGATGATTTGACCCCGGCGGAACCCTTTTTCAGGGCGACGCTAAAGCTGATGTCATCAGTGCTTCCCTCGTGTTGGACGACTTCCCGGAACTTGCTGGTTTTGGCGTCCTGGAATTCCGGAACTGGCAGGCCGGTCCGGTAGAGCGGCGCCGCCGTTGTGCCATCATCAAGCATGAGCAACTGGTTGTTGCCGGCATTGAGGCCCGCTCCGGAAACAGTCGTCAACAGGAGCGCTCCGGGTGTGCCGCCATTGAAGATGGGTCTGCTAATCGATGCGATTTTGGCATTGGCGGGAAATCCAAGCACGCCGCCAATCGCCGCCTTCTTTTGCAGCAACAAATCGAGCAAATCTCCGGCATAAACAAAGGCTCCGCTGTTCGCGCCTCCAGACGTTTCCGTGCCTTTGAGGCTGCTGAGCAGCAGCGCATCGCCTTGGGGAGAGATGACGGCGGTTCCCAGTTTGTTGAAAGTCAGGCCGGGGAAGGCAGCGGGCGGGGTGTTTGATTTGGCGATGGTGTGGAGTTCCTGCTGAAAGCTGACATTGAAGACAAAGGCCGCGCCGCCCGTCGAAATATCGTTGCCGGGGCCTCCGTCCCGATCAGCTCCGATCAGGATGGTTTTGTTGTCGATGGCGACTCCGACGCCGAAATGATCTTCAGCATCGGGACTTTCGGATTTGAGATAAGCATTAAATGCCCAGCCGTTGTTCGTGCGGTGAAAAACATAAGCGGCGCCCGCGCTTGTCAGGCTGTTGTCGTTGTGGTTGTCGCTGGCACTGCTTTGTTCATACTGCGAACCAACCACCACCGTTTGACCCGAAATAGCGACCGAGTCGCCGAAGCGATCATTGACATCCGGGTTAATGGCTTTCAAATAGGCTTCCTGAGCCCAGGTGGTTCCGGTTCGTTGAAAGACATAAGCGGCGCCCGATTCGGGTTTGCTGTCGTCAGCCTCGTTCCCATTGACGCCACTTTCGCCGCTGTCTTCCTCGCTGGCTCCGACTACCAGAGTGTCACCTGAAAGGGCCACTCTGCATCCAAAGCGATCGCCTGTTTGTCTGTTGCTGGCGCTCAAATAAGCCTGTCTTTCCCAGCTCCCGTCTGTTTTGGTGTAAACATAAACAGCTCCAGAGACGAATTCGACCGGGATTGGGCTCGTCCCATCAAAATCAAGGTCGGTGGTTTCGTACGCAGAGCCAACAACCACGGTGCCGCCGGAAACGGAACTGGATTCGCCAAATAAGTTGTAATTGGAGGGTGAAAGGGCTTTCAGGTAGGCTTGCTGGGTCCATGCGCCTTCAGATCGTTCGAAAATATAAGCCGCGCCTGCTGATTCCACGCTGTTGTCCGTTTGGTTGCCATTGATGCCTGGAATGCCGCCATCCTCATTCAAGGCGCCGATCACCAAAACATCGCCGTCCACATCGACCGAGGCGCCGAAAAAATCACCGGCATCCGGATGGGCGGCTTTGATATAAGCCTGCTGACTCCACTGGCCAAGCGGCGATCTGACGAAAACATAAACAGCACCGGCATCAATGGCGCCGTCATTTGCCTGGCTTGTGCCATCGCCATCTTCGCCTCTGGCGGCGATGGCAATGGTGTCTCCGGAAATGGCGACGGCGCCGCCGAAATAATCCCCGCTCCCCGGGTTGCTGGCTTTCAGGTAGGCTTGCTGTGTCCACCCTCCATTATGTTTGACAAAAACATAGGCCGCGCCGGAGTGGGTGATGCTGTTGTCGTCAGGATTGACATTCACGCCTGCTGACCCGCCGTCCTCAAAATAAGCGCCGATGACGGCGGTATCTCCGGAAATATCAACAGTCGCCCCAAAATAATCGCCGATTTCCCGGTTGCTGGCACGCAATACCGCTTCCTGGGCGATGGGGTCGATGGTGACCGGATAAACGGCGTCCGCCGCATGGATCTCGATGTGGATGGTTTGACCGCGGCCTTCCATTTTTGCCGGCAATTTTCTTCCGGTGGCGTCCCAGGCCTTCAAACCGCCGTAGGTGAGGACGGTGCTTTCATCATTGTTTCTGAGCTGAACCTGCCCGCCACTGCCTTCCGCCAGCAACTTTCCGCGAACGAGCAGGCTCAAGGTAATGCGGTGGGAATCGGTGTCAGACGCAGGACGTTTTTTCAAAGTCCAACCTTGCTCGAGACCGCGCTGGTCATTGATGAACCATTCCTCCAGCCAATCGTTGCGATGCAGGGTTACCCGGTTTGCGGTTGCCTCACTTTGACTGGCCGCGCTGATTTGATGCCGGGTTCCGCCAACCTGGATGCTGGACAGCTCCAATCCCCAATGCCAGTCTGCTTGATCCGATTTTGCGGTGAAGCCCGAGTGATCCAGGCGCAGATGCCATTGCTGGGAGTGGTTGCGCGCGTGGTAGCTGTCGTTCCCTTGTTTTTGCCAGCGATGGCGGGCTTCCTCATAAGCCGACCGGATGGATGACCAGTCCGTGGCGGTCATTCCCTGTGGCGGATGGTCCGTTTCCCCCGCGGCATGCAAGGTGGTCTGCGCGGTCAACAGGGACAATCCAAGAAAAAGTATTTTGTGCATCGTTTTTGCGGTCGTTCCGCAGATCATTCACGCTGATTGGCGTGTCGCCAATACGTGGAAACACGTAGATCCCGGCTGTGCCAAGTCTTGCTTGCGGGTGTGCGCAGGCTGTTGCGGTGGTGTGAGGTTTTTAGGTTTGGGCTTTGGAGATGTGGGCCCGGGAGGACGGACAGGGGCGGGCAACCAAGATGGTTGCCCCACTTTATCGCCACTCGTGTTTGGGGTAGCGGCCTTTGAGGTCTTTTTTGACGAGTGGGTAACCTTCGCGCCAGAAACGGGCGAGGTCGCCGGTGGTGGCGATGGGGCGCTGGGCGGGGGAGAGCAGGTGGACGGTGAGGGTGACGCGGCCTTCGGCGATGCGGGGGCTTTCCGTCATGTCGTAAAGCTGCTGGAGCACGACGGAGATGCTGGGCGGCGCGTCCGGGGTATAGGTGATTTTGGCGCTGCGGTCTTTTTTGAATTGGAGGCGCTCCGGGGCGTAGCGGTCGAGGAGGTCGCGCTGCATGGGGTTGAGCCATTGATGCAGAGCGGGGAAGACTTCGCGCTCCTTGAGTTGGCGGTAGGCGGTGCAGCCGTGGCAGACTTGCTCAAGGATGAGGCGGCGGTCTTCGGCGTCGATGGCGGGGATTTCCAGCTCCGGCATCCATTGGGCGAGGCCGTTGAGGCGGATGATCCATTGCTCGACGCGTTCGTTCCAGTTGGGGAGCTGGAGGCGGTTGGCTTCGACTTCGTCGGCGAGCAGGGCGGCGGCGGTGGCGGGGTCGGGTTCACCGCGTTCGCGGGAGGTGAGCACGAGGCTGCGGAAGCGTACTTCCTCGCGGTTCATGACGCGGCGGTTGACGCTGTCATAAACGGCGCGCTGGCCGGTGTGGAAGTCGGCGGGGAAAAGCTCGCGCAGCCAGTCTTCCTGAATTTGGGTGACGAGGTTCAACTGCACCTGGAGCGCTTTGCCTTGAATCTCGATGACCTCGGCGGCGGCGAGCAGGGGTGGCGGTTTGATGTGGGCTTCCTTGGCGAGATGGCCGCGATAACCGCCGGCCAGTTCATAGACGCGGGAGCCGCGTCCGGTTTCGACTCCGAGGTGGTCGCTGAAGGCGGCGAGCAGGGTTTTGGCGAGCGCTTCGGGGGCGGCGACGGTTTCGTTGAGTTCGAGCCCGGCGCTTTGGGCGATGCGGAGAAATTGGTCGCGGGCGCGCGCGGCTTCGACGCTGGCGCGGACGTGGATGCCGTAGGGGATGCAGGAGTCCGGCGCAAAACGCACGGCTTCGGCATGGGTGAAGGCGCGCAGCAGAGCTTGGAATTCGCTGAGATCGGTCGGCTCCCAAAAGGTGTCCTTGGTCTTGGGCGCGCCGGGTTTCGGTTTGACGAGGATGTCGCGGCCCTGGGCGGCGGCGGCGCAGACGGCGGCTTCGCGCAGGCAGCCGTTTTCGGCGGCGGCGAGCAGCAGCCGGGCGAAGCGCGGGTGCAGCGGGAAGCGGGTCATTTGGCGGCCCAGGTCGGTGAGGCGGTCTTCGGTGTCGAGCGCGCCGAGGGCGTGGAGGAGGTCGCGGGCGCGTTGGAGGGAGGCTTCGGGGGGAGGCTCGAACCAGGTGATGTCCAAAGTGGGGCAATCATCTTGATTGCCTGTCGTTTGAGAGTGCAACCAAGATGGTTGCGCCACTTTAAGCGCGAGGAGGGCTTCGGAGAGGTCGAGGCGGTGGACTTCGGGGAGTTCGGATTCGGCGCGGTGGAGGTGCTCGCGCTCCGGCCAGAGGCGGATGGCGATGCCGGGGCCGGTGCGGCCGGCGCGGCCGGCGCGTTGCTCGGCGGAGGCGCGGCTGATTTTTTGAATGGTGAGGGTGTTGATACCGCGGCGCGGGTCGTAGGCGGCGACGCGGGCGAGGCCGCTGTCGATGACGGCGCGCACGCCTTCGATGGTGAGGGAGGTTTCGGCGACGTTGGTGGAGACGATGATCTTGGGACGCTCGCTGGGCGCGACGGCGGCGTCCTGTTGATCCGGCGGCAGCTCGCCGTGCATGGGCACGATGAGGCGGCCGCGGAGGGCGGGTTTGCTTTGCAGCGCCTGGATGGTTTTTTGAATCTCGTAGGCGCCGGGCATGAAGACGAGCAGATGGCCGCTGAAGGCGGGGTCTTTGGCCAAGGACTCGGCGGCGCGCGCGGCTTGATCCCAGACGGGTTCGGGCAGGTTGTTGGGGAGGCGCGCGGGGTTTTGATAACGTACTTCGACGGGATAGGCGCGGCCTTCGGAGGTGAGCAGCCGGGCGGGCGCGAGAAAGGTCTCCAGCGGCGCGGGCGTCAGCGTGGCGGACATGACGACGAGCCGCAGGTCGGGGCGGCGCTGCTTTTGCAGGGCGTGAATCCAGGCGAGGCAGAGGTCGCCGTCGAGATGGCGTTCGTGAAATTCGTCGATGATGACGCAGCCGACTTTGGAGAGGCTGGCATCCTGCAAAAGCTGGCGGATGAGCACGCCTTCGGTGACGAACAGGATGCGCGTGGCGGAGGATGAGACGTTTTCAAATCGCACCTGATAACCAACCTCCTGGCCGGGCCGGCTGCCGCGCTCGCGGGCGACACGCGCGGCCAGCATCCGCGCGGCGATGCGGCGCGGCTGGAGCACGACGATGCGCTTGTCCGGCGGCAGCGCGCCGGAGTCGAGGATCATCTGCGGAATCTGCGTGGATTTGCCGGAGCCGGTGGGGGCTTTGATGAGCAGGGCGGGGCGCGCGGGATCGGCGAACGCGGCGAGGAGGTCTTGGCGCAGTTCCTCGATGGGCAGTGTTGTCGCGGGGGAGGGTGGCCCGGTGGTCATTGTGTTTTATCGTCCTCCTACTCGTCCTCGAAAATCCGAAATCCGAAATCCGAAATCCAGA
>CAZNKC010000137.1:0-14576 GCA_964573315.1 uncultured Verrucomicrobiaceae bacterium | reverse complement strand
TTGTCCGTTGTCTTCTGAGACCCGTTCTCGGAACACTTCTGGCTGAAAGCCTGCACCACAAAGGCTTCGATCGCCAATCGGAGCTACGTTACACGAGTTGCAGCCGGGACAGGTCTTGGGTGTCCACGAGGCCGACGGGGAGGCCGGCGGGGTCCACGACGACGAGGTCATCGACGCGGTGCTGGCCGAGGGTGGAGAGGACTTCGACGGCGAGTTTGCCGGCCTGGATGGTGACGGGGTTGGCGGTCATGAAGTCGCTGACGGGGCGGGCGGCGATGGCGGGGTCTTTTTGGAAGGCGCGGACGAAGTCGCCATGCGTGAAGATGCCGGCGAGGCGGCCGGATTCGCCGGTGACGATGGCGGCGCCGGAGCGGGCGCGGGTCATGGCCTGGAGGGCGTCGCGGACGGTGGTGGCGGGGGTGACGAGGGCGAGCTGGCTGTCGCGGCGCATGACGTCGCTGACGCGGGTGAGCAGGGCGCGGCCCAGGCTGCCGCCGGGGTGCAGGCTGGCGAAGTCCTCGCTGCAAACCCCGCGCGCCTCCAGCAGCACCATGGCGAGGGCATCGCAAAGCACGAGCATGGTGGTGGTGCTGGCGGTGGGGGCGAGGTTTAGCGGGCAGGCTTCGCGCTCGACGCGGACGTCGAGCACCACGTCGGCGTGGCGGGCGAGCATGGAATCCGGGTTGCCGGTGACGGCGACGAGGGTGATGCGGCGGCGCTTGAGATGGGGCAGCAGGGAGAGCAGCTCCTGGGTCTCGCCGCTGTAACTGAGGGTGATGACGAGATCGCCCTCGGCGACGACGCCGAGGTCGCCGTGCAGGGCGTCGCCGACGTTGAGGAGGACGGCGGGCGCGCCGGTGCTGTTGAGGGTGGCGGCGAGCTTGCGGCCGATGACGCCGCTTTTGCCGACGCCGCAGACGACGAGCTTGCGGTGGTTTTCCAGGCAGTCGAGCATGAGCCGGAGGGCGGCGGCGAAGTTGTCGCCCACGCGTTCCTGGAGGCGCTGCAGTTCGCGGATTTCGAGGTCGATGACGCGGCGCGCTTTTTCGGGATAATTCATGTGACAGCGGGGGACGAGGCGGCAGAATAGAGCGCTCCAGCCGGTCGTGGCCTTGTGAGCGGTTGGGCTGCCAAATTACTTCATCCACCGTCTGCATCAATGCCGAATCCCCCGACCGTCGCCGCGTATCTGCCCGAGTTTTTGAAACTCGACATGATGCATGTCTATCGGCAGATCTCGGCGTTGCAGGCGGTGCGCTGCCAGATTTTCACGCACAAGCGGGAGAACGCGCTGCATTTTCCCTACCATCCGCGCCGCCTGCATCTGCTGCCGAAGCCGCGCCTGCGCTGGTGGCGGCGCTGGGTGGCGCGGCGGGTGCGGAAGGCTCCGTGGCAGATGTTCGACTGGGAGCTGCGGCATTGGATATTGGAGTTGGCGCGGGTGGACGCGGGGCTGTTGCACGTTTATTTCGGGCACATCGCGCCGCAGTTCCGGCCGTTGATGAAGGTGTGGCCGCATCCGGTGGTGGTGTCGTTCCACGGAGCGGACGCGGGGGTGAACATGGACAAGCCGGGGCATCTGCAAGCGATGCGGGAGGTGTTCGCGCTGGCGGACCGGATGCTGTGCCGGTCGGAAAGCTTGGCGCGCGATCTGGTGGCGCTGGGCTGCCCGGAGGAAAAGACCGCGGTGTGGCGCACGGGGCTGCCGCTGGCGGACTGGCCTTTCCAACCGCGGGAGACGCCGGCGGACGGGGAGTGGAAGCTGCTGCAGGTGTGCCGGTTCGTGGATAAAAAGGGTCTGGACCTGACACTGGAAGCGTTCGCGGCGGTGCGGGCGCGTTACCCGCGGGCGCGGCTGACGCTGGCGGGAGACGGGCCTAAGATGGCGGATTTGCGCTCCCAGGCGGAGCGGCTGGGGCTGGGGGAGGCGGTGGCGTTTCCCGGCTTCGTCGGCCAGGGGAAGGTGAAGCGTCTGATTTACGAATCCCACCTTTTCCTGCATCCGAGCCGCACTTCCGCCGACGGCAACCGCGAGGGCATCCCGAACGCGGCGCTGGAGGCGATGGCGTCCGGGCTGCCGGTGATCGGCACGACGCACGGGGGCTTCCCGGAGGCGGTCGTGTCCGGGGAAAGCGGGCTGCTGGCGCCGGAGAACCGCGCCGATCTGCTGGCGGAGGCGGCCTTGGCGGTCTTGGCGGACGAGGATTTGCGAAAAAAGATTACCGCTTGCGGAAGGAACGTCGTCGAAACCACCTTCGATCGCGATGTGCAGGTTAAAGTTTTAGAGAGGCACTACAAGGACTTGCTTATGGACGGGACGCATGGAGAATATGCTTCTTCATGAGAGCCGCTGCTTCGACCAAAGCCCATCGCACGTTCATGGCCTTGTCCATGACGCTCAACCTGTGCCTGGCCGCGGGTCTGGCCGCGGGGTGGATGTGGTATTTTGGCTGGCGGGAACCGCGAATCATGCCGCCACCGGCACAACCGCAGCCGCCATCGCAAGCTTCCCAATGGCCGCCATTGCCCGTGGGGGGAGCGGAGGAAGAGCCGCCGCCTGAGGATGTCTCCGCCAAACCCGCCGGCCTGCCGCAGGCGGTCTCCCTGGCCACGGCGGTTCCCGACGCGGGGCTGGCCGAAACAGCGGACCGCGAGCTGCTGGCCGCGCTGCCGGCATCCGATGACATCAAGCAGTTGGAGCTGCCCGCGGACTCGCCCGAGCTGGTGGCGGCGTCCAAGGTGCTGGAAGGCTTCGCCTCCGCGCGCAACTGGCGGGAACGGATGGCTTTTGTCTGGGATGCCGGGCGGGTGGGGCCGCTGATGCAGCGCTACTATGAGGAGCGGGCGGGGCGGGATCCGGCACGCGGCGCGCTGTCCGGCGTCGGGCGCTACCTGATCAATGGCGCTGAGATTTTGTATTTCGGTTACGCAAGCTCCCGCCCGCTGGGCACACTGGAACTCGCCCTGCGCAAGAGCGGGGGCGGCGAATGGAAGCTGGACTGGGAATCTTATGTGGGCGCCGGCGAGATATCGTGGCAGGAGTTCAAGATGTCCCGTCCGGTCAAGCCGGTGCTGATGCGCGTCTTCGCCAAACCGAGCGACTACTACAACTACGAGTTCCTGGACCCGCAGCGCTACCTCTCCGTGCATTTGTATGATGAGGCGGGAAATTCCGTCGCTCACGCCTACTGCGAGCAGGGGACGCCGTTGGCGGTGTTCCTGCGGAATGACATTGGGAGATCGAGCGGAGCGGTCAAAGGCTACACGGTCAGGCTGGCTTTCCCGCCGGACGCGCAGTCGAACCACTGCGTGTGGCTCAAGCAGGTGGTGGCCACGCGCTGGCTGCTGGATCCTTGAGCCTCAAAACGGGAAAGAGGAAGGCAGGAAATCAAGAAAAGGAGTGGAAATACCAGCGCTGGTGAACTTTCCAGCCTTCACTCAAAGGTGGAGCCGGCCACTCTGCCAGAGATGTCCCTTCCCTATCCCTTTTCCTGCCTTCCTGTTTTCCTTATTCACGAATCTAGGTTGAGCCCACCAGACCTTACTTCACCCGGACCAGTTGCGCCGGATTCGTACCGCGGATTTGCGGAGCGTCGCGGTAGGTTTCCAGTTTGCCGCTCACTTGCAGGCGTTTGCCGGGCAGGTCGTCCAACACCCAGTCGGCGGACTGCTCGATCTGCTGCTTGGCGATGAAGACATTGAAAGGCGAGCTGTCGAATTTGATCAGCTTGTGGCCGGCGGCGCCGAGGGTGACGACTTCCGTGACGATGCCGACGACGATGGCGTCCTGGCCGATCTGGGACTGAATCTGCGCGGCGTCGGTGGCGTCAATGGCGGCGGCATCCGCGTCCTGAAGCGCGGTGGCCGAGTTCATGGGGACAGGCGCAGGCGCGGGCGCGGCGGGTGGTGTCGCGGGCGTTTCGGGGGCGGCAGGCGCGGTGGCGGTGGCTGCCGCAACAGGCGCCTGGACTCCGCCGAGGCCGAGCGCTTCCGCGAGTTTTGCCCGGCTGCGCTCGGAGAGGTCGGCGAGCGGGACGGTCTGTTCGCGGCCATCCTTGAGGATGAAGGTGGCTTGGCCGGGGACGACTTTTTGCACGCTGGCCTCGAACATGGCGCCCTGGGTGGTGACCCAGGTTTCGGGGGTTTGGGCGTGGAGTCCGCAGGCGGCGATGAAGAGGAACGCGATCGTTGAAAGCGGGCGGGACATGATGCGAGACGATGGATGAAAATGCGGGGACGGCAAGCGCATTCCGCGGCCCGCGCCGCAATGCCCAGGGTTTATGCGTCAAAAACACCCTATAAAGTCACCCAATAGATTTCACGCAAAGACGCAAAGGCGCAAAGAAATTGATTTTTTGCGCCTCTGCGTCTTTGCGTGCCCATTCATCAACGCCGATGCTGCACAGCGAGGCCCTTCCCCCCCCGGCACCCTGGATTTATTGAAAGCTTTGGCGTGTCCTCAAAGATGACCGCTGACGATGGCAGCGGCGCGGCGGTAGGCTCCGGGTTCGCCGAGGGTGGCGGTGGCGGTGGCGAGGTCGTTTTGCAACGCGACGCGGGCCTCCGGGTCGCGGGCGAGGCGGAGCATTTCGGCGGCGAGGGTGTCCGGGGTGAGGGCGTGCTGGACGAGTTCTTTCACCACCTCGCGCTGGGCCAGGATGTTGACGATGCCGAGGTGTTTGATGCGCACAACGGTCTTGCCGGCGAGATAGGTGAGCCAGTTGACATGATAGACGAGGGCGTAGGGCAGCCCGAGGCAGGCAGCTTCCAGTGTGGCGGTGCCGGAGGCGACGGCGCCGGCGGTGGCGCGTTGCATGAGGTCGTAAACGGTGCCGGTCTCGATCCAGTCCGCGGCTTCCGGCAGGCCGGCGGCTTGCGCCAGCGCGATCATCTCGGCGGCGAGCGTGGGATTGGCGGCGGAGACGGCGAAGCGGGCCTCCGGCATCTGTTGGCGGATTTTTTTCGCGGCCTCCAGCATGACGGGGAAAAGGCGGCGGACTTCGTTGCGGCGGCTGCCGGGGAACCAGCCGATGAGATTGCTTTCACGAGCGCCGTCACGGCGCAGTTCGGCGGCGCGATCCACCAGCGGATGACCGCCGAATTCGGTGGGCAGGCCGGAGGCTTCGTAAAATGGTTTTTCGAAGGGAAAAATGCAGATCATGAGGTCGAGCACGCGCGCCATGGTTTTGACGCGGCCCTTTTTCCAAGCCCAGACCTGCGGACTGATGTAGTAGATGAGTTTGCCGTCGTAGCCGCCTTCACGCAGGGTTTTGGCCACGCGCAGGTTGAAGCCGGGGTAGTCCACCAGCACGACGGCGGCGGGGCGGGCGGCGAGGATTTGGGCGACGGTTTCGTTGAAGCGCTGCTTGAACCAGCCGTACATTTTCAGCACCTCCCACAGGCCGACGACGCCGGCGGTTTCCGCCCAGTCGGTGATGCCGTCGCCGCCGGCGGCTTTCATTTTGGGGCCGCCGAGGCCGTGGAAGCGGATGCCGGGGCGGAGATCCCGGAGCGCCCGCATCAGACCGGCGCCGTGGGTGTCGCCGCTGAGTTCTCCGGCGATGATGAAGACCTCGCTCATGGAGTGGAAGCCAGCGCGGCGTTGCGTTCGATCTGGTCGGTGATTTGCAGGGCGAGCCGCAGCG
Organism: uncultured Verrucomicrobiaceae bacterium; assembly: GCA_964573315.1. Lineage (GTDB taxonomy): Bacteria > Verrucomicrobiota > Verrucomicrobiia > Verrucomicrobiales > Verrucomicrobiaceae > JAGRPD01. The sequence goes on along the minus strand of CAZNKC010000137.1, from coordinate 8,931 downwards.
CCTCCGCGCCTTCCTGGCCGGAGACGACGGGGCGTTTGCCCTGGCGCGCGCACTCGATGAAGGCGGCGATCTCGAGTTTCAGCGGCTCGTCTTTTTCGATCTCAACGGCTTCGCGGATGATCTGATGGCCGTCCTTGCGATAAATCCAGCCGCTCTGGTCCTGGTAGTCGAGCGAGAGATAGCAGTCCGATTGGAAGACGCGGATTTTGCGCATCTTCTCCGGGCTGACGCGGCTGGTGGTGAGGTTGGCGATGCAGCCGTTGGCGAACTTGAGGCGGGCGTTGGCGATGTCCTCGCGCTGCATGAGCACGGGGATGCCGACGGCATCGACTTCGACGAGCGGGCTTTTCACCAGGTGCAGGACGATCTCGATGTCGTGGATCATGAGGTCGAGCACGACGCCGATGTCGATGCTGCGATTGGGAAAAGGAGAGAGGCGGTGGGTCTCGATGAAGCGGGGCGCGCTGAGGCGTTCCTCAAGCTGGCGCAGCACGGGGTTGAAGCGCTCGATGTGGCCGACCTGGAGGATGGCGTTGTTGGCTTCGGCGAGGTGGATCAAATGCTGCGCTTCCGGCAGGCTCTCGGTGATGGGTTTTTCCACGAGGACGTGGCGGCCCTTGCCCAGCAGCACCTCGCCAACCGGGCGATGATAAATCGTGGGCACGGCCACCGTGGCGGCATCAACGGCCTCCGCGAAGGTGTTTAGGTCCGCGATGACGGGGACGCCGTATTGGGCGCTGAGTTCCTCCGCACGGGCCGTGTCGGCGTCATGGATGCCGGCGAAGACGAGGCGGCCGGCGCTGGCTGCGGCGAGTTCGGCCATGATGCGGACGTGGTTGCGGCCAATGGCGCCGCAGCCGGCCACGCCGATGCGGAAGGGAGGAGAGGAGGACTGGCTGGACATAGGTTAGACTGCCCACTCAACCCGTGAACGGGCTTTCTGGCAAGTGCCGGTGTCCAAGCTTTAGCCGATCAGCGAGAGGGGAAATTTCTTGAACCCCGAATGGACACCAACTTCGTCACTCTGCAGACCGCGCGGCATCCAGGGTCATCTGCCAGCGTTCCTCGCCGCGGAACCAGTTGCGCTGCACGCGCATGACGATGTCCCAGGGCGCGGGGGGCAAGTTGTTGACGGGGGCGTTGAACCAGACGGCGCTTTGCTCGGCGCCGTTCTGCCGCAGCAGCAGGCGCAGGTGTTTTTCCTTCATCACGCGCGGGGGCAGTTTCGGGGTGACGCCGCGCACGAGGAAAACAGGCTCCGAATTCTGCTGACCGAAGGGCTCCAGCAGGCGGTAGTGCTCGAAGAATTCGTGGTCGAGGTCTTTGAAATCCAGTTCCAGGTCGATGTGCAGGATCGGGCGCAGCATCTCGCCCTCAAAGGCGCGGCGCGCGGCGGCTTCGAAGGCGGTGCGGAAGGCGTCGAGCTTGGCTTCCTCCACGGAGATGCCGGCGGCCATGGCGTGGCCGCCGCCGCGCACCAGGTGATCCCGGCAGTGCTCGATGGCTTCCACCAACGAGAACCCGGACACGCTGCGGCCGCTGCCTTTGCCCATGCCGGTTTCATCGATGGCGACGAGGATGGTGGGACGGTGAAACATGCGGGAGAGGCGGGAGGCGACGATGCCGATGACGCCAGGATGCCACTCGCGCGAGCCGAGCACGATGGCGGCCTGCTTTTCCACCTGCTTCAAATCCCCGAGCGCGGCCAGGGCTTCATCAAACACGCGCATCTCCACGCCCTGGCGGTCGCGGTTGTGGAGGTCGAGCTGCTCGGCGAAGAGGACGGCTTCATCGGGGTCATCGCAGAGCAGCAGGTTGAGCGCGGTGAAGGCGGTGTCCAAGCGACCGGCGGCGTTCAAGCGCGGGCTGAGCCGGAAGCCGACGTGATGCGTCTGCACGAGGCCGTCCACGCCGGCGATCTGCTTGAGGGCGCACAAGCCCACGCGCGGCGTCTCCGCCAGCGCCTCCAGGCCGCGGCGTACGAGCAGGCGGTTTTCCTCCACGAGGGGCACGAGGTCGGCCACGGTGCCGAGCGCGACGAGGTCGAGGCAGCTTTTCAAATCGAAGTCCTCCTGCTGCCGCGTCTTCAGCAGCGCGTGCGCCACTTTGAAGACCAGCCCCACCGTGCAGAAGTAATGAAAGCGGTCGCCCAGCCGGGGATTCACCAGCGCCTGGCAGTCCGGCTTGCCGTCCGGGGAGAGTTCGTGGTGGTCGATGATGACGCAGTCCACGCCCTGCTCCTTGAGCCAGGCCACCTCGGCCAGCGAGGTGGTGCCGCAGTCGAGCGCCACCAGCAGGTCCGGCTTGCCGAATTTTTCAAACGCGTTCGTCAGGCCGTCGAAGCTCAGTCCGTAACCCTCCGCCAAGCGGTGCGGCAGATAGGGGTGGCTGGGCAGGCCGTAGCCTTTCAAAACCAAGTGCAGCAGACTCATCGACGTGACGCCGTCCACGTCGTAGTCGCCGTAGAGCACGACGTTTTCCGCGCGGTCCACCGCGCGCAGCAGGCGCTCCACCAGCGGCTGCATTTCCGGAAGGTCAAACGGATCGCCCAAGGTGCTGAGGCGCGGCACCAGGAAATCCGGCACCTGCTCCGGCGGGATGCCACGCAGGGCGAGCAGCCGCGCGATGTGCCGGGGCAGGCCCGCGCTCCGCAGTTTTTGCACCGCTTCATCCTCCACGTCACGCACCTGCCAGCACGGCGGGTGGGGGGCGAGGGGGATGTCGATGGAGAGCATTGGCGGAATCAAAAAAGCGTGCGGCCCCTTTGTATGCAGCAAAGCGGCGGGCTAGTCAAAGGCTCATGCCCGGTTTGGTGAGTTTAAAGCAGGCCAGCGTCAAAGGGGCAAGGATGCGCGGCGGGGTTTGAAACTGAAAGTTTGGCCCTTGCTGCCGCGCGGCGCGGCATTCTTCATTCGTTGACATTTGCCTGCATTGGCGTTGTCCTCTCAAAAAATCCATGCCGACGCCCGTGCCGCAGAATCCAACCCGGAGTGAGAACGATCCGGTAGCGGGGCGTTGGTGGCTGGCCGGCATGGGTCTTTTTTTGGCGCTGGCCGGGCTGCTTTTCACTTGGGTGCTCTGGCGCGCCTACACCCGCGCGGAGGAGACGCGCTCCTGGATCGCCACGCCGTGCGTCATCGTCGGCAGCGCCGTGCGCGGCGAGCGTCCCACGCCGAACTCGAACATGGCTTATCGCGCCGACATCCGGTACGTTTATGAGTTCGACAACCAGAGCCGCACAGGCAGCCGCGTCAAACGCGTGGATGGCGCCACGGCCCATGAGGAACGCGCGCGCGCGCTTGCCGCCGATCATCCGGCGGGCAGGCAAACTGTCTGCTATGTCAATCCGCAAGACCCTGGTGAAGCCATCCTCAAACACGCCACCCGGGCCGCGCTGTACAGCATTTGGTTTCCGCTGCTGTTTGTGGTGGGCGGGTTGGGGATGGCGTGGAATGCGTTGCGGGGCAAAGCGCAGGGCGCAGAGCGCAGAGAGTAGTTGGTTCGCTTCGCGAAACGGTCACGCTTTGCGCTCTGCGCCCTGCGCTTTGCCCCTCCACTCGAACGCCGCCGCGAACGCTCCGTCCACTGCGTCCCGCTGCGGCAGTTTGGCGGCGGTGGCGGTGCAATGCAAATTGGGGAAGGTCTCCAGCAGCCAGGCCACTTGCGCCTCGTTTTCTTCGGCATCGATGCTGCATGTACTATAAACCAGCCGGCCATCCGGTTTCAGCAGCGGCAGGCAGCGCTTCAGCAGTTCTCTTTGCAGATTCGTCATGCGTGCGAACTCCGTCTCTTGCAAACGCCAACGCACGTCCACGCGCCGCCGCATGACACCGGTGTTCGAGCAGGGTGCGTCCAGGAGGATGCGGTCGAATTTGGCCTCTTCGGGAAACGGCGAATCATCCGCCAGCCAGTCCACGGCGCGCACCTCGGCGCGGGTCACGCGCAGCCGCCGCAGGTTCTCCTCCAGCCGCCGCAGGCGCGGGCCGGGCTGGTCGCAGGCGATGAGTTTTCCTGCCGTTGGAAGGTACCGCGCCTGTCCCAGGCGCATATCCTCTTTTCCTGCGCCTCGGAGAGGCGCGGTACTTTCTTCCAGATGCTGCGCCAGCAGCGCGGTCTTGCCGCCGGGCGCGGCGCAGGCGTCCAGCACGGCCACGCCGGGTTGCGCGTCCAGAAGTTCGGGTGCCAGCGCCGTGCTCGGGTCTTGGGCGTAACACCAGCCGCGCTCCAGCGCGTCTTTCGGCAGCGTTGAGCAGCGGAAAAAATCCCCGCCTGCCGGTTCGATGCCGCTGACACCCGCCATGCCGTTTTCCGCGTCCGGGTGCAGCCGGTTCAGCCGCACATAAACGGGGGCCGGTTTCTGATTCCAACGCGCCAGAGCCAGCGCCTCTTCCCCGCCGAATTGCCGCCGCCAGCGCTCCAGCAAAAAGGCCGGATGCGAATAACGCACCGCCGGCTCCAGCGTCTCCGCCTCCGCCAGCAGCCGCTCCTTTTCCCGGCAGGCGCGCCGCAGCACAGCGTTCGCCAAGCCCGCAGCCCGTCCGGCCAGACTCACGTTTTCATTCACCGCCGCGTGCTCCGCCACGCCGAGCAGCAGCACCTCCGTCAAACCGCCGCGCAGCAGCCGGCGCGTGTCCGCGTCCAGCTCGCGCCCGCCCGTCAGTGCCGCGATCCAATAATCCAGCAGCGTGAGGTTGCGCAACGTGGTGAGCGTCAAGTCGAGCGCGAAGGCGCGGTCCGCGGGGGCGAGACGCCATTGCCGGCTCCAATGCTCCACGCCTTCCGCCGCGTGCCGGCCACCGCCGGACCACTCCCGCAGCACTTGCAACGCCGCCGCGCGCGCGCCGGGTTTGCCTTTCACAACACCTCGACAGTTGTTCCCGTTTCCACGTCCGCCCCACGACCGATGCCGCGATACTGGAAGCCGTAGGAAAGCGCCGCCGCCGGGTCGATGAGATTGCGTCCGTCAAAAATCAACGGCGTGAGCATCACCTCGCGCAGCTCGCCGAGATCGACGTTGGCAAACTCCGGCCACTCGGTGGCGATGATGAGCGCCTCCGCGCCGCGCGCCGCTTCCACCGGGTTTTCCGCAAAGGTGATCTTCGCGCCCACGGGCAACTCGCGCGCTTTGTCCATCGCCTTCGGATCGTAGGCGGACACTTCGGCGCCTTCCTCCACCAGCCGCTCCACCAGATTCACCGCCACGGAGGAGCGCACGTCGTCGGTGTTCGGTTTGAAGCTCAGCCCCCACACGGCGAGCTTTTTCTCCTTGAGCACCCACAACGCTTCGCGGATCAAATCCACGAAGCGGTCGAGCTGGCGTTTGTTGATGTTTTGCACCTCCTTGAGCAGGTCGAAAGGCACGCCGAGCTGCTCGCTGATGGCGATGAAGGCGGCGATGTCCTTCGGGAAACAGGAGCCGCCGTAGCCGAGGCCGGCGTTGAGGAAGGAGCGGCCGATGCGTTTGTCCATGCCGATGCCGTCCGCCACCTTCAACACATCCGCGCCGGACACCTCGCAGATTTCCGCCAGCGCGTTGGCGTAGGAGATTTTCAAGGCCAGGAAGCTGTTCGCCGCGTGCTTGATGAGTTCCGCGCTGTTGATGTCCGTCACCAGCACCGGCGCCACGAACGGTTCGTACACCTTTTGCATGATGGCCAGCGCGCGGTCGCTGTTGCCGCCGATGACGATGCGGTCCGGCTTCATGAGGTCTTCCACGGCGCTGCCTTCGCGCAGGAATTCCGGGTTGCTCACCACGTCGAACTCCGCCCCCGGTTTGGCGTAGCGCCGGATCGTGGCCGCCACGCGCTCACCCGTCTTCACCGGCACGGTGCTTTTGTCCACCACCACGCGGTAGGAGTCCAGGTATTGCGCGATCTCGCGCGCCACTTTTTCCATGAAGCTGAGGTCCACGCTGCCGTCCGGCTGCGGCGGCGTCGGCACCGCGATGAACAACACCTCGCCGTGGTCCACGCCTTCCTCGGTGGAGTCCGTAAAATGCAGCCGCTTCGCCGTCACGTTGCGCCGCACCATCGCCTCCAGGCCCGGCTCGAAGATGGGTATCTGCCCCGCCCTCAGCGTCTCGACCTTTTTTTCGTCATTGTCCACGCAGAGCACTTGATGCCCCACTTCCGCGAAGCAGGCGCCCGTGGTCAGGCCGACATATCCAGAACCGATGATGGTGATTTTCATGCGTTTGATCCCGCGCTGGGCAGCGCCCGCGCGTGGGAGCACCATAAGCACAAAACCCGGCTCTCACCAAATTTCTTTTGCGGAGCGCAGGGCGCAGCGAGCAGGGCGAATAAACTCTGCGTTCTCTGCCCCTTTGCCCCTCTGCGGCAAAAATCAACGCTCCTCCCCGCGAAACGTTCGCAGCAATTCCTCGGCGAACTCGCCGGACCCGGCGTCGATCAGCAGCACGCCGTTTTGCCCGCGGTTGCGCAGCAGGGTCACATGGCGGTCTTGGGATTCAAAGTTCAGCAGTCCGCTTTCTGCATCCGGTTCCGGCAACTGATACTGCTGGCGCAGGCACTCCAGCATGGCGCGGAAAAAAGCCTCCGCCCAGTCCACATCCTGCCACAACGTCTGCCACACCACATGACCGCGCGCTTGCGCGTCGTCCGCTGCGTAAGCCAGCAGGCGATCCCCGGTCCAGCCACGCGCGCCGAGGCCCGCGCGTTCGTCGTCGTTCCAGGCGCGCAGGGCGGTGAGGATGGCGTATTGGCCCAGCACGTCATCCCAGAATGGAGCCCGGCCCAGCACTTCCGCGGGATGCCAGGACACCTCCACCGGCGGCAGGGACGGCTCGTTGAGATAGCGCTCCACGTCGAGCACCTCCGCCGTGCCGGACGGCGGGCGGCGGTAGGCGGCGCTCATGCGCGCAAAGCCGCCCAGCCCGTGCAAACCTTGCATGAACTCGAACCCCTCGTTGAACGGGAAGAAATGAAGCTGCCGCAAAAACTGCGGCAGAGGCACTTGATTGAACGGATGATCCGGATCCTCCGGCGGCAGCGCCTCCGCGCTTTGGATCGCCGGATTTTGCAGGCTGTAAAGCAGCCGCGTCAGCCCCGCGTCGCCGCCCAGCAGGGACTCGCGCGCCAGTTGCCGGTCCAGAGTCAGCGGCGGCGCGTCTTTTTGCGGTGGAAACAGGACGCCGCCAAATTCCCGCAGCACCTGGGCGAAGGTCACGCCCAGCGCCGCGCGAAAAACATCGCCGCCGTCCGCATCGTTTTCCTCCAGCAGCAGCGTGCCTTCCTCCGCGTCATACCAGCCGCCAAGCTGCCGCCGCAGCAAAGCCGCCCGCAACGGCAGCGGGTCCACCGACTCCGGGATCCAGCCCAGCGCGTGCAAGGCCCGCCCGAACCGCTCCCCGCGATCCCCCGGCTGCTGGCTCCGCAGCCAGTCCAGGATGCGCTGTTCGATCCCCTCCGCCGGGACCGCCCGCACCGGCAGCGGCAGCGCGTCCAGCTCGCGCAGTTTCGTCAGGTCCAAACCCATGCCCACGTAATCCGGCGTCTCGCCAGCCGGAGCAGCGGTTTTTGCTCCCGGCGCGCCCGCGTCTTTCATTCCCAGGCGTCCCAACTGCTCCAGCAGCGCCTCGTTCTCCTCCCGCAGCGCGCGCACCTGGCCCTCCAAATACTCCACCTGGCCCTCCAGCAACCGGATTTGGCTCGACTCCCCCTCAGCGTTCAGCACTTCGCCAAACGAGGCTCCCAGCGCCGGCTCCGCATCGCCGCCATCAGCCAGCGGTTTGCGCGCCAGCCAAAACGCCGCCGCCAGACCGCCCGCCAGCAAAATCATCAAAAGCCAAACCGGTTTCACCCGGCTACTCTAACGCCGCTCCCGCGATGCGCCTGCTCTTTTGGAAGGTGGACTTCGGATTTCCATCCGGCTCCACCACGAAAAAAATGCCATTCTTTTCATTTTGGGCTTGATATTTTGTCAAAATTGATTATTATGGGAGCGAAATTTGAAAATCTGCGAATAGATAAATTTATGAGATGTATGGAATTTTGTTGATTTTACTTTTTCGCATGGTATCTTTATAAAAGTTTGACAGCAATTAATCCCTCCAAGCTTTCCCCCGACCCCTCCCTTACCATGAACGGAACGCCTCAACCCCCCAAGGATCACGCCAAATTGGCAGACTTCATTCTGTTCAGTCAGCGTGAGTTCCTGCTCGACCTGTCCAGGGAATTGAACCGGGATAATATCTCCTTCGCCCAATTCTTCCTGCTCAGCTACCTCTCCACCTCCCGTGAGATCACGATGACGGACATCGCGCGCAAGATGGGCCATTCCACCGCCGCCGCCACCGGGCTGGTGGACCGCTTGGAGAAGCTCGGCTACATGGAGCGCACCCACGCCATCGACGACCGCCGCAAGGTGATGGTGCGGATCACGGCCCAGGGTCTCGATCTGGTGGCCCGGCTGCGCGACGAATTGCAAAACAAGATCGCCGACGCGATGACCGAGGCGGACGCCAGCGACGCGGAAAGCTTCATGGCGAACTACCAGACGCCAAGTGTGGCGGCTGGGCGCTGAAAGTAGCTCAGGCATTCTGCCTGAATCGTGTGGGACGGGCATTCTGCCCGCTCCCCCAAAGACAAGGCAGCGAGCCAGCGGCTCGCTCCACGGGTCGCCCCAGTTCCGCGCCTCCTCCGCCCGCGAATAAATGGACGGGAATAGAATCCCGCCCTCCGTGGGATTAGCCTAGATTCGTGAATAAGGAAAACAGGAAGGCAGGAAAAGGGATATGGAAAGGACTTCTCAGGCAGAGTGGCCGACTCCTCCTTTGAGTGAAGGCTCGAAAGTTCGCCAGCGCTGGTATTCCCACTCCTTTTCTTGATTTCCTGCCTTCCTCATTCCCGAATTTAGGATTAGCCCGACTTCGCGGATTCGGCACGATTTTCGGTGATTTTCGCCCATTGGTGG
>CAZNKC010000136.1:0-14582 GCA_964573315.1 uncultured Verrucomicrobiaceae bacterium | reverse complement strand
AGCTCGTCGCCGAGACCGGCGTCGGCACCATCGCCGCCGGCGTCGCCAAGGCCAACGCCGACATCATCCTCATCTCCGGCCACGACGGCGGCACCGGCGCCAGCCCGCTGTCCTCCATCAAATACGCCGGCCTGCCCTGGGAGCTTGGCCTCGCCGAGACCCAGCAGGTGCTCATGCTCAACGGCCTGCGCGAGCGCGTCACCCTGCGCACCGACGGCGGCCTGCGCAACGGGCGGGACATCGCCATCGCCGCCCTGCTCGGCGCGGAGGAGTACAACTTCGGCACCACCGCCCTCATCGCGCTCGGCTGCGTCTATGTGCGCCAGTGCCACCTGAACAACTGCCCGGTCGGCGTCGCCACCACCGACCCGAAATTCCGCGCCAAGTTCAAGGGCAAACCCGAATACGTCGTCAACTTCTTCAACAGCGTCGCCCATGAAGTGCGCGAGATCATGGCCAAGCTCGGCGTCGCCCGCATGGACGACCTCATCGGCCGGCCCGAATTTCTCCGCCAGCGCCAAGTGCCCGGCCATAAAAAGGCCAGCATGGTGGACCTCAGCCGCGTCCTCAAAGACGTGGGCAAAGACCTCCGCCAGGACGCCCCGCGCATCTGCTTGATGAACCAGAATGACGGCCTCGATGCCCACCCGCTCGACGACCGCATCATCCAGAACGCCCAGTTCGCCATCCGGGACAAAGCCAAGGTCACGCCCCTGCGCTACCGCATCAAGAACACCTTCCGCAACATCGGCACCAAGCTCAGCGGCGAAATCGCCTTCCACCACGGCAACCACGGCCTGCCCGCCGGCAGCGTCGATGTCACCTGCGAAGGCAGCGCCGGCCAGAGCTTCGGCACCTTCCTCTGCGGCGGCATCAAGCTGACGCTCGTCGGCGAGGCCAACGACTACGTCGGCAAAGGCCTGTGCGGCGGCGAGATCGTCATCAAACCCAGTCCCAAAGCCCACCCGTCCTTCCAATCCTGGGAGAACAGCATCCTCGGCAACACCGTGTTGTACGGCGCCACCAGCGGCCATCTGTTCGCCGCGGGCCGCGCCGGCGAGCGCTTCTGCGTGCGCAACTCCGGCGCCACCGCCGTCGTTGAAGGCATCGGCGACCACGGCTGCGAGTACATGACCGGCGGCCTCGCCGTCGTGCTCGGCGGCTTCGGCAAAAACTTCGGCGCCGGCATGAGCGGCGGCGCGGCCTACCTGCTGGACGAAGCCGGCATGTTCGCCCAACTGCACAACCCCGAAATGATCAAAGGCGCGCCCGTCAGCGATCCCGAGGACATCAACCAGCTCCGCAAGCTCATCACCGATCACAGCGAACACACCGGCAGCCAACGCGCCCAGGACATCCTCGAAAACTGGGACATCTGGCTGCCCAAGTTCGTCAAAGTCACCAGCAAAGCCGAGCCTGTTGAAGTGCCGCCGGAAGACGAACCCGCCGCCGCGCCCGCCCAAGCTTAGGAGCGTTCGGGTAGAAAGATTAAGGGTAAAAAGATTGGGATCATCCAGGAAGTTGGCGTGTGCATCCTTCGAGTTGAGAGCAAGGCGAAGGCCTTGGACTGCGCGCCCGGCTCAAACTCTCCGCTTCTCATGCACTCATTTCCCGGATGAACCAAAGAACTGAAGCGCGGAAGGGTTTAACCTAAAAACAGAGTTGAGAGTTGAGAAGCTGGAAATGAGCGGCTTGCGCTGCCAAGGGGACTCACCCTCCGGGTGAATGGAGTTTTCGGCGCAAGCCGCTGATTTTGAACTCTCAACAATCAACTCTCGACTCTCAACTTCCTTTTTCGGTTTAACCCACCCCAAAAAACAAATTTTTCTACCCCCAATCTTTTCCCCCTCACCTTCCTTCTCCATTCATCATGAGCGCGCCAGTTCCGGCGCCACCCGCAGCGTCCGCGGCCCGCCATTCTTCTCCCAACCACCATCCGGAAGCTGCAACAGCCCTTGCAGCATCTTCGGCGGCCGTTTATCCCGATGCCCCTTGGACACCGGCAGCAGCAGGCGCACACCGCCGGTGGCGGGATCAAATCGAATCTCGTGCGGATCATCGGAATCGATCCAACCGTCCTCGGTGAAAAAGAGAATCTTCTCCGCCAGCGCCCGCGTCAGCACCCGCGCCCCAGCAGCCGCCGGAACCACCACCAGTTCCGCCTGAAGCGGACTGACGAGACGCGCGGAGGCCGTCCAGGCCGCGCTCTCACGCGGCTGGGCTACGCGTTCTTTCTCAAAGACAGGATGCCACTTCGGGTCCGGCGACGGCGCCTCGGCGGCGACGGGCAATGTAAGCGTCAAATCTTTAAACCCCGGATGGCAGGACTGCGCGCAGCACATCCACACCGCCTTGCCCTCCAGCGTGACAGTCGCGCCCGGCTTCAGCCTCGCCGGCGGCGTGATGCGCGCCTGCAGCAGCACGTCGCGCTCGTAACCCTGCGCCTTGATGGTGAACATCAGTACCCGCTCCGGCTCCGGATACTCCAGTTCCCCGCCCTTCCAACCGCGCGGCAGATCCCAACGGATGCTGGTGGGCACGCCGACGATGCCCGGCTGCTTCCAGTACGTGTGAAAGCCCGGCTCATGCCGGATGAAAACACCCACGTAAAACGGCGTGCCCGGCTGGACATGAGTCACCTCACTGACGAGATCGACCGAAAGGCCAACACGACTTTCCGCCGCTTGCGTGGTGGCGACGAGGACAAGAGCGAGGGCAAAGACAGCGGGGAAAAAGCGGCGCATGGGAAGGAAAACAGAAGTCTCCCAGGGTTGACGCGCCTCGCAATGGCGATGTTGCGGAGGATTTTGCGCCCGCCCAGTGACGTTCCGGCAAATTCCAGTTGCCGCCCCGTCTGGCAAAGCCATACTAGCCAGCTCTTTTTCCAGTCCGTCCCGTCCCGCCCATCATGCTTGAATTCTTCCGCCATCATCGGGGAGCCTTCCTCATCTTCCTGACCGTCGTCATCATCATCAGCTTCTCCTTCTATGGGAGCGGGCCGCAGGCACGCAGCGGCATAGCCTCCCCCAGCGACCGCGCCTACACCATCTACGGCAAGGACCGCACCGTCGCCGAATTGCAGCGTCACGAGCGTCTCTTCCAACTGACCTACTCGATCGGCATGTTCCATTTCAGCAGCGCGCTGCTCATGGCCTCGCGCAATTACGAAACCCAGGACGGCGCGCTGCTCGATTTCAGCATGAACCTCCTGGTGCTGGAAAAGAAAATGAACGAGCTTGGCATCCACCCTTCCGAAGCCGAGATCGAGGAGGGTCTGCGTAATCTGCAAATCTTCCAGAAAGACGGCAAATTCGACGAAAACCAAGCCAGCCTCATGGAGGAGGCTCTCGGCATGAACGGTTTCCGCTCCGCGGATCTCCTGGAACTCGTCAAATACGACATCGGCCTGCGCAAGCTGAAGGAACTCGTCACCAAGAACTATTCCGCCTCCCCCTTCTCCGCCGGGAAACGCTACGCCGCCATGTACCAGACCATCAAGGCCTCCACCGTGGCTCTCGAACTGGACTCCTTCAAAAAGGACGCGAAGGTGGATGACGCCGAAATCCAAAAAATTTACGACGAGAAAAAGGACACTTTCAAAACGTCGGAAAAACGCGCCGCCGCCTGGGTCTTCCTTGCCGCGCCGGAGGGTTTGGACAAGATCGAGGACGTGGCCGAGCGCAACAAAAAGCAGGCCGAGTACTACAACACCGTGAACGCCTTCACCGAGGCCGCCCACCAGCCCGGCGCCAAGCTGGCCAAGCTCGCCGAGGACCACAACAAGCTGGCCTTGGAAAAGGCGGAGCTTTTCGAGGAAGACAATCCGCCCGAAGCGCTCAAGGACAAGGCAGCGCTCGTCTCCGCCATCTTCTCCCTTATTCAAGGCGAACGTGCCATCAGCGAGCCGGTCAAGGACGAGAAAGGCTATTACTTCGCCGAGCTGGCCGCCATCGAGGAACCGAAGCAGCAGGAACTGGCGGAAGTGAAGGACAAAATCCGCGACTCCCTCATTGAGCAAAAAGCGAGCGAAGCGATGGCCACCGCCGTCAACGACACCCGCGAAGCCCTCGTCGCCGGCTTGAAGGAAGGCAAAAAACTGGCGGACCTCGCCAAGGAGAAAAACCTCACCGTCACCGAAGTCCCCGAGTTCGACGCCAACACCCCGCCGCCGGCGCTGCCCAACGCCTATCAGGTCGCCCAGGAAGCCGAAGCCGCCGCCCCCGGGACCGTCTCCAAGCCCATTCCCACCGCCACCGGCGTGCTGCTCGTCATCGTCAACGACAAGGAACTGCGCAAACGCGAGGACGGCGAGTCCATGCGCCAGTCCGTGGAAGCCTCCATCGCCTCCACGGAGCGCGAGCAGATTTTCCGGGCTTGGTTTGGACGGCAAAAAGAAGCCGCCAACGTGAAGCTCCCGCAGTTGCGGGTGGGCTGAGCCAGCGGAGCCAATGTCCAGGTCAGCCGCCCTCATGAACCTAAAAACAGAGTTGATAGTTGATGGTTGAGAGTTGAGGGACTGGAAATGAGCGACTTGTGCCGCCAGGGGGACTCACCCTTCGGGTGAATGGAGCTTTCGGCGCAAGCCGCTGATTTTGAACTCTCAACACTCAACTCTCGACTCTCAACTACCTTTTTCGGATGAACCAGGACCCCGACTCCTCCTCCGCCGCCGAGGCGCAGGATTTGTATGACGACGCCAGCGGCTGCGTCGCGCTCGGAGAACTGGACGCAGCCGTGCCGCTGCTGCGCCGCTGCGTGGAGATCGACCCGCAATTCTTCGACGGCTGGCACGCCCTCGGCATGGCCCTGTTGAAAACCGGGCAGGTCAAGGAAGCCATCGGAGCCGGCCTCATGGCCACCACCCTGCGTCCCAACGACCTCCTCGCCTGGACCGCGCTCTCCCAGATGTACGTGCAAAACCACCAGATCGCCGAAGCCGAAGACGCCAAAGGCAAGGCCCGCATCCTCTCCCTCGGCGGCAAGGTGATGAAAGAATAGACCCTTTCAACAAAGGAACCTCATACTCATATCAACCTAAAAACAGAGTTGATAGTTGATGGTTGAGAGACTGGAAATGAGCGGCTTGTGCCGCCAGGGGGGACTCACCCTTCGGAGCAATCGAGCTTTCGGCGTAAACCGCTGATTCTGAACCATCAACATTCAACTCACGACACTCAACTTCCTTTTTCGGATCAAAAGTGCGTTCCAAAACCTGCGCTTTGAGTAGGAGCAAGAGTAATGCGTATGAGGAGGTGAGCTTTCTTCAGACCCCGCGTTTCCCGGTTGACCCGCCCCCAGCCTGCCCGTAAGGTAGAGTTCAGCCGGCCGGCAGTGGTCTTTCCATTGAAACCCTGCGGCCAACAGTTCGTGACACGCTTTTCAGCCATGCGCCAGACCACCGAGTTTGAGCCTTCTTTTTCCGCCCTCCGGGCGGAGGCTGATTGCGCGCCCTTTGCCCCGCCAGTCTTCGGCGTCGCGGCCCTTCGCCGCATGACCCCCCGAAACCGCTTGGCGACGCCGCACACGGCCGGCTGCCACACCGAATGGGAGCGTGACCAGGCAGGTACACGTTCGAGGCGCGGGCTTCCGGTTCCACCGGAGACGCCCGTCGGCGCTCCCGGCCCGCGTTTGAATCCTTCCCATGGCCGGTGTGTGAAGACAAAACCGACCCCATACCTCATCAATACCCATGTCCGATACCCATGCTCCCCACGGAGCCAGCAACGACAAACGCCGCCGGAATCGCCGCCGCCAGGGCTCCCAGCCCAACCGTAACCGCAGCGGCTCCTTCCGCCCCTCCAAAGCCCCCAAGCAGACCACCTTTCAGAAAATCCTCGGATTCCTGACCTTCGGACTGCTCGGCGGCTCCAAGAAGAAAAAACCAGGCGCCCAACGCCGGGAACCCACCTCCAACGTCACCATCGTCTCCTCCAAACCGCGCCAGGACGGCGCCGGACGGGAGCGTGGCGAGCGTGGGGGTGACCGCGCCCGCCGCCAGCCCGCGCCCGCGGACCCGGCCAGCGTCACCACCGAGCGCCTCTACGTCGGCAACCTCTCCTACGACGCCTCCGAGAGCGACCTCTTCGAGCTGTTCAACGGCGTCGGCGATGTGCGCAACGCCGAGGTCGTCGTCAACAACCGCACCCAGCGTTCCAAAGGCTTCGCCTTTGTCACGATGGGCAGCGTCGATGAAGCCCGCCGCGCCGTCTCCGAACTGCACGGCAAGGATTTCATGGGCCGCCCGCTCCAGATCAGCGGCGCCAAACCCGCCTCCAGCCGTGATGAAGACCGCGAAGACGAAGACACCGCCGACAACACGGCCGACGAACCCGCAGCCGTCTGAGCCTCCCGTCTCGAAATCAATCCCAGCCCGGACCGCCGCCGCGTGGTCCGGGCTTTTTTTTTGCGCGCGCCGCGCGCCAAAAAACCAGTGCTCCCGCCCGGATTCGAACCGAGAACCAAGGCATTATGAGTGCCCTGCTCTAACCGTTGAGCTACAGGAGCTTGAGTGGCAATGGCGAACCTTCGCATGAACCGGCGCCGGTTGCAAGCACGGCGGAGCCTGTAACCCAAGCATTCCGCCTGAGCTACCCGCGCACGTCGCCGAGCACGTCGTAACTGAACAGCAACTCCTGGTCGCGCAGATAGAGCCTGCCGTTCGCCACCACGGGATGCACCCAGATCTTGCCCTTGGGATTGCGTTGCGTGGTCTGCGGTTCGAGGACGAAGCGGCCTTTTTCATTCCAGCCCTTCGGCGATGCCTCGATCAGCACCACGGTGCCGGATTTTTCCTCCAGCAGATAGAGCATGCCGTCGGCGCAATGGATCGCGCCTTTGTCGAGGGCGTCTTTCTCCGCCCAGACCACCTCGCCGGTTTTGAAATTCATGCAGGTCCAGCCGCCGCCGTCGGAGAAGCCGTAGAGATGATCGCCCACCAGCACCACGCCGCCGTGGTGGTTCACCATGTCGGTGTTGTCATACAGATGCTCCACTTTGTTTCCAGGGCCGATGCGCACCGACTGGCAGCCCACCTTGTAACCGGCGGCCACGAAGATTTGACCGTCCTTGAAAATCGGCGTGGGAATCACCGCCGTTTTGCCCGGAAACTCGCTGCGCCACAGCACCCCGCCGTTTTTCGGGTCCACCCCGGCCAGCGTGTTCATGGTGAGCTGGATGAGTTGCCGCCCGCCGTTGTGGTCCACGCTGATGATGGAGGAGTACTGCGCCACGTCCGTCCAGTCCTTGCTCTGCCATTTTTTCTCCCCGGTCAGCTTGTCGAAGGCCGCCATCGTGCCCTCGTCGCCGCCCGGCGTGCAGACCACCAGATCGCCCTCAATCAAGGGGCTCTCCGTGTAACCCCAATTTTGCAGCGCCCCGCCCAAGTCGTCGAGCAGGGACACTTCCCATACTTTTTTCCCGGCGGTCGTCAGGCAGATCAGATTGCCGCGCCCGGCGATGGCGTACACATGATCGCCGTCCACCGTCGGCGTGCCGCGCGGACCGTCGCCCCAGCCGTTGGTGTAAAGCGCGCCCGCCTCCATGGACCACTTTTCCTTGCCCGTCTCCGTGTCCACGGCGATCACATACTCCACCGCGTCGCGCGCGCCCATCGTGTAAAGCGTACCGCCCACGACGGAAAAACCAGAGTAGCCGAGGCCGGCGTCGTCAAACATCCAGAGCTTCTTCGGACCGTCTGCCGGCCAGCTTTTGAGCAAGCCGGTTTCGGTGGAAATGTCGTCCCGGTTCGCGCCGCGCCACTGCGGCCAGTCGGCGGCGGAACAAAGGGGGGCGGAAAGCAGCGCGGGCAGGAGGAAAAGGGCGGATTTCATTTTTGGACAGGATTAACAGGATTCAGGCAGGATTGACAGGATGAATAACGAAGACCTCCATTCTCTTTGCGCATTGATCTGACTTCCAGGCAATCCCGTCCTCACAAAATCCTGTGAGTCCAAAATAATCCTGTAAATTCTGTCAAAATGAAAGCGGGACAAAAAGTGGCCAGCCCCGCCCTCACTTGAGGCGCGCACCGGCTTTCTTCAACTCCTCCAGCAGCGCCTTGGATTCATCGCTAACCGGATTGCCCGCGGCGAAAATCTGGCAGTAAGGCGCCCACTCGCGCGGCCCTTCGTTGTCTTTTTTCCACATGCGATGCAGTGGCGCGAAATCGGCGATCTGATTGTTTTCCAGGAACAGGAATTGCAACTCCGTGAGCGTCTCCAGGGGGCCGATGTCGCTGACCTTGTTGCCTTTGAGCGACAGCATGGAAAGCCACTTCATGCCGCCGATGCCGTCGATCTTGGAGACTTGGTTGCCCTCCAGGTAAAGCGTCCACACCTTCGGCAGCTTGAACAGCGGCGAGGCGTCGGTGATCTGGTTGTTGGCGAGGTAGAGCGAGGTCAGCGACTGGATGCCGCCGAGCGGGCTGACGTCCGTCACCTTGTTGCCGGTCAGCTCCACGTACTGCAGCGCCTTGCACTCCGCCAGCGGGCCGATGTCGGCGATCTGGTTTTGCGATAGGTCGAGGAATTGCAACCGCGCCAAACCCTTGAGCGGCGCCAAGTTGGTGATCTGATTGTCCGGCAAGGTCAGCGAGGCCAGCGCCGTGCATTTTTCCAAACCAGCGAGATTCTTGATGCCCAGCCCCCGGCCTTCGATGGTCGAGATGTTGGCCACGTCCTCGGCGGTGATCGGCTCTTTGTTGTCGCGTTTGGCGAAGACCTGCTTGCGCACGGCTTTCTCCAGGTTCGCGTCCGGAAAAATCGCCTTCGGCGGCTCGGGTTTCTTCTCCTCTTTTTTCTCCGCCGTCATCGGTTTGGCGCCGGGCTTGGGAGCAGGCTTGGCCTCCGGCTTCGGCGCGGGCGGCGCGTCAGGCTTCTTGGCTTCGGGTTTGGGCGCAGGTTTGTCCTGGGGCTTGGGAGCCGGCGGGGTGTCTTTTTTCGCTTCCGGCTTGGGAGCTGGTTTGGTTTCCGGTTTGGGAGCGGGGGGAGCGTCGGCTTTCTTCGGATCAGGCTTGGCGGCGGGCGGGGCATCCGTTTTTTTGGCCTCCGGCTTGGGAGGGGGCGCGTCTTTTTTCGGCTCGGGCTTGGCCGCCGGCTCCGGTTTCTTTTCCGGCTTCGGCTCCGCCGGGGCGACCGGCGCGGGTTTGGGGTCCGGTTTCGGTTCCTGCGAGGACACAGCAAGCGGAGCGGCCAACAGCATGGCGGCGATCAATCGAATCCTGAACTTCATGGTCGGTGATGGGGTGAGGGGTATCAGCAGTAGGTACGTTGGCCCAGGGTTGCCATTTCGCAAGAATTCGTGTCTTTTGGAGGCCTTATGGTCAATGTCATCGTCATTTTAGAGATCGACCCCGCGCGCGTCGATGCATTTCTCGAAGTCATTCGCTTCAACGCCGCCGAATCCCTCAAGGAGCCCGGCTGCTTGCGCTTCGAGGTAAGCCGCCAGTTCGAGCAGGACAATCTCTTCGCCCTCAGCGAGTCCTACGCCGACGAAGCCGCCATGAAGGCGCACTACGAGACCGCCCACTTCGCCCGCTGGAAGGAAGCCTCCGCCACCGGCTTCGTGCAGAACCGCTGGTCGGTAAAGGGGCCTGTGCTGTAGTCGTGGCAAAGCGCAGAGAGCAGAGCGCCCCTGCCGCTTTGCGCTTTGCGCTTTGCGCTTTGCGCTTTGCGCTTTGCTCTCTGCTCTCTGCTCTCTGCGCCCTGCTCTCTGCGCCCTGCCCCCCTACTTTGCGCCGTCAAACGCCGCCCGGATAAACGCCCCCCGCGTCTCCGCCGCCTCCAGCGCCGCCGTTTTGACACCCAGCTTGTCCGCCAGCGCCAGCCAGCGTGTCCGCGTCATCGCATCCAGCGGCTTGTCCAGCTCCGCCTCGTGGCCGGGGTTCGCTTTGAAGTACTGCCCGTGCAGCCTCTCGCCGCGCTGGCCGGGTTTTTCCGGCATCGGATTCAGTCCATGCAAACCGCCCACCGTGCCCCACCACTGCACCGCCGCAAAATCCGCGTGACCCGGCAACACGTCGCTCACATAAATCGTCGCCGAACCGTCCTCGTACAGCCGCCGTTGCAGCGCCACCACGTCCACGTTTTGCACCACACCGTCACCCTGGACCGCCAGCGCCGCGGCATGACCGGCGGCCTGCCCGAGCGACATCCAGATCGGCTCCAGCCGCAATGCGCAGAACCCGACGTGGGAGGCCGACATCGCCACCGGCGACAGCAGATTGGCGCAATCCCCCGGCTTCGGAACCAGCACGCCGTAGGGAATTTGGTAGGGCGGCACCGGATTGTAAAACTCCCCGCCGTGCAAACCGCCGATCAACGGCCCCTCGTGCGAGGTGCCGTGGCAGTTGTTGCCGTAGTCGCCCATCGCGATGGCGTCCGTGAACAGCTTCGCCCGCGCGTCGCCCGACGCGTGCTCGCTGTCTCCCTGCGCATAAACATGCAGGCCGGTCATCCGCCGCGCCTCCCGCACGTAAAGCTGCGGCGGCAGGTGGTTCGTTTCCACAAACTCATCCTTGCACCAACCCCATTCCGCCGCCGGCTCACGGAACTTCGCCGGCACCGCCTCATCGTTTTGCAAAAAAAACAATAGCCCTGCATTGTAACGCAGGTGCTCGTCATAAATCCGCTTCCGGGCCGCCGCGTCACCCCCCGGCCACTCCAGATTGGAACCCGGCATGGAAAGCCGCACCAGCCCGCGCGACACATCGTTGATGTCGTATTTGCGGTTCGGCAGCGCCGGTGTCTGCGCTTTCACGATGCAACCGGAGGGATAGCCGAAGACCGTCTGGATCTTGCCCGACTCCAAAATGGGCAGCACGTCGAGGAAATCCTCCCGCCGGTAGCCCGGCGGCGCGGCAATGGGCACGCGATTCACCGGATCATCCGTCGCGCAAAAACGGAAATTGTAAGCCTGAAGCTGCCCATCCCCCGTCTCCGGCGCCAGCGACTCGCCATACTGCTCCCGTCCCTCCCGCCCCACATGATACGGCACCCCCGCCATCGCCAGCAAATCCCCCTCGTAACTGCCGTCGATGAACACCCGCGCCGCCACTCGCAGCACACCGCCGCCGTCCAGCGCAAACACCGCGCTCTCCAGCCGGTCGCCCGTCTTCGTCACCGACTTGAGCGCCGCGCCGCGATGCACCGTCAGCCCCGGCTGCTCCGCCAGCATCTGCTCGAGAATGGCCAAGTTCACCTTCGGCTCTCCGAACGTCCCCTCGAAACAAGCCTCCACCTGCTCCGACCCCGCCCCGTAAGCCGCCACATAATGCGCCTTCACCCGCCGGCTAAAATCCAGAAAAGCCCCCGTCAGCGACTCGAACGAATGAAAATCCGTGTGCGAAAGCCCGCTTGTCACCAGTCCGCCGACACGCGCCGTCGGCTCCAGCAAAACCACCCGGCTCCCCGGCTTCGCCGCCGCCACCGCCGCCGCGATCCCGCCCGGAGTCGCCCCATAAACCGCCACATCCGCCGTCACCTCCCGCGCCTCCTGCGCGCGCACCAGAGACAGCAAGACAAACCAACAAACAAAGAGCAAACGCTTCATCCCCCACCCATGCACCGGACCGAAGACGGCGCAAGCAAACCGGAGGGCGGGATTATATTCCCGCCCTTTTCCCCTTGACTTAGAATCATTCTTGTTCTAATTCTAAAGTATTCAATTCCCCTCCGCCGTATGAGCCTCCCCCACACCACATCCACCTCCTCCAAGCCCTCCGGCCTGGATTGCCGCTTGGCCGTGCTCGGCACCGAAGCCCGCCTCACCCCCCACCGGCGCGAGGTCTTCCAAGTCCTCGCCGAGTCCACCGATCACCCCACCGCTTACGACGTCTTCGACCGCGTCAAGCACCGCTCCCCCGGCATCTCCCTCGCCACCGTCTATAACTGCCTGGAGCACCTCAGTTCCCACGGCCTCATCAAGCTCGTCCAAGTCGAGCGCGCCCAAGCCCGCTACTGCGCCAACATCCAGGAGCACGTCCATTTCCACTGCGAAGCCTGCGGCCGCGTCACCGACGCCCACCCCATCACTGCCCTCGACCCCGCCAAATTCTGGCACCTCCCCTCCGGCGCCCAGATCACCCGCACCGACGTCGCCATCCACGGCATCTGCCCCGCCTGCGCCGCCAAAAAATCCGAATCCCGAAGCCCGAAATCCGAATCCTGACCTCCCTCAATCCCCTCCACCGCCCCATCCTGCCCCCAAAAACAAAATCCCGTTAATCCTGAAATCCTATCAATCCTGTCAAAAAAAGCCCCGCATGTCCCTCTTCATCGAAAGCCTGACCTCTCCCATCCTGCCAAAAACCCAATCCTGTTAATCCCCAAAAATCCCGTCAATCCTGTCAAAAAAACATGTCTCTCCTCATCAAAAACCTCCAAGCCCGCATCCCCGAACGTCAAATCCTCAACGGACTTACGCTCACCATCAACCCCGGTGAAGTCCACGCCATCATGGGGCCGAATGGCTCCGGCAAAAGCACCCTTTCCAAAGTCCTCGCCGGCCACAGCGACTACGAAGTCACCGGCGGCAGCGTCACCCTCGACGGCCAAAACCTCCTCGACCTCGAAGTCGATGAGCGCGCCCGCGCCGGCCTCTTCCTCGCCTTCCAATACCCGCATGAAATCCCCGGCGTCTCCAACGCCAACTTCCTCCGCGCCGCCCTCAAAG
The DNA here is from genome assembly GCA_964573315.1 of uncultured Verrucomicrobiaceae bacterium. Taxonomy (GTDB): domain Bacteria; phylum Verrucomicrobiota; class Verrucomicrobiia; order Verrucomicrobiales; family Verrucomicrobiaceae; genus JAGRPD01. Next base: position 1,913 of record CAZNKC010000136.1, on the reverse strand, counting down.
CCCGCCTCCCCGAAGGCGAGGACATCGACGCCGTGCAGTTTTACAAGCAGCTCTACGCCCGCATGGACCAGCTCGAAATCGACCGCAGCTTTACCGGCCGCTCCGTCAACGAAGGCTTCTCCGGCGGCGAGAAAAAGCGCAACGAAATCCTCCAGCTCATGATGCTGGAGCCGAAATACGCCGTGCTCGACGAAACCGACTCCGGCCTCGACATCGACGCCCTCAAAATCGTCGCCCGCGGCGTCAACGCCATGCGCAGCCCCGAGCGCGGCATCCTCCTCATCACCCACTACCAGCGCCTGCTCGACTACATCCAGCCCGACATCGTCCACGTCCTCATCGACGGCCGCATCGCCCTCACCGGCGGCCGCGACCTCGCCCTCAAACTCGAAGAAAAAGGCTACGACTGGCTCAAAGAGGAGGTGCTCGCCGCCGCTTAATTTCCACCGCCATGAATTGGGAGTATCAAACCTTGGAACACGATGTCAGCGTCTCCTTCATCCTGGGGCGTTGCAAATTCGATCCAGCCCGTCTCAACGCTCTGATCTCCGACCAAGCCTCTCAAAGCTGGGAACTCGTCTCCACCTTCAGTCTTGTCGTCGATGGACGAACCGGCCGCAACAAAATCATCCTCATCTTCCGCCGCCCCCTTCAAGCCTGATTTCTCAATCTCGTTAATCCTGAAATCCTGTCAATCCTGTCCAAAACACCCCTGTCTCAAAGAAAAGTCATCCGCCATGCTTGGCTAAACCATGAAACCCCGCCTCTATATGGAAACCACGATTCCAAGCCTGCTCACTGCCCGTCCCAGCAAGCAGATCAAGGCGCGTGCCCAGCAGGAGGCTGCCAAGCTGTGGTGGGAAAAAATGTCTGACCGCTACAGCATGAACACTGACGATCACCCCGCCATTCTCGAAGCCTACGCCGCCAAAGAAACTTTGTCACGGCAGCATGGCCCCCAAGCAATCCCCTTTGCTTCCCAAATGCGCAAGCATGAAGCAGAGTCGCGGGCCAAAGGCATCAAATTCGTGGATCTCTCCAAGAAAGAGCCCAGCGCCTACGCCAAGCGCATGCGCTCCGGCCCGCTGCCCAAGAACTACTGGAAACGCAAACCCGTCCTGCCCTTTATTGATCCCATTGAGGAAGAGACCAAAGCCATGGCGAAAAAGACCTCCAAAAAACGCCCCGCAGCCACCGCCTGACCCCTCATCCTGTTAATCCTGCAAAAATCCCGTCAATCCTGTCCAAAAAATCCCCGTCCCAAAGAAAGGCCCCCCGCCATGATCACCGCCCCTGACCCCACCGACATTTCCGACATCAAAGCCGACAGCATCGGCGACTTCACCTTCCCCGAGCGCAACACCTTTGACGCCGGCTACGGCCTCAGTCCCGCCACCGTCGATTACATCTGCGATGTCAAAAAAGACCCCGAATGGATTCGCGAGTTCCGCCACAAAGCGCTCGAAATCTTCAACTCCAAACCCATGCCCACGCATTGGGCCACCAAAGACCTCGAAAACATCCACTTCGACGAATTCCGTTACTACCTCAGCGACGGCCAGAAGCCCAAACGCTCCTGGGACGAAGTGCCCGACGACGTGAAGAGAACCTTCGAGCGCCTCGGCATCCCCGAGCAGGAACGGAAATTCCTCGCCGGAGTCGAAGCCCAATACGACTCCGAAGCCGCCTACTCCAACGTCAAAAAAGTCCTCGAAGACCAGGGCGTCATCTTCGTCAACAGCACCGAAGGCCTGCACCAGCACCCGGAAATCTTCCGCCCCTGGTTCGGCAAAGTGATTCCCACCTCCGACAACAAATTCAGCGCCCTCAACAGCGCCGTGTTCTCCGGCGGCTCCTTCATCTACGTGCCCAAAGGCGTCAAAGTCAGCCACCCCCTGCAAGCCTACTTCCGC
>CAZNKC010000135.1:0-14679 GCA_964573315.1 uncultured Verrucomicrobiaceae bacterium | reverse complement strand
CGCCCAGTCCCGTACTTGCGATACTCACCCCTCAAAACTGACGAACTTGGGCTAGGCGGTCGTTACAGCCAAGCAGGGCTTGATACGGTTCAGAATGAGACGCATTCCGGCTTCGGCGACCTGCCGGTCGTATTGCGCCTGGAGATTCAACCAAACTTCGGCGGGCCATTGAAAATAGCGGGAAAGGCGCAGGGCGGTGTCGGCGGTGATGGCGCGCTTGCCTTTGACGATTTCGTTGATGCGGCGGGGCGGCACATCGATGTCCTTGGCGATCCGGTATTCGGACAGGCCAAGGGGAAGCAGAAAGTCCTCGCGGAGAATTTCTCCGGGATGAATGGGGGCGTGCTTTTTCATGAGGGATTGGGTTCAATGGTAGTCCACGATTTCAACATCATGCGGGCCGTCCGCCTGCCAGCGGAAGCAGATGCGCCACTGGTCGTTGATGCGGATGGAGTGCTGGCCTTTGCGGTCGCCTTTGAGAACCTCCAACCGATTGCCGGGCGGGACGCGCAACTGAGCCAGCTCGGTGACAGCATGAAGTTGGGCGAGCTTGCGCAGGGCGGTGCGTTGGATGTCCGGCGGAAAGGCGCGGACTTTCTCCAGCCGGAACAGCCGGGCGGCATCGTCGCAGGCAAAGGAGAGGATCATGCACGGTGATGGCAGCATCATAACGGGAGGCGTTAAGGTTGGCAAGGGCAAACGAGGCGCGGCATGGTGGCATCAGGGTTCCTCGCCAAATGATTCGACGGCCAAGAAAAGTTGATGCTGTGTCTCTGGTTCCGCAGCCTCTCAACTCATCTGCCACGAAGCGCGCCATATCCATCACTTCTCTTGATTTTTCACCAGTATTGATTATAAATCCGAGTGCTCCGTCCCAGCCTTCTCATCCCCTGCGTCCTCGCCATTTTGTCTCCTGCCCTGGCGCAGGATACCGGTCCGGCGGCGGATGATCCGCGCATCCCGCAGGACCCGGATACCGTCGTGCGGCTCCAGATTTTTTTGGACCGCCGGATGTTCGGACCGGGCAAGGTGGACGGCGCCATCGGCGAGTTCACTTACAAGGCCGTGGTGAACTACAACTACTCCGGCGGCCATGCCGACTACTACGACTGGCAGCGCGTGATTCGCGACGCGGAGCGGGAGGTGCCCGTGGTGTATGCGGCCTGCAAGATCACGGACGATCTGCTGGCGCATGTGAACCCCAAGCTGCCGCAGAAACCCGAGGAACAGGAGGCATTCAAATACATGGCCTACCGCAGTTTGGTCGAGTTGGTGGCCGAGCGTTATCACACGGACGAAACCTTCCTGGCCAAGCTCAACCCCGGCAAAAACTTCGACCTCCTGCGCGCCGGTGACGTGCTGGCCGTGCCGAACGTGGAGCCGTTCCGGATCGAGGATGTGGCCCGCCACCAGACCTACAAAGAGGACGCCGCGCTCAGCGGCAACACCGTGGTCATCGACACCACCGAGCGCATGGCCGCCGTCTATGACTCCGACGAACGGATGCTGGCCGCTTTCCCCATCACCCCCGGCAAGCCGCAGTTCATCCCGGTGGGCGACTGGAAGGTGGTGAACATGGTCACCACGCCGAACTTCCGCTACGACAAGCAGTTTTTGGAGGAAGGCACGCGCGGCGACCAAGCCTATCAAATCCCGCCCGGCCCGAACAGCCCGGTGGGCATCCTCTGGTGCGGCATCAGCAAGAGCGGCATCGGCCTGCACGGCACCGCCTACCCGCGCACCATCGGCCGCTCGCAGAGCGCCGGCTGCGTCCGCTTCGCCAACTGGGATGCCATCCGCCTGCCCCGGCTTATCCGGCCCGGCTCGCGGGTGATCGTGCGTTGAGCCTGAAAAGGAAGTTGAGAGTCGATAGTTGAGTGTTGATAGTAAAAAATCTGCGGCTTACGCCGAAAATTCCATTCACCCGAAGGGTGAGCGCATCCTTTGATGCCATCTGCCAAACATCCGTGCCATCCGCGGTTCTCACTTCCTCTGTGTTCCTCCGTGCCCTCTGTGGTTTTCATTTCCGTTTTGAGGTAGAACCGTCCGTCACCCGTTTTTTGCGGAAAAAAATCATGCCGATGCGCAAGGCGCGCTTGCGCGCGCGGCATCCGTGGCGGAAAGTATTTACATGGTGGTCCAACATCGTCCCATCCTCACCATGCTGCTCTGGCTTGGCGGGTTGGCCGTCCCCCTGACCGCCCCGCAATCCCTCATGGCAGACCCTTTGCGCATCGGCGTCATCGGCTTGGACACCTCCCACGCGGAGCAGTTCACCATGCGCCTCAACGATCCCGCCAACCCCAACCATGTGCCCGGCGGCCGCGTCGTGCTGGCCTGCCCCACCGGCAGCCCGGACCTGCCGGAGAGCGTCTCCCGCCTGCCGGAGTTCACCGCCATCCTCAAGGACAAATACGGCGTCCGCATGGTGGACAGCATCGCCGCCGTGTGCGCGGACGTGGATGCCGTCATGCTGCTCAGCCTCGATGGCCGGCCCCACTTGGAGCAGGTGAAGGAGATCCTGACCTTTGGCAAACCGTTGTTCGTGGACAAACCCGTCGCCGCCAGCCTGCCCGACATCGTGCAGATTTACACCCTGGCGGACCAGTTGAAGGTGCCGCTGATGAGCGCCTCCGCCCTGCGCTGGTTCCAGGGCGTGACCGAGGTCGCCAACGCCAAGCCCGCGCCGCCGGACGCCGCCATCTCCTGGGGGCCGGCGCCGTCCCTGCCGCATCACCCCGACCTCTATTTCTACGCCATCCACGCCACCGAAGCCCTCTTCACCGTCATGGGGCCGGGCTGCGAAACCGTGACCCGCACCACCACCCCGGCCGAGTCCGTGGTCACCGGCATCTGGCGCGGCGAGCGCACCGGCACCCTGCACGCCATGCACCGCCTGCCCATGCACTCGAAAGTTTACAAGCTCGTGCGCTTCGACGGCGAGGAAGTCTTTGAGCAAAAAACCCAGGGCGACTACACGCCCATGCTGCGGGAGATCATCAAATTCTTCGAAACCAAAACCCCGCCCGTGACCGCCGCGCAGACTTTGGAAATCTACGGCTTCCTGCAAGCCGCCGAGGAAAGCCGCCAGCTCGGCGGCGTCCCCGTCTCCGTCAGCGAAGTCCTCGCCAAAGCCGGCGCGCCCGGGAAATGGCTGCCTGCCAAGACAGCGCCGGCGGAAAGTGACGGGCAATAGCCGGGCCGCCATTGCTGGAATCAGGGCAGAGCGCAGGGCGTGAGGCGCAGTCGCTTTGCGCTCTGCGCTCTGCGCTCTGCCCTTTGCTTCACCACTGGTTAAAAAGAAGAACCAGACAGCCCTGCTTGCGGGAATCGTTTTGAAGGAACACCCTTGTCAAAACTCTTCCCCATGACCCTGACCCACGCCGACCTCCTCCAACTCAAACGCTGGAACACTCCCACCATTTACAACGGCTGGGAGCAGATCACCCGGCGCGACCCCGCCGCCGACGCCTTCAACTTGGAGGAAACGCGCGACTTCATGCCGCAGATGGGGCCGATGGTCGGCTACGCCGTCACCGTCGTCGTTGAGCCGAGCAACAAATCGCATCGCGAGACGAATCCGAACGCCTGGAACGACTACCGCCGCTACGTCGCCGGCATTCCCGGACCGAAGATCGTCTGTGTGCAGGATCTCGACAAACCGCGCACCATCGGCTCTTTCTGGGGCGAAGTGAACAGCAACATGCACCGCGCGCTCGGCTGCGTCGGCACCATCGCGGACGGCGCCATCCGCGACGTCGATGAAATGACCAACGCCGGCTTCAAAGCCCTGGCCCGCCGCTTTTGCGTCGGCCACGCGCACGTCCATCCCGTGCGCTGGAACTGCGAAGTCGAAGTCTTTGGCCGCAAAATCTCGCCCGGCGATTTGATCCACGCCGACAAGCACGGCTTCCTCGTCATCGCGCCGGACGAACAGCCGCGCATCCTCGAAGCCTCCCGCTTCATGGACGCCAACGAATGCCAGACCGTCATCCCCGCCGCCCGCAACAGCGCCGGCCTCAGCGCCGATCAAATCCTCGCCAACCTCGCCGAAGCCGGCGCTAAATTCGGCGAAAACGCCCGCGCCCAATTCCAGCGCGACGGCGAGTGGTAGCTCAGGCATCCTGCCTGAGACGAGTGGTGCAGGCTTTCAGCCTGCCGGGTGTGTCACAGGCTTTCAGCCTGTGACCAGTCATGCAGATATCTTGCCTGCGTGTGTGGGATGGGTTGCCCGCTCTTCCCCTTTGGCTCCGCGCCGCCTCCGCCCGCGAAAAAGCGGGCGGGAACAGAGCCCCGCCCTCCGGGGCAGGCGGTTACAAACCGCCTCTCCTTGCATCAACCCGGCCCACCCGCACCTGCCGCCAAATCCTCCATCTCCCAGCGCCCCTCGCGCCTCGTGAAACGCGCCTGCCAGCGGCGGCAGGGTGCCTTGGGCAGTTCGGTGACGACGGCCCCTCCGGGCGGAGCCGCAGCCAGCCGTTGCGCGGTGTGTTCCCAATCCTCCCGGCTCTGCGCGTCCGTCAGTTCCACCGCAGACACGTCATCCTGAAAACGAACACGAAAAGTCCGCCCGTCCGCCCGCAGCCGCCACAACCCGCTCCAGTCCGCGATGCCCAATCCTGCAATCGCCCCATGCGGTGGAATCGTGGCATGATCCACCACCCAGGCGCGCGGCAGGCGCGTTTGCAATTCTTGAAAAAGGCTTCCCCTCAGCCAGCCGCCCCAGGTCCGTCGCAACCCCGGCAGATGCAAAAGCGCGCAGGCGCGGGCGGAGGCCGCGGGTAGCGCCTCATCCAGTGCCACGGTCCATTCTTCCGGCGCGTCCGCCGGCACGTCCAACGCAACCTCGAACGCCTCCGTCAGCTCGCTCACCGGCAGACCGGCCAGGCAAAGCCGCGCGTGCGCCGCCAGCGGCTCGGGCAGCCGCCCTTTTTCGCAGCGCGCGCGCAGCATCGCCAGCGCCTCCGCAAAAGACGCCAGATGATGTCCCAGCGCGCCGAGCCGCTTGCGGGCGCGGGCGGGCAGTTCCGGGGCAGGGGAGGGGAGGGCGGTCATGAAGAGAGCGCCGCATTAAAAGGGACGCAAGCCCTCTGCGCATCTGGAAAAAGCGCGGATGAAGATTTGAAGAAAGTACTCCGCCTCTCCGAGGCGGGTGTGGGATTACCCGCCCCAGAGAGGCGGAGTACGTTGCCCAAGCCCCGCCGCGCGCGCCCTCGACTCTTGATCTTTGACCCTCTTGACCCCTTGACACTCCCCCACTTTTTCCGCGAAACCTTCCCCTCACGACCGTTTAGTTGCTATCCTTCCGACTCGCATCATGAACCGCCGATCCTTCCTCGCCCAATCCGGAGCCGCGCTTGCCGGCTCACTCGCCGCCACGACCACGTCTGCCACTGCCGCTGCCGCCAAAAAAAACCGCAACGAATTCTGTTTCTTCACCAAGCACCTGCAAGGATTGAGCTTCGACCAGATCGCCGACATCGCCGCCGCGATGGGCGTCGATGGCATCGAAGCGCCGATCCGTCCGAAAGGCCACATCGAGCCGGAGCGCATTGAGGACGAGCTGCCGAAGCTGGCGGGCGAACTCAAAAAACGCGGCCTCAACCTCACCATCCTCACCTCCGGCATCAACGAAGTCAGCCAGGAGCAGCGCACCGAAGCCGTGTTGCGCACCGCCGCCAGCCTGGGCGTGAAGCGCTTCCGCATGTCGTATTACAAGTACGATCTCGACCAGCCCATCTGGCCGCAACTCCAGGCCGTGCGCCCGAAGATCAAAGACCTCGTCCAGCTTTGCGACGAGATCGGCATCCAGCCGCTCTTTCAAAACCATTCCGGCAAGACCTACTTCGGCGCGCCCGTGTGGGACATCTACTCCATCATGCGCGAGTACCGCCCCGAGCAATTCGCCTTCGCCTTTGACATCCTGCACGCCACGACCGAAGGCGGCATGAGCTGGCCGCTGGAGGCCGCCCTCGTCGCCGGGCACCGGGGCGCGGTGTACTTCAAGGACTTCGCCTGGGAAGGTAAAAAACGCGAGGTCTGTCCGCTTGGCGAGGGCATGGTGGAGCGGGCGTTTGCCGACTCGCTCGTGAAGGAAAACTACACCGGCCCTATCTCATTGCACGTCGAGTACTTGCATGGCGATCCCAACGACGCCGCCACGCTGAAGTCCTTCATCAAGGCTCAGGATCGCGACTTTAAAACACTCAAGGAATGGCTCGGCGCGGCTTGACCAACCGTGGTGTCGCTGGCTTGGCTGCGTGCTCTCATGGCGCGATCGGCCCGGTCGCACGCCGTGGTTTCGCTTGGCGGCACGTTTTGTGGATCAGCCTGCTCCTGACCGCATCTCCACACGCCGCGGACTGGCCGCAACTGCTCGGTCCCGCCCGTGACGGCGCGGTGGCGGCGCCCGCGGGGAAAAAACTCGTCGAACCCGCGGTCGTCTGGGATCGCGAACTCGGCTCCGGTTTCTCCGGTCCCGTTGTAGCGGCGGGCAAAGTGATCATCGCGCATCGTGTGGGCGACGACCTGACGGTGGACGCCATCGACGCCGCCACCGGCGTCTTGTTTTGGACCTTCAAACGCCCCACAGACTACGTGGACAGCTTCGGCTTCGACAACGGCCCGCGCGGCGTGCCCGCCGCGGCGGGCGGACGCATCTTCATCCACGGCGCCGATGGCGTGCTCGACGCCCTCGACCTCGACAGCGGCGGCGCGCTCTGGAGCGTGGACACCGTGGCGGAGCTCGGTTCACCGCAGGGCTTCTTTGGCCGCGCCTGCTCGCCCTTGGTCATGGCAGACCGCGTCATCATCACCCCAGGCGGTCAAAAAGACGGCAAGCCCGCCGGAGTGGCCGCGTTCGATGCCGCCACCGGCAAGCTGCTCTGGCACGGCGTCGAAGACGAAGCCGGCTACGCCTCGCCCATCGCCGTGAACGACGATGAAATCCTCTGCTGGCTGCGCAACGAAGTCTGGCTGATCGCCGCCGCCACCGGCGAAGTCAAAGCCCGCCGTCCGCTGCGCTCGCGCATGGATGCCAGCGTCAACGCCGCCCAGCCCGTCCTGCTCGATGCGGGCCGCGTGCTGTTGTCCGCCGGTTATGGCGTCGGCCTGCATGAGTTCAAGCTGCCCGGTCTCGATCCGGAGTGGGACCGGGAAAATCTGCTCGACTGCCACTACGGCACGCCGGTGCGCAAAGACAGCCTCGTCTTCGGTTTCGATGGCCGCCAGGAAATGGGGCAAACCCTGCGCTGCATCGACCTCGCCAGCCGCGAGACACGCTGGCAGTCCGGCGCCGTCCCCGGCGGCACCCTCATCCGCGTGGGAGATCATTTGCTCGCCGTCACCGAGCAGGGCGAGCTTTGGATCGTCGAAGCCGAGGGCGCGGCCTTCAACGCGCTGCACGAAGTCCAAATCCTCCGCGCCGGCCACCGCGCCCATCTCGCCTTCTCCGATGGCCTCCTTTTCGCCCGCGACGGCAGGCAGCTCGTCGCGGTGAAGGTGTATGAACCGAGATGATGGTGGAGAGTTGATAGTTGAGAGCCAGTTGCTGGCAACGAAATACTCATTTATCCAGAGAGTGACTCCTTTCCGCAGCGCAAGCTGCGTTTTCAGGCTATCAACCATCAACTCTCAACTCTCAACTTTCTCATAGTTCGGATAACGCCCAATGATCGGATACTGTTCCAACTCAGCCACCGTGCCGGAGATCGGCACGCTTTCCCGGCCCACCCAATAGACCGCCGCCGCCGCCACTTCCTCCGGCGTCGTCAGCCGGCCCGCCGGAGCCGCGTAGGCGGGCACATGATCCGGCCAATCGGCGGGCAGACCGTCGCCCATTTTGACTTGGTACTCGTTCTCGGTCAGCGTCCAGCCCACGTTGAGCTGGTTGAAGCGCACACCGTCCGTGCCCAGCGCGTCCGCCAGATTGCGCGTCATCGTCATCAGTCCGCCCTTGGAGACGGAGTAGGCCAGCAGGTTGGCTTGGCCGCAGTGCGCCAGCACCGAGCCGATGTTCAGCACACAACCCATGGACTCCCGCAACGCCGGCAGCAGCGCGCGGATGAGCAGCAGCGGCGCCCGCGTGTTCACCGCGATCATGCGGTCGAAAAACGCCGCGTCCGTGTCCTGGATGCGCGCCCGCGTGGTCAGCGCCGCATTGTTCACCAGCGCATCGAGACGGCCAAACGCCGCCAGCGCCTCCGCGGCCAGTTTTTCGGGATAGTCCGCCTCCGCCAGATTGCCCTGGCAAAAAGCCGCGCGCTCCTCCCCCAGCTCCTTGCGCAGAGCCTCCCCGCGCGCCGCGTCCCGCCCGTGCAAAATCACCCGCGCGCCCTCCGCCACAAACCGCCGCGCCATGTGCTCGCCGATGCCCGTCGTGCTGCCGGTGATGAGAATGATTTGGTCTTGAAGTCGCATAACAAAAAAACCGGCCCGCGCCGGAAAGCGAAACCCTTGCCAAGCACGCCCGCCGTCACAAGCGGAAAATCGGACCAGCCCCAACGGGGCGCGACAACACAGCCCAGGGCAAGCGAGGCCCTGCCGAGTGCCGCCCTGGGTCAACACCGCAACGTCTCCAGTTCCAGGCCCAGCCCTGAAAGGGCGGGACAACCTTGGAGCACAGGGGAATGGGTGGAAGATTTTTCCAGATCACAGTTTTTGTGGGATGGTTGTACCCAAACATCATTCCGGCGCCGCGCCCGTCACCACCTCTTGCAGCAACGGCGCCAGCGGCTGGCCGGTGAGTTTTTCATACGCGGCCAGCACGGTTCCGGCGTTCGTCCGGTTCCAGGACGTCTGCCGGATTTGCTCGATCCAGGCGCGCACAAAATCCGGTTCCCGGTCCCGGGTCGCGGCGAGCAGAGCCTGGGTGGCGAAGTAGTAGTGGGCGGCCGCCAGTCCACCGTCCTCGTCTTTTCTGCCGATGCCCGGCTCCTTTCCCGTCTCCGCCGCTTTCCATTCCAGCAAATTGACCTTGCTCGCAAGTTTGCGGCTCTGGACGGGATCCCACATGGACTCAAACACCCTTATGCCTTCGCCTTCGCCAAAACGCCGGTCGCATTCACGAACCGCGATCAGATTAGCCATGCCGTCGCAAAACCAGCGCCGGTCCGCGCTGGCGATGACCTGCCGGATCAGGGCGGACTCGGCCACTTCATGCACCACGAGAAAGAAAGCCTGCTCCGGTGTCCATATAGAGTTCTCACTACCGGCAATTTCCGTTGGCTCAAGGACTTCAGCCTGAGTACAGATTCGGCGCAACAAGTGATCCTTTTCCCCCATGAGAGACGCCTGCTCGGCCACGGACTTGCCCTCGATGTCCTCCCGCGGCAGCAGGACCGGGAACACCAGCGGCGGCTGCCGTTCGAGATACTCGCGAAAGGCCTGCAACGGTCGCTCTTGCCTGATAAAATCGGACGTCTGCGTTTCCCATTCCATCAAGAAATCCATGGAGCGCTGCTGAAAATCGAAGGAAAATCCACCAAGCCGGCCTTCGTCACCGATCCAAGCCTGCAAGTCATCCGGAAACCAAATAGCCACCTCATTGCCGCGCATCACTTCAAGCACCCACTTGTCGAGGTTCGCCACAACGGCGTTTTGCATGGCCCAGATGAGCGCTTCGTCCCGGCTCGGCTGAATGCCGTAGGCGGCCAGGCTGTCCATGTCCTCATTCGTGATCTCCAGCATCTCCTTCCAAGGTCCGCCAAAGCGCTCGGAAAGGATTGCGCGCGCCTTGCGGAGATCAGCGGCCCATTGCGGGCCGATGCGTTGCACGGCCTCGGTCAATGCCGCCGGGAAATGAAAGGTGAGTCCTTCCAGAACGAGCGTTTCGTAGCCGTCCGGGTAACGGATTTCAGCATCACCGGCAGGCTCCGGTTTCGAAGCGGCAGCCGGCGCGGCCTCGCGCGCCGCGAGTTGGGCGCGCAGTTGCTCCGTCATGGTCGTCTTGGCTTTCTCCAACCGAGTGCGCCAAGTGGGCCAAGCGCGGTCGAACGCAGCCACGATGGCTGCTTGGTCGAACCCGTTTTCAGGAACGGCAATGCCGAGCGCAGCCAGCCGCTGCAGGGGCATCTGATCCTGCTCAACGTCTTGGAAGGCTTGCACAAGCGCGAATCCCATCACTTTGCCCGCCGGCAGTTCGATCTCCGCGGGAAGCTCGTCGAACGGATCGAAAGCGGCAAGCTGATCCAGCATCCGGGCGGCCTGTTCGCCGTCTTCGGGAAGATCAATGACAAAGAGCTTGCCCAGAATTTGGTTCATCTCCTCTTGAGAGGCGTTCTCCTTGTTCTGAAAGCCAAACAGGTACGCTCGCGCCAAAGCATGGCTGATCGCGCGCGGCGCCGGCTTGGCAAAAAGACGCTCCTCGATCTCACTCATCAGCAGTTTGTCAGCGAGGTAATGCATCGCCAGATGCACGAGTTGCTGCGTGACTGCTTGGCGCAGCAAGTTGTTCAAACCATCAAGCAGCCGGCTGAGATTCTCCGCGGCTTCCTCCGCGGTCATTCCCGGCGGGGCGTAGTTGGGCATGTCGAGAAGCAGGGGCGGAACTTCCTTTCGTTGCGGGTCGAACGCATGAATGCCGATGCCCTGGTTTTGGAAGGGCGGTTTTAACAGAAATCGGTTATTGCCGCCCTCGCCCCGTTCATAGGACAGAACGTCAAATTCGTGGCGGTCGCTCCCGCCCTGCTCGTACGGCTTCATGGTGACGGGATTCCACAGCCGAACCTCACCGATCCTGCCGGCCCATTGCCGCCATTGCCCGCCGAGAGCGGCGATCTCCTCCAAGCCCTCTTTGAGGGCCTGTTCCGCCGCGCTGCTGAGCGGCTCGCCGCCCAGCACCGCCTTCACCTTGTCAGCCACGCCTGTGCCGAGATCGCCTTCACGCACAAAAGTCACCAAGGCTTCCGCTTCATCATCGGCGGCTCTCTCGCAAGTCCAGATGAAGCGCGTCAGGCGCGCTTCCAGAAGATCAATGACATCCGCATCATCCACAGGGTAAGTCACCTTGACGCCGACGATGCTGCGCGTTGCCGTTTCCTGCGTGTACGGCATTTTTAAGGTGGCGCCCGCCCCGAAAGTCACGCTGAACGCCTCCTGCGCGGGAAGGCAAAGCGCCGCCACCCATGCCGTCAGTTCGAGGCCAAGTCTCATGACAGAAAGGCTCTCTGCTCCGAGGCGCTTGTCAAGCAGCACAGTCCGTCCCGGTAGGGAAGCGCTGTGCCGCGTCCCACTTCTTCGCGGGGGCGGAGGCGGCGGGTGGAGCGGAGCCTCCTTCGTTCTCGTCCTCCTACTCCTCCTCGAAATCCGCGGCGTCGTTGGTTTGCTCCCGCGGTTTGCAACCGCCTCTCCTTGAAGGATGCGGGCAGAATGCCCGCATCACACCTCTCAGGCAGAATGCCTGAGCCACCGCAATTTATCGCCTCAACGATAACGCATCAAGCTCTCCAGATAGTCCTGCGCGTGGCGCGATTGCGGATGCTCGAAAAAGGCAGCCACCGGGGCGCTTTCCTCTGCTTTGCCTTCGGCCAGAAACACCACCCAATCCGCCACCCGGCGCGCGAACGATACCTCGTGTGTGGCCAGCACGATCTGCTGACCCTCCTCCGCCAGCTCGCGGATCACGTCCAGCACCTCGCCGGTCATCACCGGGTCCAGCGCCGAGGTCGGCTCGTCCAGCAGCAGCAGGCGCGGACGCGGCGCCAGCGCGCGGGCGATGGCGGCGCGCTGCTGCTGGCCGCCGGAGAGTTGCGCCGGTTTTTTGCCCGCGTGATCCGCCAGCCCCAGCCGTTCCAGCAACTCCATGCCGCGCGTCCGCGCTTCATCCGCCGGGACGCCATGCACCTCCCGCAGCGGCAGCGCCACATTTTCCAACGCCGTGAGATGCGGGAACAGATTGTAAGCCTGGAACACAAAACCGTTGCGCCGCCGCTCCGCCCGCGCCCGCGCTTCCTCCACCGGCAGCGCCTCGCCATCCAGCCGCACTTGGCCGCCGTCCGCGGGCAGCAGGCAGCCCAGCACACGCAGCAGCGTGGATTTCCCCCCGCCGGACGGCCCCAGCAGCGCCACCACGCGGCTGTCCGCCGGGGTTTCAAACGTGGCTCCATCGAGAGCGTGAAACTCGCCGAAGCGTTTCACCACGTCGCGCGCTTCAAGTTTCATAGTGAAACCTCCTTTCCAAAGATTGCGCCCAGCGCGACAGCGGCAGCGTCACCAGCAAATAGGCCACCGCCAGCGGCAGGTAGCCCTCCAGTGCGGTGTAACTGGCCGAGTTCAAAATACGCACCTTCTGCACCAGTTCCTCGATCCCGATCACCGACAGCAAAGACGAGTCTTTGACCAGCGACACCAACTGCCCCGCCGTGCCCGGCAGCGCCCGCCGCAGCGCCTGCGGCAGAATCACAAACCGGTACATCTGCGCCGTGTCAAACCCCACCGCGCGCGCCGCCTCGCGCTGGGACGCGCCGATGCTCTCCACCGCGCCGCGAAAAATCTCCGCCAGATACGCGCCCTCGAACACCCCCAGCAGCAGCATCCCCACCAGCACCGGCTCCCGCACCTGCAAAGCCTGCGCCACGATGTAGTAACCGATGAGAAGCTGCACCAGCAGCGGCGTGCCGCGCACCACCTCCACCACGCCGCCGCACAGCATCCGCAGCGGCAGCCACGGCGCGCGACGCCCCGCCATCAGCAGCAGACCGGTGAGCAGGCTCACCGCCATCGCCCCCGCCGCGATGCCCAGCGTCAGCAGCCAGCCCCGGAAAAATTGCGCCCGGTAACTCCACGCCGCCGCCCAGTTCCACTCGTAACGCACCGAGGCAAACAACGCCTGCACCGCCAGCGACACCGCGATCAGCAGCAACCCGCCGACAAGCAACCGCCGCCCCGCCGACGGGACGTTTGACGGCTGCTTCGGCATGGTCGCGCTGTCCGGCACGCGCCAGCTTGCGCGCAACGCCGCGGATGGCAAGGCTTTATGGCTGCGGCGGACTTGGCTGAATGATGTTCAGGTTTCGCCCCTGATTCGTGTCCGCTTGTCGTCCACAATCCAGAGACGCCGCGCAATGGGCTCTGTCTGCAACAACACGAGAATGCGGGGAATGACGGCAAGCACCGTATCCCGATCCTGCTGGGCCAGCCGCAGGACAATGATTCCGTGATAATCCCGTGGCGGGTAGTTTTTGATGTGGGCAAAGTCCAAATCGAGTGTGATGAGAATGCGCTGCTCGTCTTGACATACCTTGGCAATGGCTGAGTCGGCGGCGCCGCAGAGATTTTCGTCGAGTACGGAATGGGCATCGTGACCATCCCGGCGGAGCAAGGCGCCCAAATCCGAGGGAAGATTCTCGTCGAATTTGAACTTCACGCGGCAGCTCCGAATGGCGTTGCGACGATCCGCTCGCGGGCAAGCTCGGCGGCATAGGCCATCGCCGCCGCCACATCATCCGGCTGGAGCGACGGGTAGCTGCGGAGGATGTCCGCCTGACTGAGACCAGCGGCCAAGTTGTCGAGCACGACCGAAACCATGACGCGGGTTCCCCGGATGCAGGCTTTGCCGTGGCATACGTTTGGGTCAACGGAAATGCGGTCGGTCCAGTTCATGCGGTGGAAGATGGAGCTTTGCGTTTGGTTGCCGGTGACGTGGCGAGTCGCCTGCCTATTCGACGGAATGCCATTTTTCGAATGAGGGACAGTCGCTTTGAAGCGCTGATTTGTCAAAGACAAACCCGGTGAACGGCGCTTAACACACCGCCGCATCCGGGCATCAATCCCGCCGCATCACTTTCGACAGCAGCCGCAGCATTTCCAGGTAGAGCCAGACCAGCGTCACCAGCAGGGCGAAGGCGCCGAACCATTCCATGTACTTCGGCGCACCGGAGGCGCAGCCGTTTTCGATGAGGTCGAAGTCCAGCACCAAATTCAGCGCGGCGATCGTCACCACGAACAGGCTGAACCCGATCCCGAACATGCCGCCCTCGTGAATCCAGGGAATCTGGATGCCGAAGAAGCCGAGAACCCATGTCGCTATGTACACCAGAAAGATGCCGCCCGTGGCCGCGATCACACCCCGGCGAAAGTTTTCCGTGGCCTTGATAAGGCCCATGCGGTAGGCCGCCAGCATCGCCGCCAGGGTGGCGCCGGTCAGCAGCACCGCT
Organism: uncultured Verrucomicrobiaceae bacterium; assembly: GCA_964573315.1. Lineage (GTDB taxonomy): Bacteria > Verrucomicrobiota > Verrucomicrobiia > Verrucomicrobiales > Verrucomicrobiaceae > JAGRPD01. The sequence goes on along the minus strand of CAZNKC010000135.1, from coordinate 526 downwards.
TGCATCACGATGCCGTTGAACTGCGCCTCGTACATCGCCGAAAGGGCGCCGAGGAACAAACCTTCCGCCAGCGCGTAAAGGCTGCCGGTCACCGCCGCCCACTCCTTTTTGAAAATCGTCACCAACGCCAGCACCAAGCCGCCGATGAGGCCGCCGATCATCCAGGGCATGGCGCCCGCCGGATCGACCGCCACTTTTTTCCAGGTGAACATGGCGGCCACCATGAGCAGGCCGGTGAAGATAAGCGTGGCGTTCACCGTGCCGGTGAGCGTCATCCGCGCGCCCGCAGGCGCCGCGTCGCGAAAGGTCGATTCGTTCAGGACAGGATTGCCGGATCTCATGGGAGGGAATGGGTGAAGGTTGAAGCAGCGCCGCCACGCGGACGGCACGAGCCGCATTCTTCACGCGTTTGAGGCCGTGTCCATGAGAAACCCGCCGTTTGTTTGGAAAGGGTATTGGCTGTGCGGCCATGCGCATGGAGCGCACGCGTCCCGCGTGCTCTTTCCGGCGTCCTCGCCGGAAAGAT
>CAZNKC010000134.1:0-14694 GCA_964573315.1 uncultured Verrucomicrobiaceae bacterium | reverse complement strand
GGAACCCGCAGGGTTCCCAGCCATTAGCCGGTGGTTGAGCGCGCAGCGCGATACCACCGGAGCGGATGCACCCCCCGGTCTTGCCTAGCGCGCCATCCTGAAGGGATGGCAGCCAGCTCGCCGGGCCGGGCATCCTGCCACGTCTCGCTGGCATCCCTCCGGGATGCCGCGGTGGCGGCGGAGGGACTTGCCAGTCGCCGGTGGTATCGCTGCGCTCAACCACCGGCTAATGGCTTTCAACCCTTCGGGTTGGGGAACTTAAGCCACCCTTCCACACGCATCTCTTTGCAGCATCTCAACCTTTTTGCGGGAGCGGCTCTCAGGGCGTCAAAGGATGCAATTCGATCTTCCGGAAGAAGATTTCAGCGCCTTCTGACTGGAAGAGCAGCCTGCCTTCCGTCAGCGTTCCCTTCTCTCCCTCCATGACTTTGACGCCATTGAGATAGTAGATCAGGTCGCCGCCCTTCATGATGGCCTCCACGAAGTTCCATTGGCCCGCCGGCTTCTCCACTTCTTGAGGGCCGTGAAAATCGAGAACGTCCTGCCAGTTCCTGTCCCGGCCATACCAATGGAGGTGGCCTTGCTTCGAGATGAATTCCCGGAGTTCCCCCTTGGGATCCCAGTACCGGTCATCCGGCTGCGCGCGCATCGTCAAACGAGGCAGAAATGGATCTTCAACGCCGCGTTCGAATCCACTCACCAGGATGATGTCGCCCGTCCGCCCTTGAAGGATTTCGTACTCCACCGAGGCGATCCAGGGAGAGCTGAAATCAGCGCGGTTGTTCCCGTCGTCTCCGGTGCAATGCAGCAGCACGCCGCTATTTCGCGCCCGGTCCATCCGCCGCCCCCAAGAGATAGTCCCCCAGCGATACTCTAAAACCAGCTTGTAATTTTTGTAGGCTTTGCGGGTGACGATGCCTCCCCAGTCCTGCCCGCTGACGCGGATCGCAGGCGCTCCATCCACTTTGTCCACAATGGTGAACACCCGGTTGGGATCCTCGTATTTGTGGCCCTCCAGCCATGTATAGAACTGGCTCAGATCGTTGACTTTGTCCCCATCGTAGAGAATGACCGGCTTGTCCGGCTGCACCGCCGGCTGCCCGTCGTAACCGGCACCGGCAAAGGCTCCCGTGGCCAGAGACACCAGCGCAAGGACAGCGCCGCGACGAAAGACCGCCGGCAAGCCTGCCAGGGAATGGGTTGTGCGGAGAGCGGGAACGGCGGGGGATGGCATGGTGGACTGGGGCATTTCGTTTGCGAGCATAGCTCTCTCGTTCGTGCTGCCAAGGCTTTTTGGGCGACGGTCAAGAGCGGGCGCTCTCATCAATCAAAGCCGCATGGCGTAGTGAACCTGCCTGCCGACTTCTTCGAAGCCGCAGGAAGGGTACAAATTTTGGCCCACCGGATTCGAGGCCATCGTTTCGATCTTGGCCAAAGTCATGCCCTCCCGCCGGAAGTACTCCAGCGCGTGCTCAATCAACCGCCTGCCGAGGCCCTGGCCGCGCATCCCGGCGGTGACGGCGAGGTTCGGGATGCGGCCGATGCCGTTGAGCCGGTCCAGCCGGGTGGTGATGTAACCGGTCACCGCGCCGTCTTTTTCGGCCACGAAACAGCCTTGCGGATTTGCCGCGCAGTCGTCGTCGATGTGGTCCGCCTTGCGCGCCTTCCAATCCCTGCCGCCCCACATCCCGAAGCGCTGCTCCAGCATCTCATCCACCGCCACCGAGCCGAACGACTCCACCGTGATGCGGCGCAATGTTTCCAGGTCTTCCGGCTTGTAACTGCGAATCGAAATCTCAGACATGCGGTTGGATTACGTCGGCGCGAGCGGCGCTCTGTCAAAGGCCAAGATGGCCCAGCGCCAGCAGACCGTAATAGGTGTACTCGCAGTCCAGTTCGTGATCTGTCCAGTTGCCATGGAAACCGCCTTGGGCGTTCCACAGGGAATCGACAAAGTCCAGGCAGCCTTCCCGCAGCGCGCCGATGTCCGCCTGCAAGGCGTCCAGCGCGTGCAGCGCCACGGCGGTCGAGAGCAGATCGGGCATCGGCAGGCCGGGCAGGGCGCGGAAACCGCCTTCCGGTAGCGCCTGTGCCAGCAGCCAGTCGCGCGTCTGCGTGTCCGCAGGCATGTCCAAGTGGCGGCAGAGCGCGGCGGCGGCCGCTGCCGCAGGGGTGACGCCGACGGGCAGACCGCGGTCGTTCGACCAGCCGCCGTCCGCCGTGCGCAGGGCCAGCAGGCTTTCGATCAAGCGGTCGGTGCCGGGCGCGGTGGAGCCGAGGTCTTCGTGCGCGCTCCAGCCGAGCAAGCAGCCGTAGGCGGAGCCGTGCTCTTTGTTGGGAGCTTGGTTGTAACCGCCGTCGGCGCTGCGGAAGCCTTCCACGCGCTCCAGCAGGCGGGCTTTAACACCGGCATCGAGCGGCTTTGTTCCCACGCTGCTCCAGCAGCGCGCCAAGCAGCATAGATGCACGAAGTCCAATCCTTCGCCGTCGCTGAAATCCGCCAGCCATGCCGTTACCCGCGCCGTGTCCGCTTCGGCGCGCAGCGCCATCAAGCCCTCCAGCCCGAACACGGTGTAATACAAGTCCGGTTTGCCTTCGCGATCCACAAAACCGCCGCACTCATCCTGGCGGGAACGCAGAAAATTCTCCACCAACTCCGCCGACTCGCCAAGCACCTTCGGCGCCACGCGGGCGACTTGCAGCATTTTCAGGCGGAATGACATCGCTCATACTGTAGCGGGGATCGGTGTGCGCCGCAAGGCTTCTCCACGGGCAGAGATCCCTGAGCGGCTTGGGCAGAACATGGGGGTGCTGCGGAGATCAATGAACGCAGATTTGGGAATGAGGAAGAGGAAGAAGCGTTTGTGCTGTCGGGTAGAAAGTTCACAATCATCAATGAGTTTCGATCAACTGTCCAGAGACTGCGCTAAGTGTGCTTGCGAATGCCGCGGGTGGACTCCGAAAGAGCCTATGCCGTTTCCACGTTTAATGATCCGTTTAAGTTGGGCTTGAATGACTGGCATTGAAGGCGATTAGTGATCATGTCCGAAACTTCCAAAACAAACTCAATTGTCACGGTTGGAAATATTTTGCGCCAAGGTGTGGCAGGAGGTGTGTTCGTCCTATCGTATTGCTACAGCCGCGCGCCGCATAACCCCATTGAGCAGCTTCGAATGATTAACCGTGCTTACCTCGTGGTGTTGGTCTTGACTCTTCTTTTCGGCATTCTTATTTACTCATTTCATCGAGCTTGCGCCAATCCATTGATTGAATTGCTAGTACAAGCCCTTTGGCGGCAACACAACAATTGGTGGAAGTGGTTTAAACGATATGTGATCCCGGAAGAAATCCTCAGATTAATGTGGCGCCGTTGGCTTTATCTGTCAGCCAGCAAAGACATTCATACTCATGTGACTGATTGGGGGGACTATGTTCACCTCCAATACTGCACGTCATGGGCAATTGCATTGGGATCCTTGTCTGCATGGCTGACGTCAGCAGATGACGATTGGATGGTAAACTGGCTGCTCGTTTTTTTGGTCGTTGTTTGCTTTGTGTTTGGACTCTTCAGCGATTTGCGAAAAAAAGCTATGGAACAGTGGCTTTATCGTATGAATGACGAGCTGCAAAAGCAACTCAACGACAACAAAAGTCCCAACGCTTGCTCTGAAATAGAATTGGCTCAAAAAACCAAATTTCTACCGTAGCCAGTTGGCACAGGCCTCGAACACTCAAACGCTCACTATGTGTGCATTCGCAACACAGGTTACTTACTTTGCCAACCGCACCAGCAGATCCTTGCTCTCCACGCTCTCGCCGACTTTTGCGAAGATTTCCTCGACCGTACCGGCGGTGGATGCGGCGACGGCGGCGAACATTTTCATGGCTTCGAGGGTGAGCAGGGTCTCGCCTTCCTTGACTTTTTGGCCGACGGTGACGGCGATGCTGGCGACCATGCCGGGCATGGGCGCGCCGGTCTGGCGTGGGTCCGCCGGGTCGGCTTTGGCGCGGGTCACGACTTCGGTGGCCAGTTTTTTGTCCACGACGTGGGTGTGGCGCGGGTAGCCGTTGAGGTCGAAGATGGCGGTGCGCACGCCGTTGGCGTCGGGTTCGGTGAGGTTGAGGGAATGGATGAAGAGGGTCTTGCCTTCCTCAAGATCGACGTGGATTTCCTCCTTGTCCTGCAGGCCGTAATAATAGGCCGGTGTGGGCAGCACGGAGACGTCGCCGTGTTTTTTGCGGAAGTCGGCGAACTTCAAAAACACGTCCGGGTACATGAGGTAGCTCCACACGTCGTCCTCGCTGGGTTTTTTGCGCAGCTTGGTTTCCAGTTCGGCGCGCACTTCGTCGAGGTCGATCTTCGGCGCGTGCTCGCCGGGGCGGCCGCTGATGCGTGTCCCGCCCTTGCCGGTGATGGCGTCCGCCAGCGCGTCCCACTTGGCGCGGGAGTCGGCGGCTTTGTCCGGCTCCATGCCGTAAAACGGCTCGCCGAGCCAGCCTTCGAACATGCTGGTGACATCCTTGCTCCATTTGGCGCCGGCGAGGTTGAAGATGTCCGCCGGTTTGACGCCGCGGGCCACGCATTCGATGGCGAGGTCGCCCACCACCTTGCTGGAGGGCGTGACTTTGACGATGTCTCCGCAGAGCTGGTTCACTTCCGCGTAAGCGCGCGCGATCTCCGGCCAGCGCGCCGCCATGCCCATGCCGGCGGCTTGTTCCTTGAGGTTGGTGTATTGGCCGCCGGGCATCTCGTGCAGATAGACCTCGGCGGTGCCGTAGGGTTCGCTGGTGTCGAAGGGTTTGTAAAACTCGCGCACGGCGGCCCAGTAATCGCTGAACTCCTGCAATGCCGCGGCATCCAGGCCGGTGTCGCGCTCGCTGTGCTCCAGGGCGGCGGCGATGGAGTTCAAATTCGGCTGGCTGGTGCCGCCGGAGAGGGAGGAGAGGGCGGCGTCCGCCACGTCCACGCCGGCGAGCGCGGCTTCGACGATGCTGGCGGCGTTCAGCCCGCTGGTGTCGTGCGTGTGGAAATGGATGGGCAGGCCGGTTTCCTCCTTGAGCACTTGCACCAGTTTGCGCGCGGCGAGCGGGCGGCAGAGGCCGGCCATGTCTTTGATCGCCAGCATGTGCGCGCCCATTTTTTCCAGCTCGCGGGCGAGGCGGATGTAGTATTTGAGATCGTACTTGTCGCGCTTGGGATCGAGGATGTTGCCGGTGTAACAAAGAGTGCCTTCGCAGATGGAGTTGGTGTCCTCGCGCACCGCTTCCATTGCCACTGTTAGGTTGGGCAGGTAGTTGAGGCTGTCGAAGATGCGGAAGATGTCCATGCCGCTGGCGGCGGCGTGTTTGACGAAGCCGCACACCACGTTGTCCGGGTAGTTGCTGTACCCGACGGCGTTGGAGCCGCGCAGCAGCATTTGCAGCAGGATGTTCGGCACTTTTTCCCGGATCTGCCGCAGCCGTTCCCAGGGGTCTTCACGCAGGAAGCGCATGGCCACGTCGAAGGTGGCGCCGCCCCACATTTCCAGGGAGAACAGGTTCGGCGTGCGGCGCGCCACGGCGTCCGCCACGGCGAGCATGTCGTAGGTGCGCATGCGCGTGGCCAGCAGGGACTGGTGGGCGTCGCGCATGGTGGTGTCGGTGATGAGCAGGGCTTTTTGATCGCGCACCCATTCCTTACAGAAACGCTCCGGTCCCATCGCCTCCAGCAACTGCTTGGTTCCGGGCGCTGGCGCGTCGCGGTAGTCGTGGCGCGGCGCCGGTGGCGCGGTGAAGGTTTTGCCGGGCAGATGGCCTTTGGCGAAGGGGTTGCCGTTGACGCGCACGTCGGCCAGGTAGTCCAGCAGCTTGGTGGCGCGGTCTTTGCGGGCGGTGAATTTCAGCAGGTCGGGGTTGTTGTCGATGAACCGCGTGGTGGCCTGGCCGCCGCGGAATTCCGGGTGCGCGGCGACGTTCAGCAGGAAGGGGATGTTGGTCTTCACGCCGCGGATGCGGAACTCGTGCAGGCAGCGCGCCATGCGGTCGAGCGCCTGCTGAAAGGTGCGGCCATAGACGGTCAGCTTCACCAGCATGGAGTCGTAATACGGCGTGACCACGGCATTGGTGGCTCCCAGCGCGCCGTCCAGCCGCACGCCGAAGCCGCCGGCGCTGCGGTAGGTGAGGATTTTGCCGAAGTCAGGCGTGAAGCCGTTCTCCGGATCCTCCGTGGTGATGCGGCACTGGATGGCGTAGCCGGATTTGTCCACGTCCGGTTGCGCGGGCAGCCCAAGCGGCTGCTCGTGCAGCGCGCAGCCTTGTGCGATGAGAATCTGGCTGCGCACGATGTCGATGCCGGTGATCTCTTCGGTCACGGTGTGCTCCACCTGGATGCGCGGGTTCATCTCGATGAAAAACCATTCGCCGCTTTCGTGATCGACGAGGAATTCCACGGTGCCGGCGTGGGTGTAGTTCACTTCCCGGGCGATTTTCAGCGCGGCGGCGCACAGGCCGTCGATGATGTCTTGATCGACGCCGTAGCTCGGCGCTTGCTCGATCACTTTTTGATGCCGGCGCTGCACCGAGCAGTCGCGCTCATGCAGGTGCAGCACGCCGCCGTGTTTGTCCGCGAGAATCTGCACCTCGATGTGCTTGGCCTTGCCGACGAAGCGCTCCAAGAACACCGCGCCATTGCCGAAGGCTCGTTCAGCCTCCGTGCGCGCCTCGTCGAGCAGGGCTTCCAAATCCTTTTCCTCGCGAACCACGCGCATCCCGCGCCCGCCGCCGCCGAAGGCGGCCTTGATGATGAGCGGGAAGCCGATTTTTTGGGCGATGCGCAGCGCCTCGGCGCGGTCGCTGACCGGCTCGTCGGTGCCTTCCAGGATGGGCACGCCGATTTTGCGCGCCACTTCGCGCGCCGCGGTTTTGTCCCCCATGCGTTCCAGCACCTCCGGCTCCGGTCCGATGAAGATGATGCCGGCCTCCGCGCAGGCGCGCGCGAACTGCGGGTTTTCCGAAAGGAAACCGTAGCCCGGATGGATGGCGTCCACGCCTTTTTCCCTGGCCAAGGCGACAATGCCTTCGATGTCGAGGTAGGCGCCGACGGGGCCTTTGTCCTTGTTCAAGGAATAGGCTTCGTCCGCCTTGAAGCGGTGCGGGCAAAAGCGGTCCTCCTGCGCATAGACCGCCACCGTGCGGATGCCCAATTCCGAGGCCGCGCGCATGATGCGGATGGCGATCTCGGAGCGGTTGGCGACCAGCAGTTTTCTGATCGGTTTGATGCCGGGGAAGGGGGCTGCTTTGGCGGTTTTGGACATGATGGGAGGATTGGGAAACGGTGACGACAACGTTTCAAATCCTCCAACGCGCCCCGTTCAAATGCAAGGGGCGTTTCTGGGATAAGGAGGGCGCTTTGCACGCACTCCCCAAGGAGAGGCGGTTTGCAACCGCCTTACCCATACGCGGTTTGTAACTAACCGTGGCAGGCGGTTGCAAACCGCCTCTCCTTGGGGGCCGCGGGGGCCAATCACCCCACCAGCGCCCCGTTGAGGTTTTCGGCCAGATGACCGGGGTAGTCGGTAGTGATGGAGGTCACGCCCAGATCGGCGAACCGCCGCGCGTTTGGCGCCCGGTTTACGGTCCAGACATGGGTTTCCAGCCCGGCGTCGTCCAGCATCTCCACCGTTTCAGGCTCCTCTTGCAAGCTGCGTGAGTCCAGCGAGACACCGATGGCTCCGGCGCCCTTGGCGGCGACGCTCAGCATTTTGGTCTCGGGCACCCAGCATTCTTTCCGGTCGGTCCAGCGTCGCTCGCTCAGCAGCAGTCGCGGCCAGTCCGGGAGCGCTTCTTTGATCGCCATCAGCATCTGTACATCAAAGGAAGCCAAGCGCACCTGCTCCGCCTTCACCCGCGATTTTTTCAACTGCCGGGTCAGCACGGGGATGGCTTCGACGCCCGACTTGAGGTCGAGCACCAGCAGCTTGCCGTCCGGCAGCATGTCCAGCACCTCTGGCAGGGTTGGCACGCGCTGGCCCTGGCCGGTCTTGCCTTTCAGTTTGCCGGCGTTCAACTCCCGCAGTTTTTCCAGCGTCGTCTTGCCCACCCGCAGCGGACTGCCGGCCGTACGCCGCATGTCCTCGTCATGCACGGCTACCAGATGACCGTCGGCGGTGAGCCGGAAATCAGCCTCTATGCCATCCGCGCCTTGCATGAAGGCCAGCAAAAAGGACATCAACGTGTTTTCGGGAGCAGCGGCGGAAGCGCCACGATGAGCAATGATCAAGGGTCTGTCGTTCATGGGAGAGGTTGGTTGCATTGCCCAGACATAAGCAGGACAATGTGAATCCGATGTAAATACTGACCGCTCGCTTGCCGATGCGTTGAAATTTTTTTTTCAGATCGGAAAAATCCAACACAAAAAAGCTCCGAGCGCTTTTCGGAGCACAAAAAAACCGGCGGAATGACTTCCGCCGGTTTTCTGAACTTGTTGGGACTTGGAGTTGTGCTTTGGGCGGATTTACTCCGCGTTTTCCTCAATGTAGCGCACCACGTCGCCGACCGACTGCAGCTTTTCCGCCTCGTCATCCGGCACGTCGATGCCAAACTCTTCTTCGAAAGCCATGACCAACTCGACCGTGTCCAGGGAGTCGGCGCCGAGGTCTTCGATGAATTTCGCCTCTGGAGTGACCTGTTCCGGGTTCACGCCAAGTTGTTCGACAATGATGTCGCGGACTTTGTCAGTGATGTTTTCAGCCATGGTAAATCGGGGGATATGCTTTGCGGCTGAGCCGTAGCAGCTTGCTGAAACTTGGCAACTGAAAAGATGCGCCTTTTTTTCGCTATTTTTCGGGGCCGCCGGCAGGCGCACCGTCCCCGTCGTCGGCCGCCTCCGCCACCTTTTCCACCAGCTCGCCTTTGAAGGCGCCGAGCAGGCGCTCCAGGATATTGTCCGCCCCGCCGAATTTTAGATCGTCGATCACCGCCTTGCGTGTCCGGCCATCGCCGTTTTGGCGATGCCAGACCTGCGCCAAGCCCTTGTTGTCCCACTGCCGTTTGTCCACCCGGAACACGTCCGCGAAACGCACCGTCTCGCCCGCAGGGGTCACGAAATGGTCGCTGCCGCCGCGCAGCGTTTTGTTGCGGTTGGCCAGCATCACCACCAGCAGCGCCAAGCCGATGCCCCCGGTGCCCAGACCCCACCAGAGCTGTTCGTCCACCTCCTTTTGCGTGTAGCGTTTCGGTTTTTCCGGGATGCCGTGCATGGACGAGTACTGCAGCCACTTCGGCGGCTCCCCGTCCTTGCCGGTGGGCCAGCCTTCGGCGCGGGCTTTGGCCAGCCATTCGTCCAGTTTTCCCGCGGCCTTCGCCTCGTCATAGCTGGGCAGCAGCTCTTTCTCGAACCACTCCTGCTTGTCGGCCCACGCGTTCTTCTTCGGATAGCCGATCTTCCAGTCGTACAAAAAATAGGCTCCCAGCAGCAGGCACATCCCGGCGGCCAGGCTCATGCGCCGGTAGTACCAGCGCGTCACCCGGCAGACCAGGATCTCGCCGTTGTCGGTTTCATTGACAGGTATGCTCATCCCCACAATGAACAAGTTGTGCCGCGCGCGCGCAACCGCCGATTGGAGATTCCCGGCTGGATTTTGCCGAACCATGCGCCAATTTCCCGGTCCGGCGGCGTACCTGTTTCAACACCCCCTCTCCACTTCGTTTATGTACTGGATTATCCTCATCGCCAGCATGGCCATTGGCCTCTTCGCCAGCCATCGCGTCCGTTCCACTTACAACCGTTATGCCAAGGTGCCGGCGTCATCCGGGTTGACCGGCGCCCAGATCGCCCAGCGCATCCTTGACCTCAACGGCATCCGGGATGTCACCATCCACGCCACCCCGGGCCATCTCACCGACCACTACGACCCCATGCACCGCCGCCTCGTGCTTTCCGAAGAAAACTTCCACGGCACCTCCGTCGCCGCGCTCGGAGTCGCTGCCCACGAGTGCGGCCACGCCATCCAGCATCAGCAGCTTTACGCCCCGTTGCAATGGCGCATGGCCGCCGTCGGCATCACCAACATTGCCACTCAGGCAGCCATGTGGATTCCGCTTCTCGGCTTTGCCGGAGGACTGTTCCCCATGAAGCTCGCCATCACCATCATGGCTCTCTGCATGGGCGTTATCATGCTGTTCCAGTTGATCACCCTGCCCGTGGAATTTGACGCCACCGCCCGCGCCAAAAAAATCCTCGCCAGCACCGGCGCCGTCGCTCCCGGGCCGGAGTTCAACGCCATGAGCAGCGTGCTCAGCGCCGCCGCCCTCACCTACGTCGCCGCGTTCCTGACCTCGCTGGGATGGTTCTTCTTATACTTGATGCGCATGATGGGCGGCTCCAGAGACTGACCGGCAACCGCCAGACTTCCCTTGAAAACCTCCACCCATTTTTTCCCGGTCCTGGCCGTGCTCCTTGCCTGCCACGCCGGCGCGCAAGAGGAACCGGCTCCTGAAAAAGCGGCGCCGGAGCAGGAGGTGTCGCAAAAAATCGCCGAGGCCCAAAAGCGCCTGGAAAAAATCGCCGACGGCACTTTTGCGCTCGGCGGCATCCGCATCGACGCAGCCAAGCGCGAGGTGCGCGTGCCGTGCCAAATCCTCCACCGGGAGCTGCCCATCGAGTACCTGCTCGTCCACGAAACCGGCAAAGATCACGAGACCGTGCTCACCACCGCCGTCTCCGCGCTCGATCTCCAAGTCGCGCTGCTGCTCGCCCATTACAGTCCCGGCTCCACCGGCTTGTTCGCCAAGCTGCCCAAGACCGAGCCGCAGCCCTTCCCGGAGACGGCCCCGAAGACACCCGGAGCCCACCGCGTCCAGCTCACCGTCGAGTGGGAGGCCGATGGCAAAAAGCACACCGCCCCGCTGTCCCAGTGGTATCAAAACAGCGACACCCGCAAGCCGCCGCCCGATCTCGACGTCTGGCTCTTCACCGGCTCCAAAATCGACGAGCGCGGATTCGTCGCCGAGACAGAAGGCTCCTTTGTCGCCGTTTATGCCGATGCCAACGCGCTTTTCACCCCCCCCGCCGCCGGCAACCATCTCGACGACATCTGGATCAGCCTGCCCAAAAATATCCCGCCCGAAGAAACTCCCGTCACCCTTGTCATCACCCCCGCGCCTCCTCCATAGTGGGGCAAGCTTCCAGCTTGCCCGCGCAACCTGGAAGGTTGCGCCACTCTAAATCACCCGCCCACTGCTTCCCATGCGCCTCATCCTGCCCCTCCTCACCGCGCTGACGTTCGCCGCCCCCTGCGCCCGCGCCCAATCCGCCACCGCGCCCGCGCGTCATGAATCCCTCAAGCAAGAGATCGCGCTCGCCTACCAGCGCGGGATCGGTTTTCTCCGCGCCCAACAAAACACCGCCACCGGCCAGTGGGGCGCTGATGAGCCGGTCGCCTTCACCGGCCTCATGACCGCCTGCTTTTTGATGGACCCGAACCGCGCCCCGGACGCCCCCGCGCCGCCGGAAGCGGAAAAGGGCATCGCCTTCCTGCTGCAAAACGTCCAGCCCGACGGCGGCATCTACGTCAAAGCCCGCGCCAACTACAACACAGCTCTCGCCCTCATGGCGCTGCTCCTGCACCCGAAGCTGGAGAACGAGGAAGTCATGCTGCGCGCCCGCCGCTTCCTCATCAGCCGCCAGATGGACCTCGACGAGCCCGGCAAAAACGACAACCCGCTCGACGGCGGCATCGGTTACGGCGACGAGCGCGGCAACCACGCCGACCTCTCCAATACCCACTTCGTCCTGGAAGCTCTGTACCACGCCGAAGCCCTGCTCGCCGACAAAGGCGACGCCGCCAAGAACGAGCCGCAGCTCAACTTCGCCGCCGCCATCGACTTCATCCAGCGCTGCCAGAACCGCCCCGAGTCCAACAAATCCTCCTGGGTCAGCACCGACCCCAAGGACGCCGGCGGCTTCGTCTATGGCCCCGGTGAGACGCGCGGCGGCGAGTACGAGACCCCAGATGGCCGCACCGCGCTCCGCTCCTACGGCAGCATCAGCTACGCCGGCCTGCTCAGCTTCATCTACGCCGGTCTCGACCGCGACGACCCCCGCGTTCAGGCCGCGCTCGACTGGCTCAGCAAGAACTACACCCTCGACGAAAACCCCGGCCTCGGCGCCCAGGGCAAGTTTTATTACTTCCACACCATGTCCAAAGCCCTCAACGCCGCCGGAGTGGATTTCTTGAAACTCGCCGACGGCAAAACCATCGACTGGCGGCAGCAGCTCGCCGAAAAACTCCTCAACATCCAAAAAGGCGACGGCTCCTGGGTCAACGACGAAGCCGGTCGCTGGATGGAAAGCGACGCCGTCCTCACCACCGGCTACATCCTCATGGCCCTGGCCCGCCTGCACCAGAGCTTGTGAAACACAGGAGGCGGGAGGGGGTAAGGCGGACGTGTCGTCCGCCCTGTCTGGCGGGCTTCCCAGCCCGCCATCTCAACGGAGCAGCAAACGGCAGGGGCATTGTGCGAACTCAAATCCGCAGGGGGCAGCGGGCTGAAAGCCCGCTTGACGAGGCGGACGACACGTCCGCCTTACGGCGGCTGGCGCCGCCTCTTTTGTACTTTGAGGAATGGGCACGCAAATGCGCAAAAAATTCAGTTTCTTTGCGCCTTTGCATCTTTGCGTGAGATTCATTTGGTGATTTTGCAGGGTAAATTTTGGTGCGTAAGCCTTGGGCCGGTTCCCAGACGGTACAGCTTCCCCTTGCACACCGCGCCAAACCTGGGAATTTACGCGCCCCTTTTACCCGTCCCGTCAATGATCCCCAACCCCTACCGCACCCACCACTGCTCCCAGCTCCGCGCCGCTGACATCGGCCAGACCGTCACCCTCGCCGGCTGGGTTAATTCCGCGCGCGACCACGGTGGCGTCATCTTTGTGGACCTGCGGGATCGCGAGGGTCTCACCCAGGTTGTCTTCCGCCCGGAGGAAAACGCCGAAGTCGCCGCCCAAAGCCATGAACTGCGCGACGAGGATGTCATCCAAATCACCGGCAAAGTCGCCCGCCGCCTCGAAGGCACGGAGAACACCAAGCTCGGCACCGGCGAGATCGAAATCGTCGCCACCGAGCTGCGCATCGTCAACAAGGCCGACGTGCTGCCCTTCCAGCTCGACCGCGAGCTTTCCAACGAGGACTTGCGCATGAAGCACCGCTACCTCGACCTGCGCCGCGCCCGCATGACGAACAACATCCGCGCCCGCCACAAAATCACCACCGCCGCGCGCAACTACCTCGACGGCCAGGGCTTCGTCGAAGTGGAGACCCCCATCCTCTCCAACCCCACCCCGGAGGGCGCGCGCGATTTCCTCGTGCCCGCCCGCCTCAGCCCCGGCAAATTTTTCGCCCTGCCGCAGGCGCCGCAGCAGTACAAGCAGCTCCTCATGGTCGCTGGCCTGGAGCGTTACTTTCAGATCGCCCGCTGCTTCCGGGACGAAGACCTGCGCGCCGACCGCCAGCCGGAGTTCACGCAGATCGACATCGAAGCCTCCTTCATCACCCAGCCTGACATCATCACGCTGGTGGAGGGCTTGCTCGCCACCATGTTCAAGGCCGCGCACGACACCGAGGCCGCGCTGCCTTTCCCCCGCATCACCTACCAGGAAGCCATGGACAAATACGGCTCCGACAAGCCTGACACCCGTTACGGCCTGGAGATCACCGACCTGACGGATGTCTTCGCCGATTCCGGTTTCAAAATCTTCAAATCCACCCTCGACAACGGCGGCGTCGTGCGCGCCATCAACGCCAAGGGCTTCGCCGGCATCACCACCGGCCAGATGGCCCGCCTCAACGAACTCGCCATCGAAGCCGGCATGAAGGTCAAGCAGCTCGCTTTCATCAAGGTCGAGCGAAATACCGATGGTGTGCTCGAATACAAAAGCCCGCTCTGGAAGTTTTTCGGCGAGGCCGAGCAGCAGGCTCTCATTCAAAAACTCGGCGTCGAGGAAAACGACATCGTCTTCTTCTACGCGGGCTCCTGGGATGACGCCTGCAACATCCTTGGCCGCGTCCGCGTCGAGATCGCGAACATGCTCAAGCTCACCGAAGGCAGCGCCGCCCTGAACTTCCTATGGGTCACGGATTTCCCCCTGCTCGCCTTTAGCCCGGAGGATCAAGCTTGGACCGCCGTGCATCACCCCTTCACCCGGCCCAAGGCGGAGGACATTCCGCTGCTCGAAGCTGGCGACTACGCCAAGGTCCGCGCCGAAGCCTATGACGTCGTGCTCAACGGTTACGAACTCGGCGGCGGCTCCATCCGGATTCACGAGCGCGAACTTCAGGAGAAAATGTTCGGCGTGCTCGGCATCGGGCCGGAGGAGCAGCGGGAGAAATTCTCCCACCTGCTCGACGCCTTCCGTTACGGCGCGCCGCCGCACGGCGGCATCGCCCTCGGCCTGGACCGCATCGCCATGCTCGCCTGCGGCGAGGACAGCATCCGCGAAGTCATCGCTTTCCCGAAGAACAACAAAGCCGCCGATCTCATGACCGACAGCCCCACCACGGTCGATTTCAAACAGCTCCGCGAGCTTTACGTGCAGTCCACTTGGAAGCCGAAGTGAGTGTCAAGGGGGCAAGTGTCAAGAGGTCAAGGGGCTGGGCTTGGTGGTCCAGCCCAGGGGGGGATGATGGGTTGACTGCCCCCGGCAGGGGGGAGAGCCGG
>CAZNKC010000133.1:0-14728 GCA_964573315.1 uncultured Verrucomicrobiaceae bacterium | reverse complement strand
CTTCGCGGTGGGGGAGGCGGGGGGTGGCGAGGTAGGCGTCGATGTCGGCGCGGCGCCAGTCGAGCAGGGGGCGGTGGAGGATGAGGCCGTTGTCGAGTTTTTGCATGGGTTTCATGCCGGCGAGCCCGGCGAGTCCGGCGCCGCGGCAGGCGTTGGCGAGCACGGTTTCGGCTTGATCCTCGGCGTGGTGGGCGAGGAAGACGTGGGGGGTGTGGTGCTTGAGGCTGAGGGTGTGAAAGAAGTCGAGCCGGGCGTGGCGGGCGGCGGTTTCGAGGGAGAGGCGCTGTTTTTTGGCGAGGGCGCGTACGTCGGTTTTGGCGGTCTCGCAGGGGAGGCCGAATTTTTTGGCGAGACGGCGGACGAAGGCGGCGTCCTGGCCGGATTCGCGTCCGCGCAGGCCGTGGTTGAGGTGGCAGACGATGAGGTTTTCCCGGCCCTGCCGGAGCAGCCAGTGCAGGAGGACGACGGAGTCGCGTCCACCGGAGACGGCGACGAGGGCGGAGGGCATGGAGCAAGGTTCAAGTGCGAGTTTCAAGTGTCAAGCGGCGCGGAGCATGTCTTGCATCTGATTTCCCGGATGAACCGGATTTTCTCGCAAGCCCTGGCCACGGCTGCTTTGCCTGCGACTCGGCTTTTGACAAACGGCGCGGGCTGTTCATGCTGAGTCCTTGTCTTTTTCCCCTTTCCCATTTTGAATCACGTTCTTTTTGTTTGCACGGGCAATGTCTGCCGGAGTCCGATGGCGGAGATGCTGTTTCGCGAGCAGGTGAAGGGGCGCGCGGACTATGCGGTGGGCAGCGCGGGGGTGGGGGCGATGCCCGGCCAGCCGGCGAGCAAGCATACGGCGGACCTTTTGAAGGAGCAGGGCATTGATCCGTCCGGGTTTCGCAGCCAGCCGCTCACGTTTGAGCTGATGCAGCGGGCGACGCATGTGTTCGCCATGTCGGTGCAGCATCTGCTGGTGATGGAGCATGATTTCCCGGACCTGATGTACAAGGCTTTCCTCGTCACTGAGTTCGCGCCGGAAGACGCTCTCCGCGGGCGGGACGTGGCCGATCCCATCGGCATGGGCCGCCGCGCCTATGAGGAGACGCGGGACATGCTGCTGGCCAGCCTGCCGAGCGTGGCCGCTTACATCGAACAGACGCCGCAGCCGCAGCCGCCCGAGTCCTGATTCGCTTTTTCATTTTCGTTTTTTTCTTCATCCCCAACCTCCCTCCATGAGCCATCCGACCGACCCGCACTCCGACCTCCCAAAAAAACTCGCCATCGCCGCCGATCACGGCGGTTATGAACTGAAGGCCGCGCTGACGGGCCATCTGCAGGGGGCGGGTTACACGGTGGAGGATCTCGGTACGGGCGGCGCGGAGTCGGTGGATTACCCGGACTACGCGGAGCTGGTCTCGGAGCGGGTGCTGTCCGGCGCGGCGGACGCGGGCATCCTGGTCTGCACCACGGGCATCGGCATGTGCATCGCGGCGAACCGGCATGTGGGCATCCAGGCGTCCCTGGTGGCGGACACGCAGACGGCGGCCATCACGCGCGAGCACAACGCTTCCAACGTGCTCTGTCTGGCCGGCAAATCCACCACTCTGGAGCAGGCCAAGGAGATCGCCGACACTTGGCTGCGCACGCCTTTTGCCGGCGGCCGTCACGCGCGGCGCGTTGGCAAAATGAACGATCATCCGCATCCGCTGGACGAACTGGCGGCGGCGGACCCGGCGGTGGCGGAGATCATCGCGCTGGAGGAGCGGCGGCAGCAGACGCACGTCGAGTTGATCGCCTCGGAAAACTTCACCAGCCGGGCGGTGATGGCCGCGCAAGGCTCCTGCCTGACGAACAAATACGCCGAGGGCTACCCCGGCAAACGCTGGTACGGCGGCTGCGAGGAGGTGGACAAGGTGGAGCAACTGGCCATCGATCGCGTGTGCGAGCTGTTCGGCGCGCGCTTCGCCAACGTGCAGCCGCACTCCGGCTCCCAGGCGAACACGGCGGTCTATTTCAGCGTGCTCAATCCGGGCGACCGCATCCTGACGATGAATCTGGCCCACGGCGGCCACCTCACCCACGGCAACAAGGCGAATTTCTCCGGCCGCTTCTACGAAGTGGTCCACTACGGCGTGAGCGAGGCGGATGAGCGCATCGACTACGACGCGCTGCAAAAGATGGCGGAGGAAAGCCGCCCGCGCATGATTACGGCGGGCGCTTCGGCCTATCCGCGCATCATTGACTTCGAGCGCATGAGCCGGATCGCCAAAAGTGTGGGCGCGTATTTGTTCGTCGATATGGCGCACATCGCCGGACTGGTGGCGGGTGGCCAGCATCCGAACCCGATGCCGCATGCGGACTTCGTCACCTCCACCACGCACAAAAGTCTGCGCGGTCCGCGCGGTGGCATCGTGCTGACCAACAACGAGGATTTGGCGAAAAAGATCAACAGCCAAGTCTTCCCCGGCGTGCAGGGCGGGCCGCTCATGCACGTCATCGCGGCCAAGGCGGTCTGCTTTGGCGAGTGCCTGAGGCCGGAGTTCAAAGACTACACGGCGCAGATCATCAAAAACGCCCAGGCGCTGGCCGCGCGGCTGGCGGAGAACGGCTACCGCATCGTCTCCGGCGGCACGGACAATCACGTCATGCTGGTGGACCTGCGCCCGAACGGGATCAACGGCAAGATCGCCTCCGAGACGCTCGATCTCGCGGGCATCACCGTGAACAAAAACGGCATCCCGTTCGACACGGAGAAGATCACCCTCGGCGGCGGCATCCGTGTCGGCACGCCTGCCGTGACCACGCGCGGGATGAAGGAGCCGGAGATGGCGCAGATCGCGGATTGGATTCACGACGCGCTGACGAACCGCGAGAACCCTGCGCGGCTGGCGGAGATCAAGGCCGAGGTGGCGCGGGTGAACGAGCGGTTTCCGCTGCCGTGAGAGTAGCTCAGGCATTTTGCCTGAGGCGTGTGGACCGGGCATTCTGCCCGGTCCCGCCTGCGGCGGGAGGGCGGTTACAAACCACCCCTCCTTGTCCTGCGGAGGGCGGGGCTCTGTCCCCGTCCATTCTTTCACGGGCGGAGGTGGTGCGGAGCCGGTGGGCAGTTAGAGAAGCTACTTGAGCTGCCGCAGCCAGTCGGCGACGCGCTGGGGCCATTCGTTGATGGGGTCGCCGTTGGCTTTCATGCCGAAGCCGTGACCGCCGCCGGTGTAGATGTGCAGCTCCGCCGGGCGTTTGTTTTGTTGATAGGCCAGATAGAGCAGCGCGCTGCCGGCGGGCGTGACGCGGTCGTTGTGCGCGTGGATGAGGCAGACCGGGGGCGCGTTTTCATCCACGACGATCTCCGGCAAGAGTTTGCCGCCATCCTTTTCCGTGGTCAGGTAAGCGGGGTAGATCGGGATCAAAAAGTTTGGCCGCACCGCCGCCATGTCTTCCACGCCATCGGAGTTCAAGGCCAGCATGACGCTCAGGTTGCCGCCCGCGGAGAAGCCGAGCACGCCGATGCGGTCCGGCTTGATCTCCCACTCCGCGGCGCGGGCGCGCAGCAGCCGCATGGCTTGCCGGGCGTCCGCCAGCGGGTGCAGGTGGGGCCGGTCGGGATCGCGGCGCGGCACGCGGTATTTCAACAGCACGGCGGTGATGCCCAGGGAGTTCAGCCACTCGCATACCTGCGTGCCTTCGTGCTCGATGGCAAGGATGTTGTAGCCGCCGCCGGGGCAGACGAGCACTGCGGCGCCGTCGCCCACCGGTTTTTCGGGACGGTAAATCGTGATCGTGGGCGCGGAGACGTTTCCCAGACGGCGCACGCCATCAGGGCGGTCTTCGCGCACGATTTCGGCTTCTGGTTCAGCCTGGAATCCCGCTGGCTCCGGCGTGCCTTCCGGCCACAGCGTCACCACTTCCGGCTCCGCCGACCAAGACGCTCCCAACCCCGCCATCACAGCGCCCAGCACAAGCATTTGCAAGTTTTTCATCAGACTGCAAACAACTCCCGGCGCGCGGCTTTCTTTCAGACATGCGAATGGGAACTCGCTCCAACGTGTCATTGATCCTCGAAAATCCGAAGACTGAAATCCGAAATCCGAATTTTCGAGGACGAGGACGAGGACGAGGACGAGGACGATTTGGGGGTGTTTCACGATATGGAGCCCGCGTTCGCGAAACGCCGCTTGACCCCGCATCTGCCGCCCGCAATATGAAGCACCCTCCGATGCCTCAAACTCCGTTGTCCTCGATTCCCCGCCCTCATGCTGGCGCGCGCGCCCTTTTTTGCGATGTCTGAGCCGCCACGAGTTCTTATCTTGGGCGCCAATGGCAGGCTCGGCGGAGCATTGCGGCGTGTGTATGGCGGCGGGCCGGTGGTCGTCACCGCCTGGGGCCGCGCCGAGTTGGATCTCACCGATCTGGAGGGCATCCCCGCCCGTCTGGAGAGCGCTCCGTTTGACGTTCTCATCAACGCCGCCGGTCTCACCAGCGTGGACGGCTGCGAGGTGCGGCGCGAGGAGGCCCGCCTCACCAACAGCGCCGCGCCCGGCGTCATCGCCGCTTTTTGCCGGTCGCTTGGCCGCCGGTTGATCCACATCAGCAGCGACTATGTTTTTGACGGCGCGGAGCGCAGCCCGCGCCGTGAGACCGATCCCACCGCGCCCTGCAACCACTACGGGCAGACGAAACTCGACGGGGAGCGCGCGGTGCTCGCCGCCGATCCGTCCGCGCTTGTCGTGCGCGTCTCCTGGTTGTTCGGCCGGGACAAGGAAAGCTTTCCGGACATGATCCTGCGCAAGGCGCTCGAAGAGGACGAGGTGCGCGCCGTCAACGACAAATGGTCCAGCCCCAGCTATGCCGACGATCTCGCGGATTGGCTGCTGACGCTGATTCTCCGCCATCCGGACGCAGCAGGGCTGCTGCACTTGTGCAACGAGGGATCGACCACTTGGCAGGAGTACGGCCAAGCCGTGCTGGACATCGCCGCGCGTCTGGGATTGCCGCTGAAGACGCGCCACGTCGTCGGGCACAGCATGGTCGGGTTTACCCCGTTCCTCGCCACCCGCCCGCCCTTCACCGCGCTCGACACCGGCAGATTCCAAGCCCTCACCGGCATCCGGCCCCGGTCCTGGCAGGAGGCACTGGAATGCTATTTGAGGGAAGTCAAGGATTGACCCGCTCCCCCCAAGGAGAGGCGGTTTGTAACCGCCTTTAAAAATCAAAGATTGACCCGCGCCGGCTTTTCGAGTGAAATCGAAAAAAGAAAAGGCCGGTCCCTCCGGCCTCAACCCAACGAGCGGCCATGAATACGATTCTAGCGCGTCATTTTCGGAAGAGCGGGTTATGCGCCACCGGAGCGGTGATGATTTTCCTGGGCTGTTTGGCCGCGCCGCCGGACATCAGCGCCAACGACATGAAGACCGTGTTCAAGCAAGCGGAGGCGCTGTTTGAGCAGGGCAAGCATAAGGAAGCCAAACCATTGCTGGAACAGGTGGTGGCGGCTGATCCGCGCCACACTCAGGCCGAGGCGATGCTGTTGCTAATCAACAACCAAGGCCCGACGCTGGCGGATCAACTGTCGTCCGTGACGCTGCCGCGGGTGGAGTTCGCCGACGTGTCCCTGTCCGAGGCGCTGGAGGGGCTCAAGGCGCTGGCCAAGGACGCCTCCGGTGGCAAGGTGGTTCCGAATTTCATCGTGCGCGGCGATGAAGCGAAAACGCGGCGGATCAGCCTGTCCCTGCAAAACGTGCCGCTCAGCGAAGCCATCAGGTACGTGGCCGAGCTGGCCGGAGCGGCATGCCGCTACGAGGCCAAGGCGGTGGTTTTTTCCACTGAGTGACAACGTACCCCGGCCCCTCCGAGGCGGATTGCCTCGTTGATGAAATTTTCGGGATGCAAAGATATCAGGACCGCCTACGGTGGGCGCAGTGATCGCTGTTGCCACTGCAAGTCAAAAAGGCGGCGTGGGGAAAACCACGCTGTGTGTGAATCTGGCGTACTCGCTGGCGCGGCGGGGATGGAACACGCTGCTGGCGGATACCGACCCGCAAGGCGCGGTGGGTTTGTCCCTGGCCAAGTCGAGCCGGACGAAGCAGGGTTTTTACGATTTGCTGGCCGGCACGACGACGCTGGAGCGCGTGGTGATTCAGAGCCGGCTGCCGGAGCTGGCCATCCTGCCGGCGGGCCAGTACGATGAATGCGCGCGGCGCGGCCTGCAGCCGCAGGACACGCCGGGCCGGCTGGCGGACCTGATGCGGGCGGCGGAGCTGCGCGGCACGGACGTGCTGCTGCTCGACACCGCGGCGGGCCTCACCGGTGTCAGCGAGGCGGTGGTGAAGGCCAGCGACTACGTCATCGTGCCGCAGCAGTCCGAGCCGCTGGCGGTGCGCAGCCTGCCGCACCTGCTGGAGACGCTGGCGCGCTTCCGTGGCGAAGGCGCGGGCGTGAAGGTGGCGGGCATCCTGCTGTCCATGGTGATCGAGGACCAGGAGATGAGCCTGAAGGTCGTCCGTGAGCTGCGCCAGATGCTGCCGCCGAATCTGATTTTCAAACAAAGCATTCCGCGTCTGCCGTCCTTTTTGGAAGCCAGCGCGCACGGTGTGCCGGTGGCGCTGTTGAAGCGCAACCCGCCGCCGGAGGCGCTTATCTTCGATCAACTGGCCGCCGAACTGGAAACCCGCACCGGCTTGGCCAAGGAACGCGAATCTCCCCACCGTCATGCAAGTCTCCTGGATTGATTCCGATCATTTGAACGATCTGCTGCGGCAGTTGCAGGATCCCGCGCCGCCGCAGGCCGCGCCCGATGCCCTCTTTGAGGAGGCGGAGGTGCCTGCGCCACCGCCTCCCGTTGCGCTGCGGACAACCTTCGAAGATGACGGCGGCAAGGAGCCGGAGGAATCAGGAGCGCCTTTGCCGGATATCCGCACCGCGCCGGAGGTGGCGCGCATCCGCGACCGGTTGCGCGAGGTGCGCGAACGTGCGGAAGCCGCCGGGCTTTTGAAAAAAACGGAACCGTCCACGCCGTCGCCATTCCAGGAAGCGGCGCCACCGGAAGCGGAGCGCGAGCCGGAGCCGGAGCCGGAAAATTCCGTTGAAGAAGAAACCGTCATTGAGGGAACAGAAACGGCGATTGCCGAAGCCGAAGCGCCTGCCACCGCGTCCAAGACAGCGGCGGCGGCGGATGAAGCCACCGCGCCCGCGCCCGCGACGGAAAGCACCGGCACGGAACCGGCGTCCGCTTTCGTCCCAGGTGTGGAAGCACCGGAATCCGCGTCAGCGCCCGCGCTGGGCACGCCGGATGATGCGGCGTTGTATTTCGAAGTCCCGCTCGGATCGGCGTTGGAACGGCTGGATGCTTTTGCCACCTGGGCGCGTCAGCGCGTGGCTCCTGGGGAACTGTTGCTGCTCGATGAACACGGCGACCTGCTCTGGGGCGCGGAAGCCAAGGCAGCCCTGGTGTTTTCCGTCATGCTGGCCGCCGGCGCCGTCAGCCGCTCCAGCGCGGCGGACGTCTGCGAGGATGGCGTCCGCGTCGCTCGGCAACCCACGGTGGAGGGCGGCGAACTCGCCGTGCTGTCCTGCCCGACCCGGCTCGGACTCATCCATCTGGCGGTCGAGCATCCGTCCCGCCTGCCGGACAACGAAGCGGCGCTGCTGCGCCAAGCCCTGATGTCCGCCATCGAGGTCCAATAACAAGGCCAACTCCAAGGAGCGGCGCTTTGTAAGCGCCTAAGCCAGCAGACCTCTTTCACAATAGATTCAAAGCCCTCCTCCAGGCAACCTGGAGGGTTGCCAGCCATTAGCCGGTGGTGGCGCGCAGCGACACCACCGGAACCGGGATGAACCCGGACCAACCGGTCCTCGCATCCCGGCAGGGATGCCAGCCATTCCGCCACCCGTTCCCGCTGGCACGCCTCCGGCGTGCGGCCTTGGCACGGCGGAACCTTGCCACCGGTGACCGGTGGTGGGCTCCGTGCCTCGCTCCACCACCGGCTAATGGCTGCGATGCCTCCGGCATCGTGCTGTGGATGCGAACGACCAAGCGGCGTGTTGCTTGCGGAAGGCGTGTCTGTTCATTCTCCCGTCACTCCAATCCAAAGCTGCGCCAAGCGCAGCACCAAAAACGCTGTCGGCTCCTTGCCACGCTACGTCCGCTTTGCCTTCTTCCCAAGCCAAACCACCCAAAACCAAGGCGCGACGAACAGGATGAGCAGCAGCAGCTTGTTGAAGATGAAGGCGAGATGAGTGAGCTGGGTGACGCTCTCGTGAAAGGCGATCAACCCCAGGCCGAAGAGCGCGGCGGCGCGGCGGTTGCGCAGGGCGATGAAGGCGAACAGCTCCAGCGGCAGCGCGATGCCGAACAAGAACTGGCACCAGTGCGGGTGCTGGAGCATGGCCTCCGGCAGCCAGTCGAGCCGGCGCGCGGCGGGATCGAGCAGGTCGTAGTACTGCATCTCGTTGTTTTTGAGGACGTGCAGCGGGAAGTATTTGGCATCGATGAACCAGAGGCCCTTGGACAGGATCAGCTTGGTGATGGCGGAGACGACATAAGTGGCGGCGAGCGCCTGGCGCGCCCAGTCGATCTCAAGCTCGCGGGAAGTGTAACCGTGCTTCAGCGAACGGCCCCGGCGTTTCTGAATGAAAGCCCAGAGCGCAGCCAGCCAGACGGCGAGCAGGGCGAGGTGCAGACCCTGCGCGGTGTGGCCGACGCTGCCCTGGGAGTTGGCCAGCGTCGAGGAGCCGATGCACATGAACAGCGGGATGGCCAGGGAGAAGGCGCCGGGCACGCCGGCGACATAGAGGATGAGGCTGGCGCCCATGGCATAACGCAGGGGTTTTTCCACCGCATCGTTCGAGAGGAAAGTGAAGTTGAAAAAATACGCGAGACCGTTCGGATGCGGCTGGCTGTCCCAGCGGATGTCAAAGGTGCCTGCGTTCTCGACCATGGCGCGCACGGCGCGCGCGGGCTCTTTCCAGTAGCTGATCCAGCCGGTCTGGGTGTCCCAGACGAGCAGGGCAAACAACAGCCGCACGAGAAAGACTTCCCATCGCGGCATGTGAAAAGGCTCGAGCCGCCAGAGGCTCCGCAAGAGCCGCTGGAAAAAAGCGGGTCTGTTTGTTGCGGCGGTCATGGCGAGGGCAATGGCAGCGGGATCTCGCCCACTTGCGCGGAGCGTTGTTCGAGGACGCCGTCGCGATAAAGGATGTCGGTGTGATGCAAGCGCAGACCCTTGGTCCCGGCGAGCCTCGGGCTGGGCCAGACTTTTTTGACCAGCGCCTCCAGCGTGGCATCGGCGGCTTCTTTTTTGAGTTCGGGCGGCAGCTCGACCTTGCGCGCGCCTTTCGGCCCGCGGTTTTTGAGATCGCCGAGCTTGCGGTCGTAGGTTTTTTTGATGTCCGAGGCGGAGGTGCCGAAGGTGGGCGAGATGGCGATGGGCCGGTCTTCCAGGTCGGTGATAAAGACGAAATAGGTGTCCGGCGCGAAGGAGGCGTACATCGGGAAGTTCGAGAACGGGTAGAACTCGCCCGGCTTGTCGGTTTTGGCGGTGAGCCAGGGGATGACGCCGGCCATGAGCAGCACCAGCAGCCAGTGGAAGCGGAACGGCAGGCGGCGCAGGCGCTGGCGCAGATGGGCGAAAACGGCGGACATGGACACGGAGGAAACGCGGCGGGAGAGGCGGAGCGTCATGCCGCCCTTGCTCAGGGTGGCGCTAATCTTGTGCGCTGTCGAGCGGAAGCAGGATGGGGATGCCGTCCTCGATGGGAAAGACCCGCCCACCGTCCTGCCGGGCGAGCGCGGCGCGCGGGGCAGGGGGGATGCCGGCGCGGGCGCATTCCTCCGGCGTGGCCCAGCGCAAGGGCTGGCGGGTGTCCGGGCAGCGGAACTTGGGCAGAAAGGAATCGATCCAGTCGAGGTCGGCGGCGGTGGCGTTCAAGGCGGCGGTTGGGTTGCTTGGCTTTGGACCAGACAACCACGCGGCGGGGAAAAGGCAAGGCGGCGCTTCGGGGTTCGAGGCGAGGATGGCGGGGCGAAGCGCGAAACTTCTTTTCCTGATATTTTTTGATTCGTCGCACGGACTTGGCCCGAAGGCTGCTTGTTTATCATCCCGGTTGGGAGCGCAAGCTTCTGCTATTTCCCCGGGCATGATCCCTGGGAAAAAAAGACGACAGATCCGGGCGCCTCTTCATGGTTGGCGGCTCCCGGATCACCCTAAGGTCCGGCGGGATATGGTTGGGTCCCGCCGGACCCCTTTTTTTTTGGCGGCAATCATCGGAAAGATTGACGGACGCCGCCCAGCCTGAGAGCATGACGGCGAAATTCAACCCAACCCAGCCATGAAAACGATCATCATCCTCATTGCCGCCGCTTTCGCGCTTCCGGTGCTTGTCACCAGTTGCAAGGAGAAGGGACCAGCCGAGAAAGCCGGAGAAAAAATCGACGATGCGCTGGATCAGCGGCCCGGCGAGAAAGTGAAGGACGCCGCCGAGGATGTCAAAGACGCGGCCAAGGACGCCGCGGAAGATGTCAAAGATGCCGCCAAAGACGCAGCGGATGCCGTCAAGGACACGGTGAAATAGCCCGGCTGCGGTCACCGGCGGTTCAAACCTCATCGCGGTGCGAATGCGGGGCGATGCCGCTTGTTGGTGTCCAGCCTTCAGGCGATTCGAAAACCACGCGACGCAGCTGCCACTTTGAAGATCGGCTGAAGCCTGGACACCAACGCGAAGGCGTTGCCACGCCAAGCTTTGCTCCAGACCGGCTCGCACCCACTTCCCGGATACCCCTATTTTTTGGCTTGCCAAAAGATGTTAACTTATGTTAAGTATCAAAATGGGAACAGGCTGGCATGGCTGCTGCTTTGTCTGTCTGTCATCAACGCAAAAGCTGCTCCGCATGATGCGATTTCCACACCCCGGCTGCTGGTTCCGGTTCACTGAAACGGATTGGAACTTCATCTTCGAGACGCTCGCCCTGACGGATCGGGACCGCGGCAGTCTTTCCTCCCTGTGCCAGGATCCGGAAACCGTGGCGCTGGTGCTCGACCACCCCAAGCTCTTTGACAGCCTGCTCACATGCCGGGAGGCGGCGCTGCTTTCGGCGGAGTTGTTTTTCTTCGTCGTGGTGCGTCACACGCTCAAGCGCGTGGGCGTGGACGAGGTGGCGGTGGCGGATTACATTGCGGTGGTCTGCGCGGATTTCGGTTGCCGCCCCAGCCAGGAGCGCGGGGAGGCGGAGCGCCAAGTGGAGAGCTTTTATAGCATCGACTACCTCGGCCCGTTGGATCAGGCGAGCCGGCACGAGCGCTTTTTTCTGCATGTGCAGTGCGCCAATCAGTTTCTGGTGCTCACCAGCTTGTACCCGGATTACATCAAGCGCCGCGCCGAGCGCCGGGGCGCTCCGGGCCTGGATTTCTACGAGGGCATGGTCATCTCCCACCTCCAGGCGGCCAGCCGCCATGTGCTGGCGGAGGAGTTCGCTCTGGACGAGGTGCTGGCGCGGCTGGCGGAGGCGTTTCCACCGGTGCGCCGCGCCATGAATCACACCGTCCGGGAATACCTGTTCCTGGGGCAGTGACCGCTTCCGCAGAGTGACGGAAAGGTTCGTTATTTTTTGTTGCTGACAACAGGCCTGGGCATTCGTTACAAATAAAAGAATCCCCTCTTCCCAACCATGAGCCAACTGCCTCCTCCATCGGGCGATCTGTCTGACGGCATCGAATCACTGCCTTATCCCGGCGCGCAAGCCGTCAAACCGGTCACCCCCGTAGCTTTGTCCGCGCCACCGGAGGCTGTCCCCAATCCCGATCTCGTCGTGACCGTCGATGAGGAGGAGCCGGTGGCCGTGGCTGTGGCGGATGCCGGGGAGGAGGGGGAATTTAACCCCGATCAACTGGTCCATACGCCCGCCTTGTCCGCGGAGCCGCTGGATCTGCCCGCGCTCAGTGCTGACAAGCACAACAAGGAAAAAGCCGCCGCCGTCATGCTGGCCGTGCTGGTCCACGCCGGGCTGGCCCTGCTGCTCGGCGCGCTGGTCATCGTGGTGCCGGGGCCGCCCGCTTCGGAGATCACCGCCATCGCCGCGCCGGTCAGCCAGGAGCAGGCTCCGACTACCAAAAAAATCGCCGAGCCGCCGCCGCCGCAGTCGGTCAGCAGCCAAATGACCACGAGCATGAGCTTCATGACGGCCACAAACGCCACCTCGGCCGTGCCGATGCCGTCCGTTGAGTTCGATCCGTCCGCCTCCACGCTCGATCTGGGAGCCACGATGGGCAGCTTCGACGCCAATTTTTCCGGCGGCGGCGCCGGCACCATCGTCATGTTTGGCAAGGAACTCAAAAACGTGCGCAAGATCGCCGTCGTCATGGATGTCTCCCGCTCCATGACCCGCTACCTGCCGGAGGTCGTCAAGGAATTGCGCAAAGTCGGGCGTGACAGCCCGCTGATCCTCTACTTCGGCTGCTGGATGCGCCCCGTCACCGATATGGAGAAGGTTTACCCCGTGGGCGGGCCGGAATTCGACAAGTTCTGGCAGTACTGGCAGGGCAGGATGGACATGCAGCAGATCATGAAGGATTACAAAAACCTCAAGTACGATCCCAAGATGCCGATGCCGCTGGAAGACGTGTACAAACAGGTGGCCAAGCGCAAGGAAACCTACTTCATCGACCGCGACGGCGCCAGAACCTCCGTTTATTCCGCCCTGCTGGCCAAGGAGATCCGGGATGCCGACACCATTTACTGGTTCGCCGATTTCCAGGATCAGATCGACGAAGAGACAGCGGCGGATTTCGTGAAAAAAATGCGGTCGCGCCAGCGCAAGATTTACATCCACGCCCCGCATGCCAACGGCAGATTCCTGGACAAGGTGACCGAATCCATCGTCAAGCCGCTCGGTGGCGAGAGGATCATCCTCGACATCAAAATTTGAGGAATCACTGATTCGAAGAGGTTCCCATTGCTTCATGGGTGCCTCAATGTGGTGCAACCATCTTTGTTGCGCGAGTGGCCCGCCGGGCAATCAAGATGATTGCCCCGCTTTCGCGCTCATAGATGACACTCCAGGGTTTCCCTGAGCGTTTTGCGGGCGCGGTAGAGGCGGAGTTCCACCGCCTTGAGTGAGGTGTCGGTGATGGCGGAGATCTCCTCGTGGCTGAGATGCTCATAGACGGAAAGCACGAGGACTTCGCGCTGATCCCGCGGCAGCACGGCGATGGCTTTTTGCACGGCGGCTAGCTTCTCCCTGCTGGCGGCGCGTTCGTGTGGATCGGCGGCGGGATCGGGCGGGCTGGTGTCCGCGATTTCGGCGGGGTCGGTGAGGGCTTCGGGGTGGCGTTTGCTCCAGCGATGATGATTGCGGGCGAGGTTGGCGGCGATGGCGAAGATCCAGGTGGAGAAAGACTGGCGGGGACTGTAGCTGCCTCGGTGGCGATAAAGGCGGACGAAGGTCTCCTGGGCGAGGTCGCAGGCGGTGGCGTGGTCGCCGGTCATGCGGATGAGGAAGCCGATGAGGCGGTCTTTCCATTGCCGCATGAGGGCGTTCATGGCGGAGTCCCGGCCCGCGGCCAGATCTGCCATGTGGATTTTGTCCTCGTCTTCGCTGGGCGGCTCCATCGGTCCAAAGTCGGGATCAGCGGTTGGCGCGGCGGAGCTTGCGCGGGGGAGAGGGTTCGAGGGCGCTCTGGACGTCGGCGATGAAGCGGCGCCCGCTGTCCTCGGGCATGAGCGCGGCGACTTCGTGGACGTGCTCGATCATGGCGAGGCGGCAGTCGTGGCAGATGCTTTCGCGGAGGATTTGCACGGCGTCGAGATCGGACTGGCCGGGGGCGTCTTCGTTGACCTCGCTGAGGAAGTGGCGGTTGACGTCGGCCAGCTCGTGGCAACGCTGCGCGCACTCGCGGAAGTAACGGCGGTGGGCGGCGGTGACTTTTTCAAAGGTGGCGTCGTCGAGGTGGTATTCCTTTTTGAGCCAAGCCATGCCGAGCGCCAGCCCGGACTGGCCGGGGGCGACATCGACCACCTGGCGGACGAGGTGGAAGCTGCCGAGGGCGACGAGGAGAAAGATGGCGCTGAGCGCGATCAGGCGGGGCGGGGCGGAGTTCACGGTCACCGGGCGGCGATGGTGTGGTGATGCCCGCTGTCGAGCGGATTGATGGCGCTGAAGTAGGCCGCACGCGCCTGCTGCTGGTGGATGCCGGCGTCGATGAGACCCAGAAGACCGCCGCAGGCGATGGCGGCAGCGGCGGAGAGCAGCAGCCGGCGCGGCTGGAACCACCAGGAAAACAGGCGGGCGCTCCAGGGCAGAGCCTCCTGGCCGGCGGCGATGCGATGCCAGACTTGGCGTTGGAAATCGCCGGGCGCTTCAGCCTCCACCTGCCATTGGGCGAGGAGGTCATCCAGAGGGTCTTGATGATTCTTCATGGCAGGTGGAGGGTGGGGGCGGATGGGGCGGAATGCAAGCCGGAGCAGGCTTGCGGGCCGCGTCAGCCGCGCTTGACGGAGATGATGCGGCCGGTGGCGTCACGCGTGATGACGAGCTTGGACACCTTGGCGCCCCGGCGGTTGGAGGGCACGCTGACATAACGCACCTCGGTGGTGTTGCCGCTCACTGTGGGAGTGGGGGCAGAAGCGCCGCGGTGTTCAGCGGCGAAAGCGCTGGGGGAGGCGATGAGACCGAGGATGGCGAGGGTGAGCAGGGCTTTTTTCATGGTTGGTGTTTTTGGGGGTTGGGGGTTGGGGGTTGGGGGTTGGGGGG
>CAZNKC010000132.1:0-14808 GCA_964573315.1 uncultured Verrucomicrobiaceae bacterium | reverse complement strand
GGGGCTCTGTTCCCGCCCACTTGTTTGCGGGCGGAGGGGGTGCGGAGCCGGGAGCGGCAAAGCGCAGAGCGCAGAGCGCAGAGCGACAAGCTCCGCGCCACCCGCCGCCTCCGCCCCCCACGAACAAGTGGGCGGGAACGGAGCCCCGCCCTCCGGGAGGCGCGCTCCATGACGCTCCGCGCTGTGGTTTCCGTTCATCAGACTTTCAGCGAGGGCTTCACTCCGCCGCCTTCGGCAGCAGCGCGGAGAGCGCCAGTTCGTTGATGGCGACGGGGTTTTTCTCGACCAGTCCGGCGAGGAACTGCTGGGTGTTGACGCGGGTGCGTTCGGCGCGAAGCTGCTGGATCAACTGCGCGCGCACCTGCTCCAGCGTGGGTGTGAACGCCTCCCGCACGTCCAGCACCTTGAGGATGTGCCAGCCGTCATCGAGCCGCACCGGTTCGGACACGACGTTGAGCGCCAGCTTCGGCAGTTCCGCGCGGATCTCCGGCTGAATCTGCGTCTCCGCCACCCAGCCGATCTCGCCGCCATTGGAGGAGCTGCCGGCTTCCTCGCTGTGCGCGGCGGCGATCTTGCCAAAATCGGCTCCCTCCGCGCTCAGCGCATCCCGCACGAGCTTGAGTTTTTCCTGGATTTTTTGCGAGGCCTCCTTGTCAGCGCCGTCGCGCGGATCGGCGATATAAATCTGCGCGACGCGGAAGGACTTGGGCTGCAACAACGCGGCTTTGTTGGCGTCATACGCGGCGGCCAGCTCCGCTTCCGAAGGATAACCCTCCGGCGGCGCGGAGACGGATTGCAAATAGGTCTCGGTGATGGCGCCCTCGCGCACGCGCTGAAGCTGGGAGATGACCTCCGGCTCCTTGTCCCATTTCTTTTCCAGCGCCTCCTTGAGCACGAGCTGCTGCACCAGCAGCGAGCGCACCACCTGGCCGAGCACGGCGGGATTTTGCTCCAGCGTCTCCCGCTCCGCCGGTCCCAACTGGCGCAGCAACGCGCGCACGTCGTCGGCGAGCACTTCGGAATCGCCGATGCGGCCGAGCACGCCGGGGTTGTCAGGCTTGGCCGCATCCGCCGCCGCGGGCGGCTCCTGGGCAGCGGTGGAGGCGGCGAGGAGAAGGGCGAGGGAAAATGGACGTGAAATCATATCAAATCAGAATGAATTAAGGTAAGACCAAGCGCCGCGTTCAGCGTTCGATCTTTTTTGCGGACGCGCGTTTGGGTTTTTGAATGGCGGCGGCTTCGGCGGCGGACGGCGGCGTTTCGGGTTCCGGCTCGCTTGCCTGCGCCTTGGAAGGCTTGTCCTCGTCCAGTTTCACCCGGCCATCCTCCAGCCTGTCCGCGTAGTCCTGAACCAAGCCCTCCAGCTTCACGCGGGTGATGCCGGTGAAGGGCTCGCGCGCGGTGATGGCGGTGCCGAGACCGAACTTCTTGTAGCGGGTGAGGATTTCATTGCCCACTTGGAACAACTCCAAATTCTTGCGCTCGCGATCGGCGACGAGGCGCTCCAGCCGCGCTTTTTCGACGGCGAGATTGCCGCGCTGGCTTTCGATGGCCTTGGCCTGGGTGACGAGTTTTTCATAACCGTCTTTCCACTTGGCCAGGGATTCGTTGAGACGCTTGATGTCCTCCGCCTGATTGCCGGTCTTGTTGATGAGCGAGGCGATCTGTTTTTCAGCGTCGGCGCGGTCGGCGTCGGCGGCCTTGGTGGCGGCGGCCAGCTTGGCATCCAGGTCTTTGTTTTTCTTTTCGGACTCCTCCAGCGCGGCCTGGGCGGTGGCGCGCTCGGCCTCGGCGGTTTGCAGGCGCACGGTGGTGGTGCGCAGGGTGTCCCTCATGCGACGCAAGGCGGCATCCAGTTGCGCGGCTTCGTCCTGGGCGCGGACGGCGGGCGCGGCGGTGGCCAGGACCAGAATGGCGAGTGCGGCGAATTTCATGGTCATAGTCAGGTTGAGATCGTTAGGTTAGAATTTGGCGGTGACATCGAGCAGGAAGATGTCCGTTTTCATCGGCGGGCCGGCCAGTTCATTGGCGCTCATCCAGCGGAAGCTGAAGAAGACGCTGGGGGAGACGGCGAGCGCCGCGCCGATGGTATAACCTTGCATGTTGGTGCCGCCGCCGCCAAACTGGCTGTCCACGAAACCGTCGATCATGGAGTCGGACTCCATGTAACGGTAGCCGACGCCGACGCTCCAGTCCCCTGCCCTCTCGAATTTGGCCTTGCCGAAGACGAGGTTGAGAATCCAGGCGGTGTCTCCGCCTTCGTAAGGGCCGATGGCGCCGAGGCTGCCGTCCGGCAGGAATTCGTGGGGGCCGCGGTTGTTGACGGCGTGGGCGTTGATGGCCTCGGCGTCAAAGTCCAGGTTGCGGGTGTGCTCACCCATCAGGGTGAGGCGGTAAGGCTCGAAAACATCGACGTCGAACCGCGCGGTGTAGGTTAGGTTGCGAAACGGGGTGGCGAGCCCGAAGTATTGGTATTGATGGGTGGTGCCGAAGTTGTTCAGCGGGCTGGGGACGATGTCGCGCAAGGCCATGTAGGTGTTGCCTTTTTGCGAGAAGGAGGGGCGGGTGTTGTCGGTGTTGCCGTGGTCCTCGGGCGTGAGCGGCACGAATGGATCGGACAGGCGGCCCTCGACGTTGTCATAATCGTAATAGGCGACGGCGAATTTGCCGGTGACCCGTTCGGCGAAACGCACGTCGAGGCCGAACTGGACGGCGTTGAGCCATTTGTCGTCGCTGGGGAATTTCGCGGGCGCGTTGGTGGAGAAGTTGAGGTCAGTGTTGAAGACGGGGAAAGCACCGGCGGCGATGAAAGGTTTCAGCCAACTGGTGAGACGATAGTGGCCGGTGAGCGCGAAGCCGTCGAAGCCGATGTCGTCATCCCACATGAGGTTGGTGGTGAGGAAGGGGTTGTCGAAACGGCCCACTTTGGCGGCGAGGCTGGCGTCCGGCGTGCCGCCGAGTTCATACTGAATGAAGGCGCGGTCGAGCCAGAGGGCGTACTTGCTAAACTGGCCGCCGGAGAGCTGGCGTCCGACCTGCTGCTGGGCAAGGCCCATGCTTTGGTTGGCGCTGACCGGGGTGTTGTTCTCGCCCGTGACCAAGCGGATGCCGGCGGTGAAGCCGCTTTCCAGGTTCACGTCAAAGCCGAGCCGCGCGCGCAGGCGCACGCGGTCGCGGTTTTGATCGACGTTGATCTGCGGGGAGAAGATGGTGCCGGACACGTCGAAGGGTTCACCGGCGTTGATGATGTTGAAGTTGGGAAAAGCGCCGGTGTTGTCGTTGCCTTCGGGAAAGATGCGCGCCTCATATTGAGTGCGGATATCGCCGTTGATGGTGACGACCTGGGTCCAGCCGGGGATTTCATTCGGTGCGGCCCAGCCTTCCGCCTGGGCCTGGGCCATGACCTCGTTCTTGATTTCGTCGCGGATTTGGTTTTTCACGACCTCGGGGATGTAGGCGACGCGGACCTCGCCGTCCTCAGCGGGCGGGTTGAGTTCCTGCAAGGCGGCGACCTGCGCTTCCTGCTGGGCGCGGGCGATCTCGGCGTCCTGCTCGGCCTGCTGGATGAGTTCGGCGGCGTCCGCCTGGGTGAGCACGCCGCGCTGCACGAGGCGGTTGATGAGGTTGATGGTGACGTTGTGCGTGGGCGTGACCGGCGCGCCCGCGCTGGCAGCCAGCAGCGGATTCGGGCTGCCGGTCA
This sequence comes from uncultured Verrucomicrobiaceae bacterium, assembly GCA_964573315.1. Lineage (GTDB taxonomy): Bacteria > Verrucomicrobiota > Verrucomicrobiia > Verrucomicrobiales > Verrucomicrobiaceae > JAGRPD01. The sequence continues at coordinate 11,108 of CAZNKC010000132.1, read as the reverse complement.
CTTCCGGATCCAGCGGGATGTTTTCCAGTTCCTTGGGCAGTTCGGGTTCGTCAACGGCGGGGGGGGTGATGGATGCGGGTTGGGAAGGCGCTGGGGTTTCCGCCGGCTGTTGTTCGGTGTCAGGCTTTTTTTTGGCGGCTGCGGCGGGCGTTTCGTCCGCCTTGGCCGGAGGTGATGATCCAGCGGGAGAGCCGGGCGATTGGGCGCGGGCGCTCAAACCGGTGGCGAGCAGGAAAGCCAAGAGAACAAGGGTATGAGATGAAACAAACATGGAAAACAAAATCACTGGGGCTGGCGGGCGCTGACCCGCATGTGGATGGGCATGGGCATGTCCGCCGGCGGCGGCTCCTGGAGGCGGACGCCGCGCAGGACTTCGCTGACATCAATGGGGCCGGTGTTACCCTTCATCTGGGCGCGGGTGATGGTGCCGGAGGCATCCGCCCAGACGCTCAACTGGCCGCTGAAGGTGGCGGTGCGGGTCTGCTTGTTGGCGCGCAGGGTGGAGGCCACGGTCTTTTGCACCTGGCTGGCGTACCAGCCGAATCGACTGCCCCCCTTGCCGCCGCCGCCGATGCCTCCGCGACCGCCGCCGCCAAGTCCGCCGCCCACGCCGAGGCCGAAGCCGTCGCCGGGGCCGTCACCCGCGATGGCGGTGCCGAGCGCATCGGAGGGCGGTTCGTCCGAGGGCGGCGCTTCATCTGGCGGCGCTTCGTCCGCTTCGGTGACTTCTTCCTGGGCAATCATTTCTTCCTCCACTTCTTCTTCCTTCACCTCCTCCGGCTCAGGCTCCGGTTTGGGAGGCGGCGGGGGTGGTGGAGGCGGCGGTGGCGGGACTTCGATGCGGACAAAGGTGTTCTCCGGCGCTTTGCGGACGGGTTTGCTATCGCCGCTGCTGAGCGCATACCAGCCGCCCGCCGCCGCGCCCAAAACGAGCACTGCGGCAATCAGGAGACCGCGCCGCCGGAGGAACCCCGGCTCGTCATCGTAATCGTCGTCAGAGAAGTTCGTGCTCATGGCGCGGGCGGGTTGTTATTTCGGGGGTTTGGTGGCGAGGCCGATCTGGGTGATACCGAGCCTGCCGACGACGTTGAGCACCTCCATGACGCTCTGGTACTGGGTGGCGCTGTCGCCGCGGACGACGACCGGGAACTCGGGGTTGGCTGCCTTGTGCTCGGAGAGTTTTTGCTCCAGCTCCTGCAGCGAGACGGGGATGGTGTTGAGGAAAAACTTGCCCTCGTTGTTGATGGTGATGGCCTGGCTTTTGGGGCCGTCGATGGCGGGCTGGTTGCTGCCCTTGGGCAGGTTCACCTTGATGCCCTGCACGCCGGCGGTGGTCATGATGATGAAGATGAGCAGCAGCACCAGATAGAGGTCCACCATCGGCGTGACGTTGATGTCGTCGTAGCTTTTTCCAGAGTCAGTTTGCATGGCTTCGCGGGGCGGGTTGTTGTGGCGTGTCACGCGCGGCGGCGGTGTCCGCGGCCACCGGGGCGGCGGCGTGGACGGCGCCGTTGCCGTTGAGCGCGTAGCCCGGCAGGTCCGCCGGTGTGGGGTAAAACTCGGCCATCTTGGCGATGAACTCGTCGATGAAGACCTGCATGGAGGAGAGCAAGTCCTTGATGCGCGAGCTCAGGTAGCTGTAGATGAACAAGGCCGGGATGGCGACGATGAGGCCGGCCACGGTGGCGAGCAGGGCGCTGGCGATGCCGGGGGCGATGGAGTTGACATCGACCTCGCCGGACTTGGCGATGATGGCAAAGGTAATCATGACACCGACCACGGTGCCGAGCAGGCCGACGTAGGGGCCGCCGGCGATGCTGATGGTGAGAAAAATGAGGCCTTTGTTCATGCGGTGGCTCTCATGCACGAGGCCGGAGTCGAGCGCGGCGCGGATGGCCTGGATGGAGCGGGCGGAGAGGCCCTTGTTGCCTTTTTGATCCCCGCTGACGCGATGGCGGATCTCTTCCGCGCCGATGTGGTAAAGGTGATAGAGCGGCGAGCGGCGCAGGTCACGCAAGGCGCAGTTGTCGGCTACGCCACCGAGGGTTTTGATGCTCTCCGGGTTGTCGTGATCCAGCGCAGTGAGGTCGGAGGAAAGCTCCTTCCATTTTTTCAAAAACAGGTCGCTGCCTTTCTGGATGCTGTTGAGGTAGCCGAACTTGCGCACGGCGACGCCCCAGCCGGTGATGATCATGAGCACGCAGACGCCGATGGCGATCCAGCCGTCGAACATCATGTTGCGGGCGATGTCGCCGAACAGCATGACGTGCTCCAACGCCTCGCTGCCGTGACCGCCTTTTTTCTGGCCGGAGATTTCGTCCTCGCCGACGACGAGCAGCCGTCCGGCGTCGGCGCCGGTTCCCTGGTTGACGGCGGCCAGCCGCAGCCAGCCGGCGGGCAGCGCGGCGGCGGCGATTTGCAGTTCGTCCAACTCGCCCGAAAACCCGGCGGCGGGGCTTGTGCTGTCCTTGCCGAGCACGGCTGGGCCTTTCAAGGCGGGCAGCGGCGCGGCCAGCTCGCTGTAAAATTGGCCGTCGAGATAAAGGGTGATCTTGCCGGAACCGGCGACGACGGCCAAGTGCCGCCAGACGTTGGCGGTGAGCGGCGGGCCGTCCGCGCTGCGCTGTTTGTTGCCGCCGGTGGTGATTTCGACATAAGGCACGCCCTGGTTTTCGCCGATCACCAAGGCCGCGCCGTCTTCGTCGCGGCGGCTGAAGAGGACGGCGTCGTTTTGCAAAACCAGCGGCTTGATCCAGGCGGACCAGGTGAGCGGGGCGTCGGCGCTCCATTCCCACTCCGGTGACGGCTGGAGCGTGATGGCGGTCTGCCCGGTGAGGCGCAAACCGCCGCCGATCAAGGCGCCGCCCAGCGGCACGCCCGCGCCTTCGCTCTGGATGCCGGTCTGCGAGGAGTCCGACGGCGTGCCGGAAGCTTCGCCAAAATGGAACACCGCCTGCTGCTCGTCGCGGTAGCTGTCCGGCGCGCTTTCCTCCTTGCCGGCCTGGGCGTTGCCGTAGTAGAGCCAGAGCGTGGTCTCCGCGCCGGGTTCGATGTCCGGCGTTTTGACCCAAACGAAGGCTTCGTTGAGCAGGCCGTCGAATTTCTCGATGTGATGGCTGAGCACGGTCTCGCCGTCGGCGGCGACGAAGCGGATGTCGCTGCCGTCCTCGCGCGCGGTGAGGAATTGAAAATTGCCCTCGTGCAGGCGCACCAGCACGGTGGCCGTGCCGACGGGATCGGTGATCGGCGTGCCTTCCTTGCCGAGGTTGAGCGTGAGCTGCTTGCGCAGGGGCCACTCCGGCTTCCACCAGGGCGCTGCCGCCGTGTCATCGGCGGCGGCGTGGAAAACGGGGAGCAGCAGGCTGGCGGCAGCAAGGAAGGCAGCCAGCAACGAACTGGCGGCGGCTGATGGGAAAAACATGGGGCGCGGCGTTTTCATGGGGGCGATCCAGGTTAGAAATCCGCCCACAGGCGGAAGGACACGAACACGTCATCGGCCAGGGTGGGGCCCTGGCTGATCAAGGGAAAACTAACATCGACGGAGCCGTTGAGATGGCGCGCGAGTTTCACGCGCGAGCCGAAGCCCCAGGAGGCGAGATCGAATTGATCCTCCTGGTCCGGCAGCGGCTCGTGCAGCGTGGCGCGCATGGCTTCGACGAAAAGATGAAAGCGCCACTCGTAGTTGCGCTGCTGCATGAAGGCCGTGCCCTCCTCCTTGGCCGCGCCGATGAGCGAGGGCGTGCGCAACTCCAGCGTGCCGCCGATGGCGTTGTCTCCGAGCGCCGCGGATTCCAAATAACCGCGCACCGTGGAGAGGCCGCCGGCGGCGAATTGCTCGGTGTTGATGAGCGGCTGGTCGGAGGCCTGACCCTGCGTCTTGGCGAACACCTGGAAGCCGCCCGGCAGATCGTGGGCGTGGGAGAGGTCGCCGCGCAGGTGGAAGAAGCTGCCGGTGGCCAGGTAGCGCTTGGCGTCGAATTCATACGGATCGGCGCCCATGCCGCGGATGTGGAAGGTGGTGGTGGCGTTCAACTCGGTGAAGTGTCTTTTGCCCGTCCAGCCGGCGCCGTAGTTCAGCACGAAGGGATAGTACTCGATCGGTGTGGCAAAGGTTTCGTCGCCGATCGTCACGTCCTCATCGAAGCGCTTGTAATCCATGCCGAAGCTGATGGATTGAAAAAACCCGGGACGGGAGGGCATGTCGAAGACGGTGCGGAAGCCGAGCATCTCCCCGCGTCCCGCCACGGCGACGCCGCCGAGCGTGGAGACATCGCTGTCCTGCTTGGTGCCCATGAGCATGAGGCTCATGCCGTCGAAGACACGCGCCATGTAGTAGGCGGAGTAAATGGTGGCGTCCTCCAGGCGCTCCGGGGCGATTTGGAAATTGAAGCCGATGCTGTGGCCGAGCTGCCAAAGGTTGTTGTAACTGAGGGAGCCGTTGAGGCGGAGCGGCACGGTGTCCGCGTTGTAACGGTTGTTGAGTTCCAGGCTGCCGTGCAGCGGCAGCTTGTCCTCCACGTTGAGATCGATGTCCACCGTGCCGGGTTCGCGTCCGGGGTTCAGCTCGGGCGTCACCCGGCGGTCGGCCATGCGGTTGAGGCCGATGATGTCCTCGGTGACTTCGTTGAAATCCGGCACCTTGCCCTCGGCCAGGGAGGGCGCGTGGCGTTTGATGTCGCTGCCCAAAAAATAGCGGGCGCCGCGCACGCGCAGGCGGCCGACTTGATTCTCCACCGCTTGCAAGATGATGATGCCGCCGCGACCGGACTGCTCCGGCACGTCCACCACCACGGTCTGATAGCCTTTGTCGCGATAGGCTTTTTCCAGCGCGGCGCGCGCGGCGTCGATGTCGTCCAGGGTGCGGTAGGGACCGGCGAAAGGATAGACCGCTGCGCCGATCTCATCCGCGCTGAGGAGCTTGGCGCCGCGGACGCGGAATTCCCGCACATGCAGGAGGGGTTGCTGCTCCGGGGCCGCTTCGCCGGGGTTTTCTTGACCTTCGGCGGCGGGAGGGGATGCGTCTCGGAGAGACGCGGTACTTTGTTGTTCCGGGGCTTCGTCCTGCGCCCACCCCGTCGCCGCTCCAACGCCGAGCAGGACCAGGCGGGCGAGCGCCGCCAGGACCAGGCCGGGAGTGATGGAGCGAAGGGGAAGCATGTTAGATTTTTGTTTAAAGTTGGAGTCAAGCCTTTAGGCGATCAGTCAAGGCAAAGCGCAGGGCGCATGGAGCAGAGCGTCCGCTTTGCGCCCTGCGCCCTGCGCTTTGCCTAGAAGTTTCATGAGAAGAAAGAAAGGGGCTTTGAAACAGGCAATCCGCGGCGGGAGCCACCCCGCCGCGGATGCGGTTAGACTGAGATGACAGACGGGATCATTTCGGGATCACAAAGCCGCCGTCGGCGAAGCGGCGGACCTTGACCGTCTCATCGTCGATGAGGCCGCCGCCGGCGGGAGCATCGACATCACGAATCTGGTCGCGCAACGCCAGGGCAAAGGCGAGTTTGGTGCCGACGAGACCCGTCTGCGGTCTGATGATGCGGTTGTAGAGCCAAGCGGTGTAGGTGCCGCTCTTGACGTTTTCCGTGGTCAGTTCCACGCCGTTGAGGCTGATCGCCACGCCGCGGCTCGCCACGGGAATCACGCCGTTTTGGCCGAGAAGGCGGTTATTGGCGTCTCCCGGTGTGATGTAACCGACGTAGTAACCTTCCGTCGCATCGGGGTAGAGGAACTCGTTTTGCTGGGTGTCCTCATCAAAGTACTGGCCTTTGATGGCATTCTCACTCAGCCGCAACGTCAGGGCTGCGGCGAGGTTGGCGCCGGAGTTGTAGCCGCCGCTGCCGAGCAGCACCGGGATTTCCCCGGGCTGGAAGCTGACGGGCCAAAGTTCCTGGGTGCCCACCAAGCCGCCAAAGGTGATGCCATCCACCGTTTGCTGCGCCTCGATCAGATTCGGACGCCAGACGGTGACGTTGGTGGTGAGACCCAGGCCGACTTCCGCGTAGGCGCTGAAGCGCTGGCCGGCGTCGGTGTTGCGGCCGATGGCGTACACGATCTTGTTGTAATCCGCATCATCTCCGGTGAATTGGGAAAGGCGTACCGAACCGGCGGTATAGAGCTGCTGGGCCAGGGCGCTGGTGATGTTGGGTTTGTAGTTGGGCCGGTCGCTGGACGGGCTGCCGGGGAAGCCGGGGCTGCCGTAGAAGCCGAGCGGGGAGATGCCGACGGTTTCCTCGATGATCGGAGCGTAAGTCACGCCGTCGAAGTTGCCGAGGAAGGGCGAGGTGGACTGGAAGTTGGTGGAGAGTCCGAAGTCCGCCGGGGCGGTGACGTAATCCGCCGGATTGGGGCTGGTCAACGGATTGGGGATGGGCCCCTCGCCCGTGCCGTCCGTGGCGGGGAAGCGCGGCGTGATGACCGCGCCGCCCGCCACCGCCTTGATGCCTGCCAAGGCGCCGGAGTAAGAGGTGCGGATGATGACGGGAGTCCCTTGATAGGTGCCGTTCCAAGTGCCGAAGTTGGAGCCGGTGGTGATGGAAAGCGCGCCGTTGGAGTCGGTGTGGCCGTTCAGTCCCTGGTACTTCCAGCCGGGGGCCAGGAGTTTGGAGATGGCGGTCTGGGTGGCGTTGCGGTCACCGTTGGAGGCGACGATGTAGATTTCCGTTTGAGCGGACGCGGCGCCGGCCGAAGCCAGCAGAAGCGCGCCGAAGGTGAGTGATTTCAATGTTTTCATGGTATTTTGCAGTTAAAGAGTTGCGTTAGTTGAAGATGCTTTGAGCCATTTGGAATGGGTTGGAGTAAGGCGGCCCGCCACGCGGCGAGCCGCCGGGTGGATCATTAGGGAGGTGGAGCGAGGGTGAAGGCGCCGCTCTCACTGGTGACGGGGCCGGTTTTGTTATACACGCTCAGGAAGAAGCCCGAAGTCCGTCCGCTCTTCTGCAGCACCGCGCCGCGGAAGGCCGGTTTTTTGCCGTCTTCATGCGTGAAGTTGCCGGTGAGCAGGCCGGTGGCTCCGGCGACGGCGAGCTTGTAGCTCTTGTCCGTGGCGGGAATGTTGACGGCCTTGTTGTTGGCGGCGACGTTGACTTCCTTCGACACCTCGCCGGTCAGCCTGCCCTCGAAGAAGGTCAGCACGGCGTTGGCGGCGGCCGGATTCGTGTGGTTGAGTCCGGGGATGACGCTGTTGGGCGCGTTTTTGACGGCCTTGTCGAACTTGGAGCCGATGAAGTCGGTGGTGACGCCCAGCGGCCAGCCGAGGGGGTACACCTTGCTCTTCGTGTCCGCGGGACGGAACCAGTAGAGGGCCTCGCCGTCCACATCGGTCCCGGCCAAGTCCTCGAACTTGATAGGGCCGGAGATGGAGCCCAGCTTTTTGTAGAGCGCCACGTAGAACGGCAGATTCCCGGCCAAGCTAACCGGCGCGGAGTAGGTGAACGCCGTGCCATCGGCAAGCGTGCCCTTGACCTTGGCCACGCCGGCATTGCTGACGGTGATCGTGGCGACGCCGTCTCCCTGCGGGAAGAGGTTCTTCGCGGGCCGTCCGTCGGTATCCGGCGGCAGGGCGTCGAACAACGCGGTGTAGGGTTTCCCGATCAGGCCGGCGGGCGGGTTCACCAGCGGCGCGACCGGGTTCTTCTTGTTGGTGAAGAGCGCGCGGTCGGCATCGATGGCCGAAGTGTTCGCTCCCTCGGTCAAGGTGCCGGTGGCCTTGTGGGTATTGCCGGTCTTGGCCAAGTCGATGTTCAACGCCAGGGTGCGGGTGGGCTTGTTCTTGGCGGCCAACTCCACGGTCGGTGTCTTGTTTTTGCCCACCGTGAACAGGGCGGCGCCGTCGTTGTCAATGGTGCCTTTGGCGCGCAGGGCGCTGCCGTCGATGTTCACCACGACGGAGAAAGCTCCCTTTGCCGTGGTGGTCACGGTGATCAACCCCTCCGTGGTCTGCGCCGGATCGGTGGCGCCGGAGGCAGTCACCAAGCCGGTGTATTTGCCGGCCACGCCGGGGAAAGGATCATCGTAAATGAAGCTGCGGATGACTTCCTTGGACGCATTGCCGCGGAAGTCCACGCTGCGCACGACGAGCGTGTTGATGCCGCGCACGGCGGTGACGGCGATGTTGTAGGTGGCGGTGGATCCCGTCGGGGTGATATCCGCTTCGACAAATGGCCCGCCGTTCAAGCTGACCTCGACCTTGGCCACGCCCTTGTTGTCCTTGGCCGTGCCGGTGACGATCACGCCGGGACCGGACGATTCCAGAATCTTGGCGTTGGCGCGCGGCGTGGCGATGGTGACGGAAGGATTGGCCGTATCCGCCTCGATGATGACCACGGTGATCGTGGAGGGCGCGATGACCGTGGCGCCGCCGCCGGGATTGCTGAGCGTGGCGGTGAAGGTGCGGTTCGGCTGGTTCGGACGCGGCGCCGTCAGCGTGACGGGCACCGTGGCCTCGTCCTGGCCGTCCGCGAAGTTGACCGCTTGGTTCACGACCGGCGTGAAATCCGCCGCGCCCGCGGTTCCATTGGTGGTATTGACCACCACCGAAGCCGGCCCGATGGTGCCTCCGGTGCGGTGGATCACCAAGTTGGCCGCGCCGGATTCACGCAGGGCGCTGGTCTGCGACACGCCCCAGGAGAAGCTGCCGACAGCGCCTGCCACCTCGATGATCGTGGTGGTGCGCGAGCCGAGCCGCGAGCCATTGGTGGGGTTGCTCAGTGTCAGTTCGATGGTGCCGGCAGCGTTGGCGCTGAGCGGCAGGAGAAAGCTGCCGCTGTTGACGCCATCGGCAAAGGAGACGATGACCGGCGCGGGCAAATCATAATCAACGCCCTCGACCAAGGTGCCTCCGGTGGCGGACACTTCCACCGCCACGGCGCCGTTGGTGGCCGCGGTGCGCTGGACGATCACGTTCACGCTGCTGTTGGAAGTGGAAGCCGCGATCACCGGGCCGGGGAAGGACAACGCGCCGGGATCGGGGTCGGTGTCCGTGATGGTCACGGTGGTGCTGACCGGATCCTGCAGGACGAAGCCGCCGGTGGCCGAGACCAGGGTGGCGGTGAAGGTGCGCGGCAGGAAAAAGCCCGGCCGGTTCAGCACCGGGATGGTGACCTCGGCGAACTCCTGGGTGGCAGCGAAGCTCAGGTTGAAATCCCCCGGCGCGGTGTAGTCCACCCCCGCTTGCGCGGTGCCGCCTGTGATCGCATAGACGGCGCCGCTCGCGCCGCTCAGATCACCGAGGCGTTTGAATTTGATGGTGACGGACGGGTCCGTTTCCAGGACGTTGTAAGTGATTTTTTCGACGCGCACCGCATTGATCAAAGGCGGCGCGGTGAAGGTGATGAGGCCGGTGTTGTCAATGGTGAAGACACCCACCCGCGAGACGGTCTCGCCGTCCGTGGAGTTCCCCGCCACCCGGAACAGATCCAGCGCGGTGTTGACGATGCCGCCGGCATCACCGCCCTCGATCCCCGTCCACTGGCTCAGGGAGCCGAAGACACCGACGCTGTCCACCACCTGCCATTTGTAGCTGCCGGTATTGGATGCATTCTGCTGCACCGCAGCCTTGGTGCTATTGGCCGTGTGTGGCAGCGTCAAGTAGGAATCAATCACACTGAAGATGTTGTTCTTGGTGACCGTCCGCGCCTGCAAAAACAAGGCGGGGAACGGCGTGGCCTCGGTGCCGAAGGGGATTTGCGGCCGGGAGGCATAGAGCGGAGGATTGACCGTGTTGCGCGCGCCGACGATGCTCCAGCGCAGATCATCGCGCTGGTGCCAGTTGGCGCCGTACAAGGCGGTCAAATCCGAGCCCAGATTGCCCAGGCCGTTGAGCGGCAGGGTCGAGTCCGGCGCAGCGTTGCGGAACACCAAATCGTTGCCGATGTTCACGATGTAGGTGAATGCGGATTCCGGAAGAGGCGGGTCGTTCGGATCAGCGGGTTCAACAACCCGGACTCCGAGGAGCAGGTCGCCATTTGCCGGCACATCGACTCGCTGGGCGAATGCCGATGACAAGGTTGCGCCCAGCAGGAGCAAAGCTCCCGCCACGCGCAATGGGGTTCGGTTCAATTTCATATTGGATGAGGAGGGTTGAGAGGCGCGACCCTTCGCTGTGAGCGGCCGGGCGACCTGGTGGGATTGGCCCTGTCTCCGTGGCGGGGTTTACAGGGTGCTTGGCTGGCTGCGTCCGCGGCTTTGCGGGGCGGAACGCCCGGAACAAAAGCGATGAAGGACGCAACCGTAATGAAAAAGCCTTCCCACGAGGGATCAGCCAAGCCCGCTGGCGTTTACGCCTTACCGGCTGCGGTTACGCTGGCACAAATGGGGGTTAATTCACCCTTGTCCAGTAGAAATTACATTTTTTTCACGGACAAAAACTTGCGTACGAGCGACCTCCATACAGAGCCTGCCCAAGTACGTTGTTCCATCTTCAGCGTGACGACGGGCGGTCCAAAGCCCCCGATGGCACGCTAAAGCGTGAACAACAAACGGACACGCTGAAGATGGAACAACGCGCCATTCACGACGCGCTTGCGGATCTCCGCAAGGAAATTCCTACTTTCCAAATGGATTTTCAGCCTCCCATGATTCTTTGCCATCCGGAAAAAGAATCCGGCGAAAATACATTCATTCCCTTTAATTACAGCCCCTTTCAAGCTTTCAATGCGCGTGAGGCGGGCGGCGAAGATTTTTCAAAGTTTGACTTGCGCCGGTTAATTCCCATCTATTTAATAGGTTCAATTGTCCGCTTCTTTCGCGGACCGACCTCTCCGTTGCAACGCCCGGGCGCGCCCGGCATCATCCCACAACCCAACCGCAACCCATCCTCGCCATGAAATCCTCATTGCCCATCCTGCTGCTGGCGGCTGCCCTGCTGCCGCCTCTCGTTCAAGCCGGTCCGCTGGTCACCACGGACTGGATTTCGGAAAACCAACGGAACCCGGACGTGCGCCTGCTCGAAGTCAGCGTCGATCCCGGTGTCTATGAAAAAGGCCACATCCCCGGCGCCGCCCAAGTGGTGTGGCACACCGATCTGGTGGACAACCCGCGCCGCGACATCATCAGCCAGGCGCAGTTCGAGGCGCTGACCTCGCGGCTGGGCTTCACCCCGGCGACCACGGTCG
>CAZNKC010000131.1:0-14884 GCA_964573315.1 uncultured Verrucomicrobiaceae bacterium | reverse complement strand
GCGCTGCTGAGGCGGATTTGGTGGTCGCCGGGTTCGGCGGGGGTGAAGCTGCCGGTGAAAAGACCCCAGGCTTCCTCGCCGGCGGCGGTGAGGCGCAGACTGGTGGTCTTGCCGGACGGCGCGGCGATCTGGGCGACGACGACGCCCTCGCGCAAGGGCTCGCCGGTCATGGCGATGACGTTGGCGTTGAGGGTGACGCTGCCGCCGGTACGGGGGCGGTCGGGGGCGTAGAAGAGGCGGATTTTTTCTCCGCGCGCCATGTTGCGCTGGTAGGCCATCCAACGCACGACCTGGCCCCAGAAGCGGTAGTGGTATTTGTCCTCGACGCCGCGCCGCCAGCGCCAGGCGCCGTCCGTGCCCATGAAGAGGATTTTTCCCGCGCCGAAGGTTTTGGTGACGATGAGCGGGATGCGGCCGAAGCGGTTCGACTCGGTGCCGTGGGTGGCGAGCACTTCGCTGCCGGCCTTGGCGCGCAAGGCGGGGCCGTACCATTGGAAGCCGGGCAGCGCGGACCAGACGCGGGCGCTGGCGTCGTCGCTGTCCTCGAGCTTGGTGAGCAGGCTGCGCGTGCCGGCCTCGGTGAGGACGAAGCGGCCGGGGGATTCCGAGCCGAAGCCGCGCGGCTGGGCGTCGTCCCAGATGATGGGCAGCAGCTCCTCCAGCGGCGTCTGCCAGAGGCTGGCCTGGGCGCCGCGCAGTCCGGGCAGAAAGACGAGGCCGGTGGCTTGGTCGCGCACGAGCTTGTGCAGGATGGCGCTTTGCTCGACGCTGAGCTGGTCCGGCGCGATGCCGGCGTCGCCGAGGAAAATCACGTCGTAGGCGGTGAGGTCATCCTCTTTGGGAAAGGCGGGCAGGTAGCCGCGTCCGGCGCCCATCTGGCCGAGTTCGGGGTGGAAGAGCAGGGTATGCACCTCGACGCCGGGGTCGCGCTCCAGGGCGTTGCGCAGGTAGCGGTACTCCCAGCGCGGGAAGCTTTCGATGACGAGCACGCGGAGTTGCTCCTTGCGCACATCGAGCGGGGCTTCGAGTTCGTTGTTCGTTAGGTTTTTTTCGCCGCCGGTGGCGGGGACTTTCAGCTTGAGGCGGACGGCGCCGGGGTCGCCGGGCCGCCAGACGAGGGCGTCCTGCAGGCGCGCCATGGCGGGCAGGGTGACTTCGTGGGTGATGACCTCGCCGGTGGTGGAGACGGTCATTTCCAGCAGCACGGTCTCGTCGCGCGGCAGGGAGCTTTCCAGGGTGAAGGGGATGCGCAACGGCTTGCCGGCGACGGCGAAGGCGGGCACGTCGAAGCCGGCGAGTTCCACGTCCGCCTGCCGCGTCTCCGCGCCAACGGGCACGGCGAGCACCGGGATGTTTCTCATGCGCAGGCGGGTGGCGGCAGCGGCGGGCGGCGCGCCGCTGTTGCGGTCGCCGTCGGAGAGCAGGACGACGGCGGCGAGTTGCGGCTGGTTTTCCGCGACGGCGGCGAGCGCGGCGTTGAGGTCGGTGGCTTCGGTTGGCGGTTCCTCGGCGGAAGAGAAGGGCTGCTTGAGGATCTCGAACCGGTCCTTGAGCGGCGCCCAGACCGCGTCATCGAGCAACGGCTGGATGGCCTCGGTGCGGGAGAGGTTTTCGTTCGGGCGCGGGCCGTCCACGTCGCGCGTCTCCATGCTGCCGGAGACATCGTGCAGCAGCGCCAGCACGGGCTTGGACTCCGGCTGGAAAACGCGCCGCCACTCCGGTTGCAACAGCGTGACGGCCAGGCAAGCGGCGATGAGGACGCGCAACGCCTCCAGCAACACCGACGCCCGCCGCCATGCGGAGCGCGCGCAGGCGATGAGGGCGAGGACGAGCACCAGCAAAACAAAACCCCCGCCCACCGCGAGCGACCACGGTTCGGCGTTGAAGACGAGGGATTCAGAGGCTGGGGTCATCGGCAAATGCAGGGAGCCTCTTTAATAAACCGAATTCGGGGAGGGAAATCACGAATAAACACGAATTTTGGGTGTGGAGTGCCGACGAGTCGTCGGCACTCCGTGAACCTTCGGCGGCGCGGCTAATCTATATTTTAGACCGCGTCGGGATCCACGCCGAGTTCCCGCAGGCGCTCCGCCAGCCGCGCCGCTTTGGCGGCTTCCGCTTCGGCTTGTTTCGCTGCCGCTTCGGCGCGGGCCACGATCTCGCGATGCGTTTCCACCCGTTTGCCGTCCGGGCGGCGCGCCCAGAGTTTGCCTTGTTCGTCGAGGCCGAAGACCATGCCCAGCACGGCGCTCTTCCAGGCGCCGCCGGGTTCGGCGGCTTTTTTGGAGAGGCCGTCTCCCGCGCGGCGGTGGAAAAAGCTGAACTTGCCCCGCCGGTAGTCGTAGATGATGAACTCGTCGCAGCCCATCTCCGAGTAGAAGTCCAGCTTGTCCATCATCTCGTCCGCGGTGTTGCTTTTGGAGATGAATTCAAAGACGACGTTCGGCGGGCGGTTGTTTTCCTGCCATTGCTTGTAACTATCGCGCGGTCCGGCCGGATGGTTCAGCACCACCATCACGTCGGGCGCTTTCGAGATGTCAGGCCTTCCCTCCACCGGATACCAGAGCAGGTCCGCCGCGATGAAGACATCGTCGCGATTTTCAAACCAGTCTTCGAGTCCGTGTTTGATGAAGCTGATCCAGTTGAGGTGTTCGGTGTCGTTGCTCAAGGGTTCTCCATTATCGACGGGGTAAACGATCTGACCGGCCTTGTCAGTCTCAAACGGGGTCGTGGGCGGCGGCAGGATCATGATGGGAGAAATTACCATTCGCAGGCTGGGAGGTCAAGCCGTGGGGAGTGCCGGCGAGTCACCGGCGCTCCGTGCGCCCGCAGCGGCTCGCCCCACAGTCAATCCGCCATTCACCCTATCGGCGTGGATTCTGGCAATGATGAAGCGTTGGCCTCTCGGCGGCGGGCGGGCAGGGTGAGGAGGGCTTCGATGAGGAGGGCGGCGGCCATGAGGAGGAGGAAGGTGCGCCAGATCTCGCTGGCGAGGCTGCGGCTGTCATCGACGGTGTCTTCAATGTAGCGGGCGTCGAGGCCGGTGAAGAGCTCCTCCACGGCGGCGCGGCTGAGGGTGGCGGTTTGGTCTTCGGGGGACGGGCGGTTGAGGGCGGTCCATTGGGTGCCGGTCTCGCTTTCTCCCCGGCGGAAGACGCCGGTGCGGAGGGCGCGTTCGGCGGCGGTGAGGCCGGGTTCGGTGTCGGCGGTGGCCGAGGTCCAGGCGGCGGGGTCGGGGCCGAGGGCGGCGGGGCCGGCTTCGCGGGCGCGGGCGTTGCCGAGGCCGCCGGAGCCGGCTTCCAGGGCGCGATGCAGGAGGGCGAACTGGACGACACCGTCCCGCGCGAGGCTGGAGGCGGCGGGGCCGGGCAGGGTGCCGAGGAACCAGACGTGCGGGGCGGTTTCATCCGGGCTGCGCACGAGCAGCGGGGCTTCGGCGAGGCGGGCCAGGACGATGCCGTTGCCGCCGGCGGGGTTGTATTTCACCAGTTCCAACTCGCCCACGGGCAGGGCGGAGCCGGATTGGGTGTTGGCGAGGAGGTCGGAGTCGTTCCGCCACCACTCGGGGCGCGGGAGGTCGTCGCCGGTGGCTTGCGTCCAATCCTGCCAATGCAGACCGGCGAAGGGGATGTCGTCCGGTGAGTCCGGCGGCAGGAAAAGCAGGGCGCGCCCGGCGGCGGCGTGTTCGGCGAGCTGGCGATGCAGGAGGTCGTCCGCCTTCGGGATGGCGGCCTGCCAGACGACAAGCGCGGTGTTTTCCCATTCGATCTCGGCGGCGCGTTCGGGCGGGAGGATGTCGCAGGAATAGACGCGGGCGGGGTCGAGGCGGGCGGTGAGCGCGGCTTTGAGCGGGCGGGAGACGTCGTCGTCGCTGGTGACGACGACGCTGTGCAGCGGGGCGGGCTCGCCGAAGACGAAGGCGGCGCGGTTGTCGGCGGGGTTGGAGTCGGCGGGCAATTCGATCAAACCCCAGCCGCTCTTGGCGGTTTGATCGAGCGGGATGCCCTGGCCTTGCAGGTAGAGTTCGCGCTCTTTGAGGGTGACGTTCAGGGTGCTGCTGGCGCCGTTGAGGGTGACTCGGAGAGGAATCTCCAGCGGGGCGTCGGGCGACCCGCCGGCGCGGGTGATGCGGAGGTCCATGAGCAACTCAGCTTGGCCGCCGGAGACGGCGCGGCGGGTGGCGCGCTCGACGCGGAGGGCGAGGTTGCCGGGGGCGGGCTCGGGGTAGCTGAGGAGGTGGAAGCGGATGCCCGGCAGGGCGCTGAATCCGGCGCGCAGGGCTTCCCAGCGGCCACCGGAGGCGTCCCAATCGTTTTGGCGGAGGTCGCTGAGCAGCCAGACGTCGGTGCGGCCGGTCTGGTTGGTGGTGATGTGGTCGAGCGCGGCTTGCAAAAGGGCGGGGATGTCCGCGCTGGTGGCGGTGCCGCCGAGCGTGGGCAGGGCGCGCAGGGCGGCGGCATCGGCGATGGATTGCGCGGCGAGTGTGGCGCTGTCGATGACGACAAGACGGGAGCGGGAGCCGTAGGCTTCCTCAATGGCGCTGGCGAGCCCGGCGAGCCCGGCGGCGCGTTTCGACTGGCCGGTGGCGAGGTTTTGCTGCTCCATGCTGGCGCTGCGGTCGATGAGCAAAAGCACGCTGTCCGGCGCGCCGCCGGTGAGGCCGAGCAATCCGCCAGCCAGCGGCCGCCCGGCCATGAGGACGAGCGCGGCGATGGCGAGCACGCGCAGGGCGAGGATGAGGTATTGGCGCAACCTGGAAAGCCCCTGATTCATGCGCTGCGCGGCGCGCAGGAACATCATCGCGGCCCAGCGCACGGCGCGGCGGCGGTGCAGGTGGATCAAGTGAATGATCACCGGCAGCAGCGCGAGGGGGAGCGCGATGAGGAGGAGGGGTTGGAGGAAGCTCATGGGTGATGGAAAAGGGACTTGCCAAGCGTATCAAAATTGATGCCTTTGACAGGACGCTGGCCCTGAAGCGCAAATATGCCTACATCCAAAACAGTTAAAAAGAAGAATCCGCATCGCGGCGGCAGCCTGGGCGATTTCCTGAAAGAGTAGGGCATCCAGCAGGAGGTCGAGCTTGCCGCCTTGAAGCGCGTGGTGGCCTTGCAACTGGCGGACATCATGGCGGAACGCGGAGAGAAGAAATCGGGACTGGCCGGCACGATGGGAACGTCACGCGCGGCGTTGAACCGTTTGCTCGATCCCGATTGCAAGTCGGTGACGCTATCCACGCTCACTCGGGCCGCGAGCGCCTTGGGGAGGAAGGTGCGCATTGAGTTTGTTGCGGGTTGAGGGCGCGAAAGCACCCTGGCGCGGCGGCGGTGCAGGTGGATCAAATGAATGATCACCGGCAGCAGCGCGAGGGGAAGCGCGATGAGGAGGATGGGTTGGAGGAAGCTCATGAGGGATGACGATGTTACAAGCGATCCCTCCAATAACCGGGTTCGCGGCTGCCGTGGGCCACCGCGAGAACCTGGAGGCAATCCGCCGCGACTAGGCGATAGATGATGGCATAGGGGAATCGTTCCACTCGCACTCTTCGTAAATCGTCCGCAAAGATGCGGTACAGCAGCGGCTGGGATCGCGCTCTTGCGATGGCAGCATAGACTTCGGCTCGGAAGCTGCGGCTAAGGTCTGGGTCACGCTCCTTGTAGAACAAAGCGGCGTCAATCGTTTCGGCGGCGGCTTCCGGGTGAATGATGAGTTTCATGTCTCTACCCGGCTCTCAATATGGCTCTGGAAATCCTCAAGGCTCATGGGTTTGACGGTGCCGGCGTCAAGCTCGCGCGCGCGCCGATGCGCCTCCGCCTGCCAAGCCGGGGAAATGCCGGGGGAATCGTCTTCCTCCAGGCTTGCCAGGAGACGGGTTGCGAGCCGCGACCGCTGCTCAAGGGGCAGGGTCAGCGCTTCGCTCAGGAAGGTGTCAAAGGTGGCGGCGCTCATGAGGTGAATGTAACAGAAGGTGGGTTTTTGGCAACTTTGGCGCGAGGAGGAGGAGAGGCTGGAAGAAGCTCATGGGGGAGAAATGGGGAGCGCCGACGAGTCGTCGGCACTCCATGAGGCAGCCGCGCTGCGGAATACGGCGATGCGTTTGTCTATTGCGCGGGCCATAAGCGATAAGAAAGGGCGAAAACGAAAAACGCGATGACCGGGGTGGCGAGAGTGGCGTATCCAAGGCCCCGCCAATACGAACGACCTCTGCCCAAAAACGAGAGGGTGACAAGGCTCCCGGTAATCGGTCCTCCGACAACTGCTCCAACTTGCACGGGCAGATATTGCAGGTTCCATCCTCCCGGACGGAGACCTGAGAGTTCACCGCCTTTGATGCCAAAAAAGAAGGAAAGAATCACCCAAAGAAAAACGGCCAACGCAAAGCCTGCCGTCTTGCCAAGAATGCTGCCGATGCTGGAACGAGGCGGGTCGTCTGCGGGCATAAAGTGACAAGTTAAAGGGGTGGGATTGGATTCGCGCAACCAAGATGGTTGCGCCACTTTAGGCACGCCCGCCTTTTTGCAGCCGGGACAGCAAAAAGCGCGCGAGGACTTCTTCGGGGTTTTCGTGGAGGAGGATGCGGTGGTAGTCGATGGCGGTGTCGCGGACGAGGGTGTCGATGGCGGCGAGGTAGGCGCGGACGACTTCGCGGTAACGGCTGGCGACGAGGCTGGGGTCGATGAGCATGGGGTCGCCGCCTTCGAGGTCGAGGAAGCGGGCGGGGCGGTCGAAGGCGAAGTCGATCTCCTCGGGGGCGAGCAGGTGGAATAACGCGACGTCGTGGCGGCGGAAGCGGAGGTGCTGGAGGGCGCTTTTCAATTCGGCGGGATCGACGAAAAAGTCGGAGATGGCGATGACGAGAGCGCGCTGGCGGATTTCCTCGGCGGCGGTGTGGAGGGATTCGATGAGGGTGGTGCCGCCTTTGGGTTGCAACTCGGCGAGCTGATCCATGACGAGGTTCAAATGCGTGGCGCCGCGTTTGGCGGGGATTTTTTGGCGGTGATCCGCGCCGACACCCCAGAGGCCGACGGCATCCCCCTGATGCGCGGCGAGGTAGGCGAGGCTGGCGGCGAGGGTGCGGGCGAACTCCATGCGGGTGCGTTTGCCGGGCGCGGCATCCGGGTAATCCATGGAGCCGCTGGCATCGACGACGAGGCAGAGGCGGAGGTTGGTATCGGCCTCGAACTCCTTGATGTAAAAGCGATCCGACCGGCCCCAGGTACGCCAGTCGAGACGGCGGGTGTCGTCGCCGGGGACGTATTTGCGGTACTGGGCGAATTCGAGCGAGGAGCCTTTGACGGGGGAGCGATGGCGGCCGGAGACGCTGCCGAGCATGGCCTGCCGGGCGTTCAACGGCAGGGCGAGAAGCCGGGCTAGGGCGGTGGGATCGAGGAAGTCTTTCATCTCGTCCTCCTACTCGTCCTCGTCCTCGAATCCATTCGCTGTCCGATTCCCAGCCTGATAAACAGCCGCCTCCTCGCGGAAGCAGTTATCCTGCCTCGACGACCGGTCAAAACGCTCGACCAGCTTCGAAAGCATCGACACCACCCGGACCAGCAGTTGTTTACCTTCCAAGATGCGGTCAGCCTGACAGGCCCGTTTGGCCACAAGCGCATCCAGGCACGCGGCGCATTCGGTGGCGGAGCCGCGCGCGTCATCAAAAAAGCGCGCTCGTTGCTGGGTTCTGCGGCGGCCATTGCCTTCGGCGGTGTTGAGCAGGGATGAAAGGCTGGCTCGGTCGAGTTGGTTGATGACTTCTTTGACGGTCGATCTGGACTCGGAGCGAAGTTGTTCGATGAGGTCCGTGGCCCAGGAGATGAATTGGAGTTCGAGTTGATAAACTTCGAGTTTTTCGTGGTCGAATTGAGGGGGCGCGGGCATGGGAATGAGCGGGGATTCGAGGACGAGGACGAGGACGAGGACGAGGACGAGGACGATTTGGGGGGTCAAAGCTCCTTCGCCAAGTCGTCCAGCAGCCGCTTGGTCACGTCCAAGCTGTTCACGCCTTCGGACTCGGCGGTGAAGGTGGTCATGACGCGGTGGCGGAGGACGGAGCCGGCGACGGCGGTGATGTCCTCGCGGCGGACGACGTAACTGCCGAGCAGGGCGGCGCGGGCTTTGGCGCCGAGGATGAGGTACTGCACGGCGCGCGGGCCGGCGCCCCAGCCGACGAGGGGTTTGAGCCAGTCGGGGGCGTCGCCGGTGCGGGGGCGGGTGCGGCGGACGAGATCGACGGCGAGGGCGTAGAGGTGCTCCGGCACGGGCACGCGGCGGACGAGGTCTTGGAAGGCGAGCACGCGGGGGCCGTCGAGGATGTGCTGCAAGTCCGGCAGCTTGAGGCCGGTGGTGGTTTTGGCGATGGCGATTTCTTCGTCGCGGCTGGGGTAATCGACGCCGATCATGAACATGAAGCGGTCGAGCTGGGCTTCGGGCAGCGGGTAGGTGCCTTCCTGCTCAATGGGGTTCTGGGTGGCGAGCACGAAAAACGGGGAGTCGAGCGTGTAGGTGCGGCCGGCGACGGTGACTTTGTGCTCCTGCATGGCCTCCAGCATGGCGGCCTGGGTCTTGGCGGGGGCGCGGTTGATTTCGTCAGCGAGCACGATATTGGCGAACACAGGGCCTTTGGCGAACTCGAAGGCGCGTTTGCCGCCGGGGAGTTCCTGCAGGATGTCGGTGCCGGTGATGTCCATGGGCATCAGGTCCGGGGTGAACTGGATGCGGGAGAAGGCGAGCGAGAGGGTCTCGGCGAGCTTGCTGATGAGCAGGGTCTTGGCGAGGCCAGGCACGCCCATGAGCAGGGCATGGCCGCGGGCGAAGAGGCAGATGCAAAGCTGCTCGATGACCTCGGACTGGCCGACGATGACGCGGTTCAACTCGGCGGTGAGCCGGGCGTAAGTGTGGCGGAGTTCGTCGATGGCGGCGACATCGTCCGAAGGAAGGGGGGCGCTGGGAGAGGGGGAGGTTTCGTCAGGCATGAAAGAGATTTTTTAAGGACAAGGGGATGACACCAGACGAGACGGGATGTGGCAAGTGAAAAGCGGCGGCGTGGCGCGGAGAGTTTTGGGACCACGAATGGACACCAATAGACACGAATGGGTTTGGTGGCGGAGCCACTGCGGAAAAAATGCCCTCCCTTTCAGGTGGAGGCTGCTTCGGCTGGCGGGCCTGGATTTTTTCCCGATCCCGCGCCGCCGAGCAGCCAGAGGCAGAGGCCGCTGACGAGCAGGGAGGAGAGCCCCACATGCAACACCTGCGCCAGCGGCAGGATGCCCCAGTGCGCCAGCACCACGCCGAGCACCATCTGCGCCACCACCAGAGCGACGATGCTTTTCTCCAGCCAGCGCAAGCCGCCCAGCGCCCGCCGCGCCGCGACGCCAAACCAAACCGCGACGCCGAGGATCAGCCACGAGAAGCTGCGATGCGCCAAGTAAGAGCCCGTCTGCTCCAGCTCCGTCACCCATTGCGCGCGCTGCTCGCCGGCGTGGACTTTGGCCAGATGATCGGTCATTTCCCGGACTTGGCTGCCGAGGATGCCTTCGATGATGACGAGAAGAAAAAGCGCCAGCGCCAGGATGAAAGCCGGGCGCAGCGTCCGCTCTGGAGTGATCCGCCACGGCTGGGCGCAGCCGCGCCAGGCGATGTAAACCAGCACGCACAGCAGCAGCATGGCCAGCGCCATGTGCAGGGTGATGATCCCCGGTTGCAAACCGCTGAGCACCACGCGCGCGCCCAGCCAGGCGTTGACGCCCACCAGCGCCAGCGCCGCCGTGGACGCCACGAACACTCTGCCGCGGCCCCGCCGCCACTCGCCGAAGGAGGCCAGCCACAGCCACAACACGCTCACGCCCACCGGCAGGCTGGTGAGGCGGTTCAGGTACTCGATCCAAGTCGCCACCGGATCGAATTCGGCGCGCAGGCTCTCGACGGTGATCGCCGCCGGGTCGCGCCCGTGTTGCGCGGCTTTTTTGCGGAACTGCTCCAAATCCAGCTGAGTGAAGTCGATCTGATCCGCGCTGGTCGGCGGCACCCAGCAACCGTAACAAAACGGCCAGTCCGGGCATCCCAACCCCGATCCCGAAGCCCGCACCGCCGCGCCCACGAACAGCAGAACCTCGACGCAGATGAAGGCGGCGAGAGCGAGGCGTTGGAAGCGGGTCCAGATCATGGGGAATGACGAATGACGAATGACGAATGACGAATGACGAATGACGAATGACGAATGACGAAGGGTGTGGGAGCGGGGGGTTGATAGAGTCACGCGGCTGCCTTGGCAGGCAAATGATTTTACTTTGCTGTTCACAGGCATCTCATGAGGAACCGTCCGAACGTAGGCCGGGTGTGGCGCAGCCCGCCCGGCTGGGAGCGTGTCCGCAGCGGGAAAGCCGGGCGCCCTTCGGGACACCCGGCCTACATCCAGACGGCTCCGCGCCGCCTCCGCCCGCGAAAAAATGGGCCGGCACAGAGCCCCGCCCTCAGGGTGTTGAAAAATCTTGGCAAGGCGGGCGGAGAGAGCCAAACTTTCGTTGTTCGACATTCCAATGCTCGTGAGAGCTATTACCCCGCAAACAGCATGAACTCAAATCACCATGAGCAGCGGGCCGCGTTGAGTCGGCGGTCTTTCTTGAAAGAAAGCACCTTCTGGACGGGGGCCATCGGTTTGGGTGGCCTCGGCGCTTTGAGCGTCGGGACATCGCAGGGACAGCAACCTGCCCCGCTACTCCCGGAAGCTCCAAGCGAAGGGGAGACGTTATACAACGGCATCAAGCTGCCCAAAGAATGGCCCCCAAAAACCAGTCTTCCGAATGAGCCGATGCCCGTTCCCTATCTGGAGCAAATTCCGGAAAAGCTTCCCATCGATGTTGGCCGGCAGTTGTTTGTCGATGATTTTCTGATTGCGGAAACCAACATGGAACGACAGTTCCATCAGCCGGAGAAATACGAGAGGAACCCGGTTCTCAACCCCCGGGAGGAATGGGAAATGAACGAAGGCCATTGCCCGATGGCCGCTCCGTTTTCAGACGGCGTCTTTTACGATCCCAAGGATGGATTGTTCAAAATGTGGTACATGTCGGGGTGGTACGGCGATAAAACAGCGCTCGCTGTCAGCGCCGACGGCCTCACTTGGGAGCGCCCCAAGCTGGATGTCGTGCCGGGAACGAACATCGTGCTGCACACGCCGGGGCTGCATCGCGACGGAGTTTCAGTCTGGATCGATCACGACGCGGCCACCCCGGCGGAACGCTACAAAATGTACATGTATGTCAGGGAAGGCAGCCTTGGCGGACGGCTTGAGGGAGTCGGCCGGGCGGGCGGCTATCTTTACACCAGCCCCGACGGGATTCACTGGCAACCGAGGGGCAAGATCGGCCCCACCGGTGACAACTCCACTTTCTTCTACAATCCCTTCAGGAAACGCTGGGTGTTCACCATCAGGCCGTTCTTCGAGGCCCACACCTTGAAGTTCGAGGACGACGCCAGATTCCAGGGCGACAACAAGCCCAAAGGCAGAACCCGCGCCTACTGGGAGAACAAGGATTTTCTCGCCGCGTTGGGAGAATGGCGCGGGAGAGGGCCGGAATTCTGGCTCGGTACCGACAAACTGGATCCCAAACGCGAGAACTACCCGATAGGCGAAGCCCCCCAGCTCTACAAGATCGACGCGGCGGGTTATGAAAGCCTGATGATCGGATTCATCCAGATGCATTACGGCCCGGCCAACAAAATCTGCGCGGCCAACGGCTATCCCAAATTGACGGAACTCCAGATCGCCTTCAGCCGGGACGGCTTCCACTGGGACAGAAGCAACCGGGAGACGTTCATCGGCGCCACGCTCCGGAAGGACAGTTGGGAGCGCGCTTACATTCATTCCGTGGGTGGCGTGTGCGCCATTGTGGGAGACAAACTGCGCTTCTATTACACCGCCTTCAAAGGAGACGAGACCAAAAAGCAGCCGGAGGTCGAGTTCGGCTACTGGACCGGGATGTACGCCAACGCCTCCACCGGAGTGGCCACACTCAGGCGCGACGGGTTCGCGTCCATGAACTCGGGCAACGCGGAGCGGACGCTTCTGACAAGACCCGTGGTGTTCAACGGCGAATACTTGTTCGTCAATCTCGAAGCGGCTTCCGGAGAGTTGCTGGCGGAAATCTGCGACGAAGACGGCAAACCAATTCCCGGTTTCGAGAGGGCGAATGGCAAGCCGGTCTCGGCCGACAGCACGAAGCATCTTGTCGAATGGAACGGCGGCGCCAGTCTGGGCGCATTGAAAGGCAAGCCCGTCCGAATCCGGTTCCATGCCAGAAACACAAAACTGTACGCCTTCTGGGTCAGCCAGAACAAAGAAGGCAAGAGCGCCGGAGCCGTCGCCGCCGGCGGCCCCGGCTTGGCTGGAACTTGGGATGTGTGAGGTGCGTTGTTCACGCATTACCTCCTCTCATTTTCCTGCCATAGATTTTCCTGCCCCAAAAAACCAACCGGAAAAGAAGGAAAGATGACAGAGGAATGAGGACAGGGGAATGGGGGGCATCGTGAAGAATTGCAGATTGAACGAACGCTCAAGCGGCTGCCGATGCCCCTTTCCCCCTGCGGACAGGCCCCAAGCCGTCATTGCATTGGAAAACATCCGCTTCATGCTGCGTTGAAATCCTTTCCGAAATCATGACCACCACCCGCCGCCATTTCCTCAAGACTACCGGACTCGCGCTCGGCGCGGCTTCGTTTCCCGCCGCCGCCCAGGGGGCGAAGAAAAAGACCGTCCTCCTCCAATGCGGCTGGGCCGTGAAAAACATCGGTGACATCGGCCACACGCCCGGCACGTTGCGTTTTCTCGATCAGCACCTGCCCGATGCCCACCTCATCCTCTGGGCTGCCAATGTCACCCCGCCCGTCGAGGACATGCTCATGAAGCGCTTCCCCAAGCTGGAAATCGTGCGCGGCAGCCTCTCCGAAAAGGACGGCCCCGTGCAGCAGGCCATCGCCCGCTCCGATTTCTTCCTCCGCGGCCCCGGCATGGGCCAGCCTACCGATTTCATGAAATACTGCCGCGGCACCGGCAAACCCTGGGGTCTTCAAGGGCAGTCCTACTTCCCCGACATGGTCACCGGCCCCGGCGCGGAGGAGCGCATCGACCTGCTCAACAGCGCCGCCTTCATCTACTGTCGCGATTCCAAAACCCTCCAAACCCTCAAGGACGCCGGCGTCAAACCTCCGGTCCTCGAGTTCGGTCCGGACGGCTGTTTCGGCATCGACGTGCGCGATGAGGAAAAGGCTCTCGCCCGCATGAAGAAACACGGGCTTGAGGAAAAGAAATTCATCACCCTCCAGCTCCGCACCCATAGCCCGACCACGCCCGGCGTGGACGACAAGCGTCCGCAGAAACTCAACCCCCTGCACCCCACACCTGAGATGATCGCCGACGACACTCGGCGCGCGAAAGTCTATCAAGACCTCATCGCCCTCTGGGTCAAGGAAACCGGCGGCAAGGTCGTCATCGCCCCGGAGGTTTACAAGGAAATGGAGTATAACAAAAAATTCGTCTATGACCCGCTGCCCGACGACCTCAAAAAACACGTCGTCAACTTCGACGAATTCTGGAACGTGGACGAAGCCTGCTCCTTTTACGCCCGCGCCCACACCGTCATCTGCCACGAGCCGCACACGCCCATCATGGCCCTCGCCAACGGCACGCCGATGATGCACACCTTCTCCGAGTTCCACTCGCCGAAATGCTGGATGTTCAAGGACATCGGCCTGGAGGAATGGGCGCCGGAGTTCGACAGCACGCCGGCGGAAAAAATGTTCGACATCCTCATGGGCATTCACCAAGACTACGCTGCCGCCGAGGCCAAGGTGAAAAAGGCCATGGCCTACGTCGAAGAACGCGCCGCCGCGTGCATGAACTCGCTCAAGTCCGTCATTGGCGCTTGATGCGGAAGTACCGGTGCTCTGTGGTGCGATCAGCTCGGTCGCACTCCACCCGATGAGCGAGCCAGCGGCTCGCCCCACAAGCCACCCGTTATCTTCGCTGGAATGAGCCACTATGGCCTGAAACAGTTTCATCTTGTCGGAATTCGCCGCCGGAGGTAGTTTGCAATCATGAGCACTGCCGCCACGAGTTTGCCCGATTGGATCCCCTTGCCTGCCGAATTGTCTGCCAAGGCCCGAGAGGTGCCTAGCCTGCCGGAGCGTGTGCTGCGCTTCATCCGGTTGGAAGTGGAGATGAATGAACAGCGGCGGCGGCGCTACCATCCCGAGACGCTGGCCCTGGTTCAGCGGGCGCGGGCGCGGGTGGAGAAACGCGAAGCGAAGGGCGTGGAGCCGCGGGAGGCGACGATGCAGGACTTTCACGCGAACTATGCGGAGATCGTCAAATCTCTCTAATGCTACTTGGCGAGCCGCCGCTCCCGGACTTCCTCCGCGAGGGCGGTGACGAAGTCGGCCACGGGTTGGACGCCGAGGTCGCCTTTCCGGCTGTGGCGGACGGCTACGGAACCGGCGGCGGCTTCTTTTTCTCCGATGACGAGCATGTAGGGCACTTTGTCGAGCTGGGCGTTGCGGATTTTGGCGCCGATTTTATCCGGTTCGTCATTCAGGGTGGCGCGCAGGCCGGCGGATTGGAGTTGGGCGAAGACTTCGCGGGCGAAGGTGTCGCTTTTTTCGCTGACGGTCAGAACGCGCGCCTGCTCGGGGGCGAGCCAGGCGGGGAAGTGGCCGGCGAAGTGCTCGATGAGCACGCCGCAGAAGCGCTCCATGCTGCCGAAGGGCGCGCGGTGGATCATGACGGGGCGGTGCGCTTTGTTGTCGGAGCCGGTGTATTTGAGGTCGAAGCGGACGGGGAGCTGGTAGTCCACCTGCACGGTGCCGAGCTGCCATTCGCGGCCGATCACGTCCT
>CAZNKC010000130.1:11631-14887 GCA_964573315.1 uncultured Verrucomicrobiaceae bacterium | reverse complement strand
GATATCCCCGTCGAGCTCATTCCCATTACTTAATGGCATTGGCTTTAGCCGATCACTCCGAGCGTTCCCTGTGTTTCACCCGCTTTAATGATCGCCTGAAGGCTTGACTCCAACGTGCGCCAGCGCGCCCTTTCCCGGAGGGCGGGATTGGATTCCCGCCCATTTTTAGCGGGCGGAGGCGGCGCGGAGCGGGAGGACTGAGCAAGAGTAGGAGAGGAGGCGGCTCCGCGCTGCTTCAGCCGGCCTTTTCTCAATATTCCTTTGGCACTGAATTTGCTCCTTGACGTATGACCACTGGCGGCGATTGATTTCCGCTCTTTCCGGGAACCCTCCCTTATGATCGAGTGGGAAAACCTCATCTGGCTCACCTGTTACGTCTTTGTTTTCGCCGGCTTGTCGGCGTTCGGGGCGCACCGGATCAAAATCCTTTGGCATTATTGGCGGCATCGCCGGGCTGAGCACCAGCCCGTACGGGAGTTCGCCGAGCTGCCGCGCGTGACCGTACAGCTCCCGGTTTTCAACGAGGCGCTCATGATCGGCCGCCTGCTGCGCGCCGTGGCCGCGCTTGATTACCCGCGTGACCGTCTGCAAATCCAGGTGCTCGACGATTCCACGGACGAGACCGCCGCCGAGGCCGTGCGGCTCTGCGACGACCTCCGCCGCGAGGGCTACGACATCGAATACCGCCACCGCACGAACCGTGCCGGGTTCAAGGCCGGCGCGCTGGATGCCGCGATGGGCAGCGCCAGCGGCGAGTTCATCTGCATTTTCGACGCCGATTTCCTGCCGCAGCCGGACTACCTGCAAAAGCTCATCCACCACTTCACCGACCCCGCCATCGGCATGGTGCAGGCGCGCTGGGGGCATTTGAACAAGGATTTCTCCCTGCTGACACGGTTGCAGGCGCTTTTCCTCGACGGCCACCTCGTGCTGGAGCAGTCCGCCCGCAGCCGCCACGGGTATTTCCTCAACTTCAACGGCACTGCCGGCATCTGGCGGCGGGAGACCATCGAGCAGGCCGGCGGCTGGCAGCACGACACTCTCACCGAGGATCTCGACCTCTCCTACCGCGCCCAACTCAAGGGCTGGCGCTTCGTTTATCTCAAGGACGTGGTGGTGCCCGCCGAACTGCCGCCGGACATGGACAGCTTCAAATCCCAGCAGCATCGCTGGACCAAAGGCTCCATCCAGGTCTGCAAAAAAATCCTGGCCGATGTCTGGCGCAGCGACATCCCGTTCCGGCAGAAAGTCGAGGCCACCGCGCATCTCACCTCGAACTTCGCCTACCTGCTCACGGTCTGTGTGCTGGTGCTCATGTACCCCGCCACATTCACGCTCGGCGGTTCCTGGCAGAAAGCGGTCTTTGTCGATCTGCCGGTGTTCCTTTTCGCCACCATCTCGGTCATCACCTTTTACCTCACCGCCCAGGGCGCGCAGGACCGGCTCGGCTGGGTGCGGGCCATCCCCTACCTGCCCGCGCTGCTCGCGCTCGGCATCGGCATGTCCATCAACAACGGCAAGGCCGTCCTCGAGGCGCTGCTCAACCAGCGCAGTGACTTCGTTCGCACGCCCAAGTTCGGCGTGGAAAACCGCGCCCAGGCCGCCGCCATGCGCAAGCCGCGCTACAGCGCCGGCAAATCCATCTCCATGTGGGTCGAAGCCGCGCTCGCGCTTTATTTCGCGGGCCTCGTGGCGCTGGCCATTAGCCGCGGCCAGTGGATGAGCCTGCCCTTCCTGCTGCTCTTCCTCGGCGGCTTCGCCTACGTCGCCGGAGGTTCCTTGCGGAAGCGTTTTCAGGCGGGGTGAGGGCGCTGGCGCGCGAAATCCGAAGCCCGAAATCCGAAGCTCGAAATCCGAATGACGAATGACGAATGATGGTGGGCGGTAGTCAGTGTGCGGTGAGCCGGGAATGCCCCTTATCCCATCCTGTCCAAATGAATCCGCTTCGGGCTTCGGATTTCGGATTTTCACCTCCTCCGCATCCAGACCCACTCGAACGCCGGCCTCGGCACGCTGTCCGCCGGAGGTGTCTTGCGTTGGGTTTCGCGCCATTCGGCGGGGTTGATGGCGGGGAAGGGCACGCCGCCGCCGAGCCGTTCATGCACCCGGGTCAGGATCAATTCATCCGCGAGCGGCAGGGCGGCGGCATAGACGGAAGCGCCGCCGCAGACCCAGAGTTCGCCATCGCCGTCTCCGGCGCGTTGCGCGGCCTCCTCCACCGAGGCCACGGCGGCATCCTGCCAAGGCTCAGGCAGCGCGCGGCGGGTCAGCACCAGCGGGCGGTGGTCGCGGAACCAGCCGCGCATTTCGTCAAAGGTGCGCCGTCCCAGCAGCAGGCACTTGCCCGCCGTCAAACTCCGGAAGTGCTCGCGGTCGCGCGGCAGATCCCACGGCACGCCGGTGCCGGCCGAGATGAAGCCGTCCTCGGAGACCGCCGCGATGAGGATCACCCGCGCCGTTGGCACGACCTTCAAAACAAGGCGGATTCTCCCTCGTCGAGCACCCGCAACTGGTGCTCGATGCTTCTGTTGACGGCCTCCCGGCGCAGCCGCAGCACCGGCTCGTGCAGGGGTTCGCCGCCGAGCGGAAAGGTGTCGTGGTGCATGGGCACCAGTGCGCCGCCGGCGATCATCTGGAAGGCGTCGATCGCCTCCTCCGGATTCATGTGGACGGGGCGGCCCGAGGGCGCTTCGTAGGCGCCGATGGGCATCAAGGCCACGTCCACCTGGGCGCGTTTGCCGATCTCGGCGAAGCCGTCGAACATGGCGCTGTCGCCGCAGTGGAACACGGTGCGCTCCGGTCCGCTGATGAGGTAGCCGCCGAAGTGCCGGTGGGTGTCGTGGATCATGCGCGCGCCCCAATGCCGCGCCGGGGTGAGGGTGACGTGCAGGTCCTTGAAGCGGGCGCTTTGCCAGGTGTCCAGCTCCACCACTTGGCCGAAGCCGCAGCGTTTCACCAGAGCGCCGACGCCGCGCGGCACGATGACCGGCTGGCCCGCCGCCAGCTTGCGCAGGCTCGGCAGGTGCAGGTGGTCGAAGTGCGCGTGCGTGATCAGCACGAGATCGACCGGCGGCAGGTCGTGCGGCCAGAGGCCCGGCTGCCGCACCCGCTTCACCGGCCCGTGCCAGAGCGCCCAGTTCGGGTCCACCACCACGTTGATGCCCGCCACCTGGATCAGGAGCGTTGCGTGGCCGACCATGGTGAGGCGAAGTCGGTCGCCGTCGATGCGCTCTTCAGGGCGGGCTCGCTCAAACGG
>CAZNKC010000130.1:0-11621 GCA_964573315.1 uncultured Verrucomicrobiaceae bacterium | reverse complement strand
CTGGATAAAAAAGCCCGCGTGGCCCAGCCAAGTCACGCCCGCCTCATGCGGTCCGGCCTGCGGCACCGCCTCGAAGATCCGCGCCCGCCGCCGCGGCGCCAGGAGGGCGGGGATCAGCACCTCGCCGAGGAATTGCAGGTTGCGCTTGCGCCAGCCGGGTGTGGGCAGCAGGCCCACCTTGTTTTCGTTTTTTTCACGCCGTCGAAACAGCCGCCGCGTGGAGGGCGCGGAGGCTCCGGGGGGAATGGGGTCGAACAGCATCGCGGATCAAAAAATGAAGTCCAGTGGTACACTACGAGTCCCAAGCGCCGGAGACAAGCAGGAAAATGGGGCCGGCGTAGCTTCGAGTGGCACTCGAAGCCGGGGCGGAGAAGAAGGGAATGAGGGGAACCACTGATGGAACACTGATGAACACTGATGAACACTGATGGGAAATGAGGAAAGATCAGATCCTGATTTTTGAAATTCAAATTTTTCTACCCCCAATCTTTCTACCCTTGAAGCAACTCTCATTCCCCTGTCACCCCTTCAATCCGTGTCATCCGCGGTTACTTCAAAAAAGCGCTTGAGCTACAGCAATCGGCGAAAGGCTTCGGGGGTCAGTCCCGCGGCTTTGGCGATGTTGCCCATGGTGATGGCGTGAATGGGGTTGTGGCGGGGAATGGGCAGCGCATCCGTCCCTTTACCCATGATCGTGTGCTTGCCCTCGCGGATGACGCGCCAGCCCAGTTTTTCCAAGACCCGGATGGCATCTTTGTGGTGGATGCCGGGCAGCTTAGGCATGGGCGAGTTCGACGGAGGTGGTCTCGACTGTCAAGCCTTCCTCTCGCCATTGCTGCCATTCGAGTTCTTGCTTGACCTCAAGCACCTCGCGGATGGCATCCTGGATGTTGACCAAGGCTTCCTCGCGGGTGCTGCCCTGGCTCCAGCAGCCGGGGATGGCCGGACAGCCGACGGCGTAGCCTTCATCGGATTGAATGAGGACGACGGGGTATTTCATGCCGTGGATTGTAGCCGGGCTTGAGCACGCAGGCAATGATTTACTCGGAGCGGGGAGGATTCGATTGCCAATCGAATCTACTTCTGCGTTCCCTTTTGGCGGGCAGGAGCTAAACTTGTTGTCATGCCGTCCGCCCGCCATCCGCTGCTTTTTATCTGCCTGCTGCCGGCGTTCGTGTGCGGGCAAGAAGCGCGGCCTTTGGGCAGCGCGGCGGAGGTGCGCCGTCTTTCCGCCGAGGCGGCGGCGGAGCGACTGCCGGTGAGCTTGGAGGCGCGGGTGGGATTCATCGACCATCCGAACACGGTGTTCGTCCAGGACGACGAGGCGGGCACTTTTTTCCGCATCCGCGAAGGCATCGAAACGCTGCGGCCCGGCGACCTCGTCCACGTCGAGGGTGTGACTCACGCCGGTCTTTATCTCACCGGCGTTGATGACGCCACTTTTCGCGTGCTCGGCCACGGCCCGCCGCCGCCGGCGCGCGCGGCCACTTACGACGATCTGGCCTCCGGGCGCTGGCATTACCAGCGCGTGCAAGTGCGCGGTGTCATCCGCCGCGCCGCGCCGCTGGATGAAAACCGGGCCGTCCTGACCGTGGCGCTGGGCCGGCAGCTCATCGAGGCGCGCGTGGACGCCGCGTTGGACGACCGGCAGGAATGGGTGGACGCCCTGGTGGAGATCGAAGGACTCGCCGCCGGCGGCATCAACGACCGCCGCCAGCTCGTGCAGCCTTACCTGCGCGTCGCCGATTGGGATCAAATCCGCATGGTGAAGCCCGCGCCGCCGCCCGAGGCCGTGCCGGAGCAGTCCGCCGCCCGCTTGCTGCGCTTCCAGCCGCGGGCCGAGGAAGGGTTTCATCTCCATCGCGTGCGGCTGCGCGGGAATGTCATCGCCGTTTTTCCCGATGCGCGCGTGTTTCTGCGTGATCCCGCCACCGACCCGCCCGCCGCCTTCGCCGCCACGCTCGACTTGCCCGCGCCCGGCCTGTCGCCCGGAGACCGGGTGGAAATCATAGGCTTCCCCGAGATGGGCGGGTTCAGCGCGCGAATCAGCGATGCCCGCCTGCTGGCCGCGGAACCGGGCGATCTTCCGGAGCCGCGCGCCACCGAGGTGAAATCCCTCGCCTCCGCTCAACTCGATGCCGATCTGGTCCGCTTCACCGCGCAGGTCGTCGAGCAATGGCGCTCGGCGGACGGCACGGGCTGGCGGTTGCGTGACGGGGACGACTTCGTCCAGGCCTTCCTGCCCGGCGGCGCGGACCTGGAATTGCAACCCGGCACCCAGATCGCCGTCACCGGCATCTGCGAGGTCGAGTCCGCCTCGGAAAGTGGCTTCCGCGCCCGCCCCACGCGCGCCCGGCTGCTGCTGCGCGCGGCGGACGATCTGCAAATCCTGCGCGCGCCCAGTTGGTGGACGACGCGCCGTTTGC
Organism: uncultured Verrucomicrobiaceae bacterium; assembly: GCA_964573315.1. Classification (GTDB taxonomy): domain Bacteria; phylum Verrucomicrobiota; class Verrucomicrobiia; order Verrucomicrobiales; family Verrucomicrobiaceae; genus JAGRPD01. The sequence continues at coordinate 9,195 of CAZNKC010000130.1, read as the reverse complement.
TGGGACTCGTCGCCGCCTTGGCCGCGTTGATTTTGGCCGGCCTCGTCTGGATTGGGCAGTTGCGGCGGCAGGTCGCCCGCCAAGCCAGGACACTGCGCGATCGCGTCGCTCGCGAGGCCGCGCTGGACGAGCGCCACCGCATCGCCCGCGAGTTTCACGACACCCTGGAACAGGAGCTGGCCGGCCTCTCCATCCGCCTTGGCGCCGTCGCCTCCAGACCGCTGGAGGACAAAGCCAAGCAGTTGCTCGATACGACGCAGCATCTGCTCTCCAGAGTGCAAAACGAAGCCCGAGATCTGGTCCACGGTCTGCGCGAACCGGACATCGGCGTCACCGACTTGGCCGCCGCCTTGCGCGAACTTGTGGACCGGCAGCCGGCGGACGGACCGCGTTGCGCGCTCGAAGTCACCGGCCCGCTCCCCACGCTGCCGCCCGCCACCGCGCATCACCTGCGCATGATCGCGCAGGAATCCCTCACCAACGCGCTCAAGCACGCCGCCGCCAGCCGCGTCCAGATCCGCTTGCGCGTCGTGGACGGCGCGTTGCTGCTAAGCGTAACGGATGACGGCAAGGGCTTCGAGGACAACGAAACCACGCCCGCCGCCGGCCGCTTCGGCCGCATCGGCATTCGCGAGCGCTGCCGCAAAATCAACGCCACCACGAGCTGGCGCACCGCGCCGGGGCAGGGCACCGAAGTCCACGTCCGTCTCCCGCTCGAAGCCGCCGCGACTCCCCAACCTAAAAACAGAGTTGATAGTTGATGGTTGAGAGGCTGGAAATGAGCGACTTGTGGAGCTTTCGGCGTAAGCCGCTGATTTTGAACTATCAACACTCAACTCTCGACTTCCTTTTTCGCCTCAACATTCATGAAACCCATCACCTTGTTTCTCATCGACGACCATTTCGTCGTCCGCAGTGGCCTCGCCGCCTCGCTCGAACTGGAGGACGACATCCGCGTCGTCGCCGAAGCCGACAGCGGCGCGCAGGCCTTGGAGGGTTATGAAAAACACCGCCCGGACGTGGTTCTCATGGACCTGCAACTGCCCGGCCTCAACGGCATCGAAGCTACCGCCGCCATCCTCGCCGCGCATCCCGAAGCGCGCGTGCTCATTTTCTCCACCTTTGCCCGGGACGAGGAAATCCTCCGCGCCCTGCGCGCCGGCGCGCTCGGTTACCTGCAAAAATCCGCCTCCCGCCCCGAACTGATCCAAGCCATCCGGCAGGTGGCGGCGGGCGAACAAAGCCTGCCCGCCGACATCGCCGCCCGGCTCGATGCCCGGCTTGCCCGGCAGGACGTGACACCGCGCGAGTTGGAAATCCTCACCCTCGTCACCCGCGGCCAAGCCAACAAGGAAATCGCCGCCACGCTCGGCATCGCCGAAGACACCGTCAAACAGCACGTCAGCCGCATCCTGCAAAAACTCGGCGTCAACGACCGCGCCCAAGCCACCGCGGAAGCGATCCGCTTGGGATTGGTCAGTGTGTGACGCGACTCGTCCTCGTCCTCGAAAGTCCGAACGCTGAACACTCAGTGAAAAGGGGTAAGTGAAAAGTGAAAAGCCCCGAGCCTGAACACTGAAACTCCCATTTGACTCCCGGCCTATCATAACGCATCTTTTCCACGTTATGAGCCAGCCCATTTGCCGTCTCCTCATCGCCAGCGCCATTTTGGCGATCGGCTGGGCGCAGGCGTTTGGCATGCACCGCGGTTACTTCTGCGACTGCGCCGGCAGCGGGCATCTGACACTCTTTGATCACTGTCACGCTTCGGCTCCGGGCGCTCATCATCACGAAGATGATGACCACGATCTGCCGCATCACCATGAGTGCCCCGATGACGAGGACACCCATTCGCATCCCGCCGTCGTGGATTCGCTGGTCGCCCATCAAGCTGGTCTGCATCCCATTCAAATTCCGCCGCTGATGCCGGTGGATGCCGGCTGGGACTGGCAAAGCCTCCCGCTCATTGCTCAGGCGGACACTGCCGCGCGCGACGCGCCGGACTGGCGTTTGCTGCGACGAAGTCCGCTCGCGGAAGACTGGCCACGGCTGCTCTCGCAGACCATTTCCCTGAGGCTTTGAAAAGCGCGGATTGAGCCGGGCACGTCCCCGGCTGCCTGATGCCGCCCGCCCGGCGCGATCTGCCGCGCCGCATTTGCGAGCGGATACCCAATCCGTCCCACCGCTTTTCCAACCGACCTCATCCATGAGACATCTCCTTCTCGGCGCGCTGCTGCCCGCCACCTTGTTCGCTAACACCCTCGACTTGCGGGACATCCCGGACCGTGTCCGCACCCATCATCCCGGCCTCCAAGCAGCCCGCCTTTCCATTGATGAAGCGCGCGGGCGGCAGCTTGGCGCGGGCAGGCCCCCCAATCCCAGCCTCAATTTCGACTGGCGTTCGGAAAGCCGCCTCAGCCCGGCGGAGGGCGAAGTTGCCTTCGAGCAATCCTTCCCGCTGACACGCCGCCTTTCCCTGGAGAAAAAACTAACGGCCCAACTCGTCACCGCCGCCGAACTCGAAGTGTGCGATGCCGAGCGCCGCCTCATCGCCGGCGCGCGCGTGCTGGCGGTGCGGCTGCTCGCCCTTGACCAGCAGCGTGCTCTGCGGTTGCGGCAGAAAGAACTCGCGCAAAAGCTCGCCGGCTTCGCCCAAAGCCGCGCCGAGCAGGGAGAGGTCTCGCCGCTCGATGCCGCGCAAGCGCAAGTGGACGCGCGGCGATTCGATCTGGAGGTGAAAAAACTCGAGGCCGAGCGCGCCGGTCTGCTCGGCGCGTTGAAGCCCATGCTCGGCATCGCCCCGCGCGAGCCGCTCACTCTCGGCGGCAGCCTGCCCGCGCTCGTCCTACCTGGAGTCACGCCCTGGCAGCAGCGCGCCGACTACCAACTCGCGCAGACGCAAGCGCAGGCCGCGCAGACGGATGCCGCGCTCGCGAAATCCAGACGCCTGCAAGACGTGAGCCTCGGCATCGTCGGCGGGCCGGAGAGGCAATATGTCCAGGATCAGGGCAGGCAGAGCACCGGCTTCATCGGCTTTCGCGTCTCCATCCCGCTGCCCTTGTGGAATCGCAACCAGGGAGAGATCGTCGAAAAAAACGCCACCGCCGAGCGCCAGCGCCTCGAAGCCGCCGCGCTCGCCGCGCAAATCACCGGCGAGGCCGACACCGCCCGCCGCGAGATGCAGGCCACCGCCGCGCTCGTGCGCGAAACCCGCGACCAAATGCTGCCGCTCGTGCTCGAACAAAACGAGCGGCTCGAAAAAGCCTACGAGGCCGGCCAGACCGACCTCATCACCCTTCTCCGCGCCCGCGACCAGCAACTCCAGATCGAAGCCGCCGCGCTCGACGCCGAGCGCGATTTCCATCTCGCCCGCATTCGTTACGAAGCCGCCATCGGCAAGCCGTAAATCTAACTAACCCGCCAGTCATGAAGCGTTTTTTATTCGTCCTATCCGTCCTATCGTGGTTGTCTCCGGCAGCAGCGCAGGAGCGCGTCATTCTCGACGAAGCCGCCGTGAACAGCCTCCAGCTCGAATTCGCCGAAGCGGAGGAAACCACCTTTGAGGAAACCCTTTTCGCCCTTGGCGCCATCGAGGTGTTGCCGGGCCAAAAAGCCGTCGTCAGCAGCCGCATCTCTGGGCGCGCCTTTTCCGTGCTCGTCGTGCCGCATCAGCAGGTGGAGGAAAGCGATGAAGTGGCCTGGGTGGAAAGCCGGCAGCCCGGTGATCCGCCGCCCACCGTCATGCTGCCCGCGCCCATCAGCGGCCTGGTTTCCAAGGTGGACATCGCGCCCGGCCAGCCGATTTCCCCGGACCAGGCATTGATCGAGATCATCAACCTCGACACCGTCGAAGCCGCCGCCCATGTGCCGCAGCATCTCGCCAGCCGGTTGCAGATCGAACAGACCGCGCACATCCGCGTGCCCGCGCTGCCGGATCAAATTTTCGAGGCCAGTCTCGCCCACATCGCCACCGTGGCGGATGAAGACACCGGCACCATCGAGGCCGCCTTCCACGTCCCGAATCCCGGCAACCTGTTGCGTCCCGGCATGAGGGCCGAATTCAGCATCGTGGTCAGCCAGCGCGAGGACATCCTGTCCATCCCGCGCGCCGCTGTGCAGGGCGACGCGGCGGAACGCTTTGTTTACATCAAGGACTACGAATTGAAAAACGCCTTCGTGAAAATGCCCGTCGTGCTCGGCGCGCGCAACGACCGGTTCGTCGAAGTCCTGCAAGGATTGTTCCCCGGCGATGAAGTCGTCACCCGCGGCGCTTACGCCCTGGCCTTCGCCGGCAAAGGCAGCGTCAGCCTCAGAGAGGCGATGGACGCCGCCCACGGCCACCCGCACAACGAGGACGGCACCGAGATGACCGAGGAACAAATCGCCGCCGCGGAAAAAGGACACCACGGCCACGATCACGCGGAAGGCGGCACCGGCTGGAACACACTCACCACCTTCTTCGCCGCCACCAGCGGTTTGCTGCTGGTGTTATTGATCGTCGTTGCCTTGAAAAGAAAGGAGGCGGCGGAATGAAACATCAATCAGGTGAATGGATTGACAACAGAAACCCCGCAACGGGTGAAGTCATCCATATCTCGCGTGGCGACCGTCAAGCCACGCAGCAGAGCAGTCGCCGCGATCATACTGTCAGCGGTAGGAAGCGTTTTTGGGCAATTCAATCTGCCCCAGAGATCGGCGGCCGCATCATCGAGCGGGATCACTGCATCCGCATATTCGGCTTTCAATTGGAGCATATCTGCCTCGATCTTGCCGGCGCGTTGGGCATCTTTTCGCCGCAACAATTCGATTCCATTCCGAATCTCTCCCAGAGTGATAACACTGATGTAATGTCCTTTGTCCATGTTTTGAGCGGCCCATGCGCGGACATTGGGATGGTACTTCGCGCCGCGTCGCAATTCGCTGATGACGTTCGTATCGAGAAGGAAACTCATGCCAGCGATACTTCCCGATGCGTCTCAATCTGCCGCGAACGTTCCGGCAGAAAATCTTCCGGCCAAGGATTATCCTCATTGAGAAGAAATTCCAGGAACGTGGGTTTTGGCTCGGGGGCGGCAGGCGCGGCCAAGACATCGGCGCTGGCTGTGCCGGCCTTTTGCTCTGCGGCAGTAATCTGTTTTAACATAGCCCATTATGCATCACCGGCTTGCCGCCGTCAACCGTGGTCAGGGAGGGGCCGGTCATGCTGAACCGCCTCATCCATTTCTCCCTGCATCACCGTCCGTTCGTGCTCATGGCGGCGCTGCTTGTGCTTTTGTTCGGCGGGCAGACGCTCACGCGCTTGCCTGTCGAAGTCTTGCCGGACATGACGAAACCCACCGTCACCATCCTGACGGAAGCGCCCGGCCTCGCGCCGGAGGAGGTGGAGATGCTCGTTACCCGGCCGCTGGAAAGCGCGGTGCAGGGTGTCGGCGGGCTGGACCGGTTGCGCTCGAACTCCGACGTCGGCCTCTCGCTCGTGTTTGCCGAGTTCGACTGGGGCACGGACATCTACCGCGCCCGGCAGCTCGTGCAGGAGCGGACGCAGGCCGTGCTCGGCACATTGCCGGACGGCGTGAAACCCGGCATGACGCCGGTGTCCTCGCTCATGGGTGAGATTTTGCTCGTCGGCTTGAGCAGCGCGGACGGGCGAATGGAGCCGATGGATTTGCGCGCGCTGGCCGACTGGACGATCCGCCCGCGCTTGCAGAGCATCCGCGGCATCGCCGAAGTGCTCACCATCGGCGGCGGCGTGAAACAAATCCAGGTGCAGCCGGACCCGAACCGCCTCGCCGCGTTCGGCGTCACCTTTGAGGAGATCGAGGCCGCCGTGAGCAGGGCCGCGGGCAACGCCACCAGCGGCTACCTGCAAGCCGGCCCGCGCGAGATCATGGTGCGCAATCTCGGCATGACCACGCGCCTGGAGGACATCGCGCAGACCGTCATCAAAACCGTCGGCAGCCGTCCCGTGCTCATCAGCGATGTGGCGGAGGTCCGCCACGCCGTGCAGACCATGCGCGGTGATGCCAGCGTGAACGGCGCGATGGGTGTCATCCTCAGCATCGACAAAGCGCCCGGCTTTGACACGCTCAAGCTCACCGAAGACATCACCGCGGCGCTGGAAGAACTCAAAGCCACGCTGCCCGCCGGTGTCACCGCCGAAATCCTGTTCCGCCAGGGCGACTTCATCGAGCACGCCATCGGCAACCTCAAAGAAGCCATCCGCGACGGCGCGCTCATGGTCACGATCATCCTGTTTCTCTTCCTGCTGAACATCCGCGCCACCGTCATCACCCTCACCGCCATCCCGCTCTCCTTCGCGGTCACCCTCCTCATATTCCAAGCCTTCGGTGTCAGTGTGAACTCCATGACCCTCGGCGGCCTCGCCGTCGCCATCGGCATGGTCGTGGACGACGCCATCGTCGATGTCGAAAACGTCTGGCGCCGGCTGCGGGAAAGTGGGACGGGCATTCTGCCTGCCGGGAGTGGGACAGGCATTCTGCCCGCTGCCTCCCCCAACAAAAAAACAACCCTCACCATCATCGCCAACGCCTCCAGCGAAATCCGCAACTCCATCTTCTACGCCACCGTCCTCATCATTCTCGTCTTCCTGCCGTTGTTAGGTTTGGAAGGCATCGAAGGCCGCCTGTTCACGCCCATCGCCATCGCCACCATCGCCAGCATGGCCGCGTCGTTCGTCGTCTCGCTCACGGTGATCCCGGTGCTGTGCTCCTTTTTGCTGGTTCCAAAATCCGAAGCCCGAAAACCGAAACCCGAAAGCTTCCTCGTCCGCGCCATGAAGTGGACGGTCGAGCGCACCTTTCTCCGCGCCGCGCTCGGCGCGCCGGTGCTGGTCATCGCCTTCGCGGGAGTGCTGCTGACCGCCGCGCTGATGCTTTATCCGATGATGGGCAAGGAATTCCTGCCCGCCTTCAACGAAGGCAGCGCCACCATCACGCTCGCCGGCGCACCGGGCACTTCGCTGGCGCAGACCAACGAGATCGGCGAGGCCGGAGTGCGTTTGCTGCAAAGCGTCCCGGAGGTCAAAAGCGTGGGCCGCCGCGCCGGACGCGCCGAGCGGGACGACCACGTCGTACCCGTTAGCGTGAACGAGTTCGACGTCGAGTTCCACAACGACGGACGCCCGCGCGAGATCGTCTTCGCGGAGATTCGTGAAAAGCTTGGCAATATTCCCGGCACCTTCCTCAGCGTCGGCCAGCCCATCGGCCACCGCCTTTCCCACATGCTCAGCGGCGTCTCCGCGAAGATCGCGGTAAAAATCTTCGGACCCGATCTCGACGTGCTGCGCGAGAAAGGCGCCCAGGTGCGCGACCTCGCCAAGACCATCCCAGGCCTCACCGACGTGAGCCTCGAAGCCCAGGTGGCCATCCCGCAGATCAAGATCGAAGTCAACCGCGAGCGCGCCATCGCCTACGGAGTGCAACCCGGCACGCTCAACGAGCAGGTCTCCGCCCTGCTCGGCGGCAAAGCCCTCGCCGAACTCCGCGAAGGCCAGCGCACCGTCGATCTCGTCCTGCGCCTGCCGGAATCCTGGCGGGATTCGCCGGAAAAAATCGGCGACCTGCTCATCGAAACGGAACGCGGCCAGCGCATCCCGTTGCGCCTCGTCGCCGACATTCACGAAGGCAAAGGCCCCAATGTCATCAACCGCGAAAACGCCCAGCGCCGCATCGTCATCAGCGCCAACTCCTCCGTGCGCGACCTCGAATCCCTCGTGCGGCAATGGGACGCCGCCGTGAAGGAAAAAGTGATGCTGCCCGAAGGGTTTTTCCTCCGCTTCGAAGGCGAGTTCCAAGCGCAGCAAGCCGCCGTGAAGCGCATCGCCTTTTACTTCGCGCTGGTGCTGCTCGCCGTGTTGATCCTGCTCCACGGGCACTTCGGCAGTTTCTCGCTCGCCATGCAAGTCATGCTGAACATCCCGCTTGCGCTCATGGGCGGCCTCGCCTTGACCTGGCTGCTCATCGGCAACATCAGCATCGCTACCATCGTCGGCTTCATCGCCGTCGGCGGAGTCGCCGCGCGCAACGGCATCATGATGATCAGCCATTACCTGCATCTCATGCGGCATGAAGGCGAGGGCTTTACCCGCCGCATGATCGTGCGCGGCACCCAGGAGCGCCTCGTGCCGGTGCTCATGACCGCACTGTGCGCCGGCATCGCGCTGGTGCCGTTGCTGCTCGCCGCCAACGAGCCCGGAAAAGAAATCCTTCATCCCGTCGCCGTCGTCATCGTCGGCGGCCTCGTCAGCAGCACCCTGCTCGACCTCATGGTCACGCCCGCTGTCTTTTTCCTCTTTGGCCGCAAGGCCGCGCTCAAACAAACACAAAAACAAACACACCCAACCACGGAACCATGAAAACCCAACTCATCCTCCTTATCACCCTCATCACCAGCATCGCCTTTGGCCACGAAGGCGTCGAACTCGGCCCCAACGGCGGCCGCATCCTCGAGTTCAGCAAAAACGAAACGCTGCACGGCGAAGTCCTCGTCAAGAACGGCAAGTTCCACATCGCCCTGCTCGACAAGGACATGAAACCCGTCGCTCTTGACCAGCAAACCCTCACCGCCACCACCGGCAAACGCAGCGCGCTCGTGAAGCTCGAAGTCACCCGCGACGTCAAAGGCTTCATCGTGCCCGTCATCAAAGACGGCGACTGGCTCATCCTGCAATACAAGGACACCCCGAAAGCCAAGACCATCACCGCCCGCCTGCACTACAACACCGAAACCTGCGGCGGCTGCGACGCGCCGGAATGGCTTTGCAAGTGCAAGCCGTGAGACCAAGGAGGGGCGCTTTGTAAGCGCCCAGTCTTTATGGGACAGGCGGTTGCAAAGCGCCTCTCCTTGGCTCACGCGTCCCGGTGGCGGGATGAGCTTTCGTGTTGACGGGAGATCACCCCCGGCAGCAGGGCTGCCATCCCCCAAAGCGGCAACAGGGTTGCCGCAGTCCAAGTCCAAAGAATCGTCCGCTAGGCTCAAACTCTCCGCTTCTCATGCGCTCACTTCCTGGATGAACTGTAAGGCAGGCGCGTTAGCGTCTTCACAGGGCGGTCTTTCGCGGTGAAATAAACCTAAAGTACTCCGCCCCTCCGACAGGGCTTACGAATGGAGCGGTCAAGTATGGATGGGGATTCCAAAATCCGGCGTTGGTGGCTGCGGAGAGACGAGCGTTGTTCT
>CAZNKC010000129.1:0-14891 GCA_964573315.1 uncultured Verrucomicrobiaceae bacterium | reverse complement strand
CTCCGTGTCCGGCGATATCCCCGTCGAGCTCATTCCCATTACTTAATGGCATTGCCTTTAGGCGATCATTCAAGCGCCGTGGCAGGCAAGGCGCAGAGAGCAGGGCGCAAAGCGGCACCCAGTGCCTCTCCTATCCGCGGGTCAAGTTTCAAACGCCAAGAAGACTTGAAACTGAAAACTTGAAACTCGCCGCGAAGACCCCGCCGGCTCTCTGCTCTCTGCACTTTGCGCCCTGCCCCCTGCGCCTACTTCGCCGTCTCAACAGCCTTGGGCGCGGCGCGTTTGGCAGCGGCTTTGCGGACGCGCCGGATGCGGCGCAGCAGCTTGGGACTGAGCGGGCGGTGCTGGTGGGGGCGGGAGAGGAGATTGCTGTAGTTCATAGCGTCAGCAAGCCATGCGCCGGGCCGGCTCGGGCCGCTGCCGCCGTGTTGCCGCGGATTGCCGTTCGTTTGAGGCGCGGCCGCGCATCCAGTCACGCGGCGCAGCGCCTTTCACTTGGCGGAAGGCGTGGCTGAAGTGGCTCATGCTCTGGTAACCAACCTCCAGGGCGGCCTCGCTCGCGTTGTGGCTGCCGCGGGAGAGCAGTTCCGCCGCGCGGTCGATCCGCAACTGCCGCAGGTAATGCGTGATGGTCATGCCCGCCGTCTCGGTGAAGGTGCGGGAGAGGTAGTGCGGATTGCAGCCGCAGAGGCGGGCCAGGCTTTCCAAGTCCGGCGGATTTTCCAGATCCGCCCGCAGCGCCCGCCGCACGCGCTCCACGCGGTCCAGCGCCAGACGGCGGGTGCGGGTGCAAAACAACTCCTGCCCGCGCGCCTCCAGCAGCACCTTGCGGAAGAAAAACTCGCTCATCCGGCTGCCCTCCAGCAAACGCCGCGCCGCCGGGCACAGGCTGGGCGCCATCAAGCCGCGCGCCCAGGCCCGGTCCTCCGCCTCCAGGGGCCGCTCCACTGCGCCGGAACCGGAACCCGCGCCCGCGAGCAGCAGCGCCCGCCAGTCCGGCGCGAGTTCCCGGCCCAAATCCCCCAGCTTTTCCCGCGCCCAAACCACCGGATAGCAGAGCAGCAGGGCGCTGTGACGGGCCGCTCCGGTGAGGACGATCTCCCCTTTCCAACCGCGCCCGGCATGGACCCACAGGATGCGCCCCGCCAAATTCTGATTTGAAGGCTGGCCCGCGCCGGCACTCCAGGTGGCGGTGCCTTCCAGCAGCAGAAAAGCGGCGATGCAACCCGGCGGCACCGCGCGCGCCCATTCCCCGCCGCAAGCGCGGCCCTCATCGTCCCGCAGCGCGCGACCGGCGAGCGCGTCCGCATTGGGGAGGCCCAGCCAGCGGCTGGAGATTTCAGGGAGAGATGGCGGCACGTTGTTTTATAGCTATTGAGTCGTAATCTCATTAATTGCAGGTGCTGTCAACTCAAAGAAAATAAAAATGACGGAGGAATGGAGATAGGGGAATGCAAAGCGAATGCTGTCCGAACCGGCATTCACTCATTGGATGAAGGATTGTGAGCGGAAATTCCGGGAAAAGAGAGGCTTTGCACAGCGACGATTTGAAGGCATGTTTGCGGGCATGAGCACCGTCACCCTTGAATCATTGCTGGCAAGCCCCGTGCTGCCCGAACTGCTGCAAGAGGGACAGCGCGCCTTGGCCAGGGAGCAAAAGTTGCGGCAGAAATTTTACGCGGACATCACACCGGAGCACAAGTGGGAGTTCATTCAGGGGGAGATCGTCATGCACTCTCCCGCTCTGAACCGGCATCTGGCGGCAAGCCAGCATGCCTACGATCTCCTCAGCGCCTTTGTGCGCATGCGACGGCTGGGCCTCGTGAGGCATGAAAAGGCGCTGACCGTCTTCCCGCGCAATGACTACGAACCGGACGTGATGTTTTTTGGCACGGCGAAGGCGGCGTTGATTGATCCTGACACGCTGAAGTTTCCCATCCCGGACCTCATCGTGGAAGTGCTCTCTCCTTCCACCGAGGCGCGGGATCGCGGCATCAAATTCCAAGACTACGCGCTACATGGCGTGGCGGAGTACTGGATCATCGACCCCGTGACCGAGACAGTGGAGGCGCACCGGCTGGAGGGAGACGCCTACCCCGCCGCGCCACGCCAAGCGGACGGCCTGCTCGGCAGCGATGTCGTCCCCGGCTTTGAGACACCGGTGCGCGCCCTTTTTGACGAGGCCGAGAATCTGGCCGCGCTGCGCGAGATTCTAGCCGGGGCGTAAGAAAAAAAAGGCGGCGCGTCCGTTTTCAGCCGCCACCGTCAGTCATCCCACGAGATGATAGGATGAATGGATGGCGCTTGGCGTGGAATGGGCGCTGTGTTCGTCGCGCGCCATTGTGGGCGACAGCGGCCCGCTCACCACCCGCCCCTTCGGATGAAGTCATCCCGCCCGCAGTTCCGGTCAACCCGCCGACAGCGCCCCGCCCCGGACCGTGCGTTTCTTTCCCCGGCTTCACCTCCTTTATCTCATACCCGCACTTCTCCGATCCGATCCGTCCCCTATGAAAAAACCTCTCCTCATCCTCTACGGCAGCGTCACCGGCAACGCGGAATACTGCGCCGAGGAAGCCGCCAAAAAAGCCCGGCTGCGCGGCTACGATCCCACGCTGGAAAGCATGGCCTGCAGCGATGCCGGAGTGCTCTCCCTGTTCCAAAACCTGTTGGTCATCACCAGCACCTATGGCGACGGCGATCCGCCGGACGGCTGCGAGGAATTCGTGGAAGCCGTCGCCCACAAACCGCTGGACGCCGCGCATCTCAACTACGCCGTGTTTGCGCTGGGCGACTCCGCTTATGAGTACTTCTGCAAATGCGGGCGCGACCTCGACGCCGGACTGGAGCGCGCCGGCGCGCACCGGCTGCTGCCCATCGTCGAGTGCGACGTGGAGTTCGACGAGTCCTTCGAAGGCTGGATCGAAAACGCGCTCAACGCCCTGGCCGTGGAGCAACTGCAAAGCCTCTGATTCTTCTCCTACTCGTCCTCGTCCTCGTCCTCGAAAATCCGAAATCCGAAATCCGAAATCCGAAATCCGAAAAATCGAGGACGAGTAGGAGGACGAGTAGGAGGACGATAAAGCACTCCCTCCATCTCCCCATCCCTCATTCCCTCCCTCCCAATGCCTCCCGATCCCCGCATCTCCTACAGCTTCACCGCGCCGGTGTTCGATCTCGACCGGATGCAGCCGAAGCTGTGGCAGAGCGGCGGGGACGGACGCACGCTCATTTTGAATTTGCAGCCGCGCTGGGAGGCGCTGCTGCCCGCGCTTTCGGGGCTGGATCTCGTCATGGCTTGTGCTGTGGCCGGTCCGCTGTCTCTGGCCACCGCCCTGGCTCCAGCCTCGATGAACCCCGTGCCGGACTCCTGCTTGTGGCTTTGCTTGGAGTCCGGCACGGAACTTAACGCCGCCGTGCTCGGCGCCGCCGCCGTGGTCATCGAGCATCAAGACGGCCACACCTTTGCCAGCCTCCAGTTTTTCGACCGCAGCGGAGAGGGCGCGCTGAAGCTCCTCGCCACCAACGGCACCGACCTGGAGTGCTTCCACGACTTGGCCCGCCAATTTGGCACCGGCCAGCAGCGCATCTCCAACGCCCTGCCGCCGCCCGCCGCGCTGGACTTGGCCGCGCCCCAGGGCAAAACCCTGTGCGCCATCCGCGCCCACTGGCTGAGCCTGACGCGCTCCCTGCCGGATGATTTTTTTCCCGGACACCCCGGCGTCCCCCGGCTCGCCGCCCTGCGCGCGGCGGGTCCGGGCCTGGCTTGGCGGGCGCCGCAAAAAGCCGCCCTCGCCGCCGTCAGCGCTCTCACTCTGCACGACGGCCCGCTCGGCGCCGCCGTGCGCACCGCCGCCGCCTTCGTGCCCTGCGGCTTCTATCCGCAACGCTTCAAAACCTGCGGCTGCGGCGCCACCTTCTTTTCGGACGCCGTCCAGCTCACCCTGCGCCGCCGCCACGCGCCCGGCGCCGAGGTCTGGGTCACCCGCTTCGCCAACCACCGGCAGGACGTGCGCTGCCTGGAGTTTTACGACGGCAACGGCCGCTTCTGCGGCGGCATCGGCCTGCGCCCGGAGGCGGATGATACCCATCACGCACTCTGGAACAGCATCCTTTCCTGCCCGGCGGTCGCCTGATCTCTCCAAGGAGCCAGACTTGCCAAGTCTGGCGCTTCCCCCCTGGCACTTGGCAAGTGCCGTTCCTTGACGGCGGGCAAGGATGCCCGCACCGCCACACAGCCGGGGCGGGCTGTGCTACGATGATTCGAACAGGCTCTCGTGGCCGCGTTTCAACAACAGCATCACATCCGCCTCCTGCCCCGCCAGCAGCCGCACCGGACAGCGCGGCGGCACCTCGCATTGCTGGCCGGTGGCCAGCTCCAGCAGCTTGCCGCCGAGCCGCAGGCAGGTGCGGCCAAACGTCACCAGCAGCGTCGCGCGACAGGAAAAGCACGCCTCCACCCCGCCGCCATCGGGCGTCACCCCTACCAAATGCGCCTCCACGTCGTCATTGCGAAACAAACAGCGCTGCGGGCAACCGGGAAAAAAGCAAGACTGGCTCATGCCCTGTCACTCGCACTCCACGCGCCACCCCGCTGCCGCCCGCTTGCGGGAAACGAGCGGAGGTTTGCAAGAACATCCCGGGTTGAACGCGGAATGCCGTACGCCCCGGCGGGGATGGCCCCCACTGCCATGAAATCCACCCCCAATTCCTCGGCAGCCTCAATGGTTTTGATCGCCAGTTCCTCGAGCGTCATGCCGTGCGGGTTTTTTGGGTTTGGTAAAAACCGTGATCGTACACCTTGTCGAGCCGCGCCATCCAGCGCCGCACCTCCCGCCACCCCGCCTCTTCATCCCGCGTGCCCAGCCGGTGCATGGCGCCCACGAGCATCATGCCGAACTGATGATTGGACAGTTCGAAAACATCCGCCAGCCGCTGCTCCTCCGTCATCCCCCGCGCGCGCAGCACACGCTCGCGATAGATGTCGTCCTGAAGCGCCTTCAGCGCGGCGGGATCATCGTGGATGTTCGGCATCAGGCAACGAGCCACAGCGCGCGCGATTTGCAACCGGCCTTGCTTGTCCGACTGGCGCGCGGCTTTTCAATTTCCGCGCCCGCATGAGTAAGGCCGTGCCTATTGCAGGTTGCCAAACTGAAATTTTGCGGCCATCTTGAACCATGAAAACACCCACCGAACCTCAGCCCATCCCCCTTGAGGACGCGCAACGGATATGGACCTTGCAGAAGCAGAAAGCGCCGCTCTCTCCGGCAGACCAAAAACTCCTCGAACAAGCGGCCGAATGGCAAATGTGGGTCAGCCACGGGATCCGGTTGCAGAGTGGGAGGCCCGCGTCGAAGCCCAGTTCCAGGCGCTCCGGAGGTTTGCGTCGCGCCGCGGCTGTTCTCTGAAGGAGGGAGACTTGCCTGTCCGCGCCTTCGGAAAGTCGGGGCGTGAGCATGAGGTGTTTCATGCGCCGGGCGCCCGCAGATTTTGGAAAGCCACCTTCCCCGGCCAAGCCGGGTTCGGCTAGTTCGGCTACTTCACACCCGCAGGTTACCTGCGGCGTCTGCGGTTGAGCAACCGCGTGTTTGGCGATGACGTCGCCTTTGAAGGCATGTGGCGGCGGAAGGACGGACCGAGCATCGTCACCTCGCAGAGCTACATCCAGCCGCACCCGGAGCGTTTCGTGCCCGATGAGGATGAAATCGCCGCCTTCCTGGGCAGCCTCGGCTTTGCCTATGACGGCAGCGCCATGCTCTGGCAGCGCGACGACGGCGTCCAACTCGCCGACACCCACGACCGCAACTTCATCCGCGCGCCCGACGGCCTGATCTACGCCATCGACGTTCAACCCCGGCTCCAGCCGGGCTTTGATTTCGAAGCCGTGCGCGCCGCCTGAAGCGCGGCTTTTCAATCGCCACCCGCTGAACGACCCGCGCCCTCTGGCACGTATCTTGTTCACCCCCAAAACCCTGCCCATGCCCCGCCGGACTTCCATCTCCGCCAGCCTCTGCCTCGCCGCCGCCCTGCCCTGCACCGCCTTGCGCGCCGCGCCGGACTGGCAGGACGTGCGCCCCATCCTCGCCGAAACCTGCCACGACTGCCACAATGCCCGCAAGATGAAAGGCGGCGTGGACTTGGCCCGGCTCGATGAAAACCCCGCCGTCGAAGCCGAATATGCCCTCTGGGAAAAAGTACGCGAAGTCATCGCCAAAGGCGAGATGCCGCCCGAAGACGACACCCAGCCCACCGCCGACGAAAAAAAGCGCCTGCTCGCCTGGACCACGCATTCGCTCGACGCCGTGGCCGCCGCCAACGCCGGCGATCCCGGCCCCGTCACCCTGCGCCGCCTCACCAACGCCGAATACGACCTCACCGTGCGCGACCTCACCGGCATCGATCTCGGCCTCGCCAAAGAATTCCAGCCCGACGGCGGCGGCGGCGAAGGCTTCGCCAACACCGGCGACACCCTTTTCGTCAATCCCTCTCAGCTCGACAAATACCTCGCCGCCGCGCGCAAGCTCGCCGATCACGCCACCGTCCTGCCCGGCAGCGGCATCGTCTTTCACCCGCAGCGCATCGGCCCGCGCAGCCCGGATCAAGTCAAGGACCAAGCCCAGCAGGCGCTTTATGTCTGGTATCAAAAAAGGGCCGAACCGCACCTGCCCACGGACGACGAAGACCTCCGCGAGGCCGATTACCTGCTCGCCTGTTGGAAGTGGAAACACAAAGAACTCACCGGCGCGCAGTCGCTCGACCAGCTCGCCCAGGAAGCCGGATTGAAACCCGCCTTCCTCGCCAACTGGTGGAAGATGCTCAACGACGCCAACCTCAAATCCCGCTTCCTCGACCTCACCCGCGCCCCCTGGCTCGCCCTGCCGCCCCCGGCTGCGGACAAACCGGCAGAAACCCCGCCCACCGTGATCGCCGCGTTGCGCGACATCCAAGCCGAACGCCGCTCCTGGAACCTGCCCAAAGCCGGCTCCGGCGTCCAGCGCCGCCAGCAGGACGCCGACGGCCTGCGCGGTTACCGCCTCAATGACCCGCTCGCCAAAGAAAGCGACACCAAAGGCTGGGGCTCCTCCGGCGCCGTGCCGCAAGATGCCGCGCCCAAGCAGCCCAAGGAAGTCCACCTCATTCTCGGCGACCTCGGCGACGGCAACGCCGGCGACTACGTGCAAATCAGCGGCCTCAGCCTGCGCATCGGCGACAAAAATCACGAATACGCCCCCCTCATGCGCCAGCGCCGCGACGCGCTCACCAAACGCATCGCCGAAATCGAATCCGGCCAGCCCGCCGCGCAGGAAGGCGAGTCCGTCGAGGATCTGAAAAAACGCGTCACCCTCATCGAAAAAACGCTCGCCCATTTTGGCAAAGACCCGCTCGGCAAAAACGAAGTGCCCGGAAACGTGCTCGCCGCCCAAGCCCCCGCCGTCATCACCCTGCCGCTGCCCGCAGACGCCACCGGCATCACCGGCACCGGCAAGCTCGACATGCGCGCCCCGGACGTGGATCACGCCACCGTGCAATGGACCCTCGTCACCGGCAAACCGCCGAACCCCGAGGCCATCCTCCCCGGCGTGCTCACCATCTGGAAAGTGCGCACCGAAGCCGCCAGCAAAACCATGGCGGAATTCACCCGCATGAAAACCGTCTTCCCCGACATGTTCGAGCGCCGGCTCGAAGAAGTCGCGCGCAACCTCTATCGCAACCACGCCGGCCCCGGCGTCTATTACTTCAGCGACGAGCAACTCCTCGCCGTGCTCGACGACAAAGAAAAGCAGCGCTACCAGCAAATGCGCGAAGACTGGAGCTATGTCGCCCCCGCAAAACTGAACGAGCAACAAGCCGCCGCCTACGACCAGCGCGTGCTCGCCCACCTCCACCGCTTCGCCGGCCTCGCCTGGCGCCGCCCGCTCGGCGAGGAAGACCGCGGCCAAATCAACAAGCTCTACCAGGAAGGCCGCGCCAAGGAACTCGACCGCGAATCCGCCGCGCGCGAGTGCCTCGCCTTCATCCTCGTTTCCCCCCGCTTCCTCTACAAAACCGAGATCGGCGCCCTCGCCGCCACGGAGGGCGGGGTTCTGTCCCCGCCCACTTCTTCCCCCTCCGGCACCGAAGGCGCCGAAACCTCACTCGACGCCTGGGAAATCGCCTCCCGCCTCAGTTACTTCCTCTGGTCCTCCATGCCCGACCACCCGCTCAGCCAAGCCGCCGCCGCCGGCTCCCTGCTCAAGCCCGAAGGCCGCGCCGCCCAAGTCCGCCGCATGATGCGCGACCGCAAATCCGCCGCGCTCGCCCAGGAATTCGCCGGGCAATGGCTCGAGTTCAAAGGCTTCGAAACCCACAGCGCCGTGGACGACAAAAAATTCCCCGAATTCACCCCCGAACTGCGGCGCGACATGAACCGCGAGACCGTCCTCTTTTTCACCCACCTCATCCGCGAAGACCGTCCCGTGCATGAGATCCTCACCGCCGACTACACCTTCCTCAACGAACGCCTCGCCAAACACTACGGCGTGCCCGGCGTCACCGGCGGAGAACTCGTCAAAGTCAGCGTTAACGGCCGGCAGCGCGGCGGCCTGCTCGGCCAAGGCAGCCTGCTCACCAAGACCTCCCGCAGCCACCGCACCAGCCCCGTGCTGCGCGGCAACTGGCTGCTGCAATCCGTGCTCGGCACCCCTGTCCCACCACCGCCCAGCGACGTGCCCGAACTCCAGGAGCACGGCCCAACGCCCGCCACCGTCCGCGAAATGCTCGAGCAGCACCGCGCCTCAAAATCCTGCTCCGGCTGCCACGACCGCATCGACCCCCTCGGCTTCGCCCTCGAGAACTTCGACCCCATCGGCCGCTGGCGTGAGCAAGACGAAGCCGGCCTGCCGCTCGACACCTCCGCCCAAGTCAAAGGCAGCCAACCCTTCACCGGCTTCGAAGGCCTGCGCGCCCACCTCAAAACCCAGCAGCCCCAGTTCGCCCATCACTTCAGCCGCAAACTCCTCGGCTACGCCCTCGGCCGCCAAGTCCTGCCCACCGACAAAGCCCTCTTCCAGGAAATGCAAACCACCGCCGCCAAAAACGAAGGCCGCTTCTCCGACGCCATCCTTCAGATCGTCGAAAGCCGCCAGTTCCTGAACAAACGCTCGTAGATGCGATTGGCAACTGACGCCACCACGTCACGCTCCTCATCAACAGCCCCAGTAACAGTTGCTTGCGTAAAAAGGTAATCGGCAGGCTGAGTTCTACGATTCAATGGGAGGCAGCTCTTCTATTTGTTTCATTGTCGGGGGATACAGATCTCCATCGGACACGTGGAACCGTTCCGAAGGACGTTGCCGCTTGGCACGAACACACCACGAGACAAGCGTGCGGAGAGACCGGCATGTTTGCGAATCCTCAAGAACCTTTTCAAGATCAAGCCTTCCAAGCAGTTTAGGCGCATGTTCACGCTCGTCATAGATGCCATTCGAGAAATTTTTCAACACACTCTTCGGGTGTCCGATATCCTCAACGTCCCGCTCTGGCGAAACAACATCGCATCCAAGCACCTCCTTTATCGCGTCTGTGTCGGCAAAGAAGTATGCCTCCATCATGTTGACCAACAGGTGAACCGAAAAGCGATACCTCTCCTCCCCCAAAAGCAATTTTCCAGCCGTGCTATAGCGATCAACGACAGCGTCCACTTGCTCTCGCCTATCCTTCTCCAAGTCATCTACTAAGATTATGAAATCAACCTGCACCTGCTCTTGAAGAGCCGATCTGACCCGAAGAGCAATGTCCTGGTCACGCGTTGGCAGTTTTTTCTGTGTGCCGACGATTTTGAGTGGAATAACGTCTTTTTCTGAATCTCTGGGAGATAGCTGTTCGATCTTGGCGATTACCTTGAATGTCGAATGCCCATCATCGTTGATTTGACGTAAGAGGCCCGGAAGACCCTCACGTTCGCCTTTGCCTGTAACCAGTAATCCAAAACGATAAAATGGCCAGTCTGTCATGGCGTCTGCAAAGCACTTTGGGAACCAACCGCCTCAGCCATGTATAGCGAGCCAACATTGTAATCGTTCAGTAAATCCTGAACATTTTCAATGGCATCAAGCCGCTGGAAAACGACGCTGGACTCACTGTAGCCCGACTGAAAAATCTGGCTTGAATCAAATTGGCTGATCAGGGCCGGGGAATGCGTGGCGAGAATTACCTGCCTCCCCCAGCCTTCACACGCCTCCTGCATGGCCTCAGCGAGTACCGCAAGGGCGTGCGGGTGAAGTGAAGTTTCGGGTTCATCGAACATAAGAACCCCCTCTTTGCCCTTAATGTCGCCAAACAAAGCCGTCAGAAGAATCAGCAGCTGCAGATGCCCATCAGAAACTCCAGAAGCTCTGATTTCCTGTGCCCTTTCCTTTTCGATAAAGCTCGCATAAACGCTTACCGGGCCAGTTGTCTCGATCACCAAGTCTTGAAATCTTGGGTGAGCTTTGCGCATGTAGTTCATGATCGTGTCGTAGCGCGAATCACGAGCTTTCATGCCTTGAAGATTCCTCAGTACGGACCAGAGGTTGTCAGCACGATCCCACAACCAAGTTTCGTGGCCGGCTTCGGAACCATACTGACGCAGCTTGAAAAAGTTAAAGGAACGCGAATCATAGAAGTGGGTGAATCTGAACAGCCGGTCAAACTCCTGGGCTTCCTCGAAGCGTGGATCGAAGTTTAAGAACCATTCGAGGCTTAACTTCTGAGGTTCACGCAGAGCCACTTCTTGCTCGGTTTCCGTTCCAGAATTCAAACATCTGATTTTGTCTGATCCAACCGATCTTTCAATGAGCACCTTGTTGCGCTCAATGGAAAACAGCCGTTCGCCAAGCAAAGGGTCAATACGTCCCGATGCAAAGCCCACTTGGAGGTTATAAGAAATTCGATTCGTGGATGCCGATATCTCAATGCGTCCGCCTTCCTCGGCCATGTCGTGCAATATGCCAATCCCATGGCTGCGCTTCGCCGATGCAGATTCAACACCGCGAATAGCACAGTCACGAATAAACCATATCGAGTCGAGAAACGACGATTTGCCTGTCCCATTCGGGCCAAAAATCACGTTTATAGGCCCTAAGTCGATCGACACGTCCGCCAGCGAACGGAAGTTTTTCACGGTTAAATTTCTAATGGATGTGCTCATGGAATCAGGGTGCGCCGGGTTTCGATGATTCCGCGCCCAGGATCAGTTTGAAGTTGTGCAAGCTGCCCGCGAAAACCGGATGCTCGGACTCAGCGGCCCACATCTCCCGCATGAAAGCGGACACGCGAGTTTTGGAGGCGGGTTTCTTTTTCATCGGATCAAGATTGCTGGATGGCTGAAAGTTTGCCCGCTTCCCGCAATTTTGCAAGGTGGTTGCCTCGGATACAAAGTTCCAAACCGGACCGGCATCGGACGCTCGCCCAATGGCGTCTGGATGATCGGAGCGATGAACGTGGAATCAGGCATAGCCAAGTTTGGCGAACGGATGGACAGTACCCGTCCCATTGGAGAAAGCAACGCGCATTCTGCGCCTCAACGGCAGGCGTCCCGTGAAATGGCACCCGGTGGCCATAGATTCGATTGGCAATCGAAGCCACGGCCTGCTTGATTCGCAGTTTAACTTCGAGTAAAGGATGCTCCATGAAGCTCCAGGAAGGCCAGACGTTTCTCTCCTTGTATCTTGATCCGGGACGGGTCGAGTATGCTGCCGGGCGCGCTCATGGGACAGCAGCCGGAGAGGTCTGGGATGGCGAGACGAAACGGATGGGCCAGGTGGCAACGCCAGCGGCGGTGGCTTCCATGATGGCGCGCTGGTTGATGTCCGCCCTGCCGGATGCGGTGCTTGATCCGGCGGCGGGCTTGGGAAATCTGCTCCATGCCTGCGCCGCGATTCGCGGGGATGTGAATCTGGTCGCGGTGGAGCGGGACGAGGACACGTTTCAACGGGCGAAAAACACGGCCCCGCATGGCACGAAGTTGATCCTGGCGGATTACCTGTTTGCGGAGGCGGGGCAGTTTGCGGGCATCATTGCCAATCCTCCTTATGTGAAGTCGCAACGGCTTGCCTACTCGGAAGCCGAGTGGCGCTATTTCGACGAGCGGTTCGGTGTGCCGCTGGACCGGTTGACCAATTTGTACGCGCTCTTTTTGCTCAAGATTTGGGATGATCTGGCTCCCGGCGGACGCGCCGCCGTGCTGCTGCCCGCCGAATTCATGAACGCCAACTTTGGCGAAGAAATCAAGGAACGGCTGATCGAGAAGATGCGCCCCGCCGGTGTCGTCGTCTTCGCGCCGGAGTTGAGTCTGTTCGCTGACGCATTGACCACGAGCGCCATCCTTTTTTTAGAGCGCGGAGGCGCGGCGAATCGTCCGGTGAAGGCTGTCAAGGCCACGTCGCTCGAAGCAGCGGCGGACTTCGTGGATGAGTTGCTTGAAGCTGGCGGTGGACGGCAAGCGGCACGGATCGTTCACGACCTGCGCGGCTTCGACCCAAAAGAAAAGTGGCTGAATGTTCTGCTTGAGGATTCGCCTTCGGAACAGGTGCGGCATCTCACGCGCAGGATTGGCGACTACTTTCAATGCCGGCGCGGCATCGCGACGGGCGCCAATGACTTTTTCTGCTTGAGCGAGTCGCTGCTGCACGAGCACCGGCTGACGGAGGAGCACATCGAGCCATGCGTCACGAAGGCAACGGATGCGGACGGCCTTGTTTTTACGCGCCGCAAACTGGCCTCGCTCGCCAGTGCGGACCGGCGTTGTTACTTGCTCAGCCCCCGATCCAACGGGGCAGAACTCCACTCCTATCTTCGCCTGGGGCAGGAGATGGGGATTCACAAGCGGCATTTGCCAAGCCATCGCCCTGTTTGGTATCAGCCGGAGAACCGGGCGGTGGCGGATGTTTGGGTGGCGGTGTTTTCCAGGGAGACGGTGAAGTTCATCCTCAACACCTCGGGGGCAAAGAACCTCACCTGCTTTCACGGCCTGTATGCGCGCGAAACGTTTGCTCACTTGCCGCCGCTGCTGGTGCTCTTCCTCAACAGTTCATGGGGACGCATCGCTTTCTCCAGAGTGAACCGTTTTTATGGCGACGGCTTGAACAAGCTGGAGCCGAAGGATGTTGAGGCAATGCCCTGCCCCGAGTTTCCCCGCCAGACGCAGGAACAAGCGGATCAACTCACCACCCGTCTCATCGAACTTGAGGGGACACCTGACGATGAGCGCCGCTCGATCATGGACAGGATGGTTCATGAAATGCTCGGTTTGCCACGGATCGACGCGGCGAAGACTACAGGGAAGGCAAAAGCACCCGCCGGGCCGCTTCCTCGTCCAGCGAAAAACCCCCGCCGCACGGCACCACAAAAGCGGCGATTCGCTGTCCGAGCTTCTTTTGCAACACGGAGTTTAACTACCACCCGGCATCATCGATGACCACGGAGCTAAACTACGGCTTCTGAAATGGAACTCCGTGTCCCTACAGCGCTCGCAACTCGTTCTCCTGACGTGAAACAGCGGCTACTCAGCGATTTGGCCGAAATCTTGCGTCTCCCCGTGGCGTAGTCCTTTTACCCCCCATGATGAAAAAGTCTTCCCAGTTTTCGCGCCGCCGGTTCCTTCGTGGAGTGGGTGTCCTGCTTGGTTTGCCTTGGCTGGAATCGGTGTCGTCCTTTGGCGCGCCGGTGGTCAAGGGTGTGCCGCAGGCGCCGCGGCGGTTCGCGGCCTGCTTCTTTGGCAACGGCGTCAACCCGCATCACTGGGGCGCGGCCAACGGGCCGGACGGGCTGGAGTTTTTGCAGACGCTCAAGCCGCTGGAGCCGGTCAAGGATCAGATCATGGTCTTCAAAGGGCTGTGGAATCCGACCACCGTGGAAGGCCCCGGCGGGCACTACCCGAAGATGAACATCCTCTCCGGCCTCAAGGTGAAGCAGACCACCACCGATGTCGAGGTCGGCCTCACCATGGACCAGATCATCGCCGCCAAGGTCGGGCGCGAGACGCCGGTCGCCAGCCTCGCCATCGGCACCGAGGGGCCGAAGTACAGCACCGACAGCGGCTACACCTCGCTTTACTCCGCCTACCTCTCCTGGAGCAGCCCCACCACGCCCGCGCCGAAGGAAATCTACCCGCAGCAGGCCTTCGACCAGCTCTTTGACGACGGAAGCAAACGCGCCCGCGACAAAAGCGTGCTCGACCTCGTGCTCGGCGACGCCAAAAGCCTGCGCGGCAAGCTCAGCCGGCGCGACGGCCAAAAGCTCGACGAATACCTCGCCTCCGTGCGCGACTTGGAGCAGCGCATCGAGCGCGCCGAGAAACTCAACGCCGCCGAAGCAGCAACGACGCGCGGTTGGAAACCCACCGTCACCAAGCCCTGGCTCCCGCGCCCGGAAGCCGGCATCCCCGCCCAGCAGGAGGAGCATGTGCGCCTCATGCTCGACATCATGGTGCTCGCCTTCCAGATGGACCGCACCCGCGTCATCACGAACATGCTGACGAACGACCTCTCGAACATGAACTTCGGCTTCATCGACGTCAAAGGCGGCCAGCACGAGCTTTCCCACCACGCCAACGACGCCGAGCGCCTCGCCGGCTACCAGAAGAGCAACGAGTTTATGGTGCAGGTCTGGGCCGAGGCGCTGCAAAAAATGCACGCCACCCAGGAGGGCGAGCGCACCCTGCTGGAGAACAGCATGATCCTGCTCACCTCCAGCCTGTTCGACGGCAACGCGCACGATTCCACCCAGCTCCCGCTCGTGCTCGCCGGCGGCGGTGGCGGCACCCTGCGCGGCGGCCGCTGCTTCGAGTTCGACAAGGAAGACGAAAACCGCAAGCTCTGCCGCCTCCACCTCGCCCTCATGGAGCGCATGGGCGTCCGCACCGACCGCTTCGGCGA
>CAZNKC010000128.1:0-14894 GCA_964573315.1 uncultured Verrucomicrobiaceae bacterium | reverse complement strand
GCAAAGACGGCGAAGGTGTAAGGCCGCCGTAAAGCGAGTCGGACGATCCACATGGGCGATCAGCGTGATGGGAGATGAGAGCAGGCGCGGAGGATGCGTCAGGCCAGACGATAGCCGCCGTCGATGAGCAACTCGACGCCGGTGATGTTCGAAGAGTCCTGCGAGAGCAGGAAACGCGCGGCCTTGGCGCATTCATCGGACGTGCCAAGACGCTTGAGCAGCGACTTTTCCGCAAACGAAGAGGTGAGCGCCTTTTGCGTTTCCACATCCGCAACCGTCTTGCCCAAGATCGGCGTGTCGATAGGGCCAGGGCTGAGCACATTCACGCGAATGCCGCGCGGGGCAAGTTCAACGGCCAGCACACGGCTGAAGGAATTGACCGCTGCTTTGGTGGCGGAGTAGGCCGATGCTGCGGGAAAGCCCGTGCTGGCGGCAAGCGAGGACGTAAAGACGACCGAACTCGGGTTTTTCAACAGCGGCAGCAGCGATTGAAACTGGAAGTAAAGACCCCGCGTGTTGACGTTGAACTGCCGGTCGTATTCCTCCGGCGTGACGTTTTCAAAGGGAGTGAATATCGCGATGCCCGCGTTCAGAAACGCGCCGTCGAGATGATCCACATGCTCCTTCACCGCCGCGCCAAGCCCTTGCGCGGACGCGAGGTCTCCAGAGTCGGACTGGATGACAATGGCTTCCGGCAGCGTCTTCTTCGCCGCCTCCAGTGTGGCCGGATTGCGCCCGGTGACGATCACCTTCGCGCCCTCCGAGATGAGAAGCTGCGCCGTGGCGAAACCGATGCCGGTGGTTCCGCCGGTGATGAGGATGACTTTGTTTTTCATGGATTTGGTTTGTTCTTTGGTTCGGAATTAACGGAGCATCGAAGCGGCCGAAAGCCGCGTTTCTGGTGCCATTGTTCGGTATTACTGAACTTATAAACGAACTCTGTCAAACGGCAAGTCGTGAAAATTTGAAAAAAAGGCGGCACAATGGGTTTCGGCCTCCTGCGCTCACAGACCCGAAAACGGGTGTCCAATAGTTCTTGTTCCGTGAACTATTGCACTTTCCGGCGATTGTGTCACATTGAGTGCAATCAACACGCGAGAACGCCATGAGACCGCTTTACCATCCACCTTTGGAGGAGATCACCGTGCAGGGTCTCCTCTACGCCCTGTCCGATCCCGTCCGGGTCTGCATTTATGTGGGACTTCGGGACGCCAGTTGCGCCCAGAATTGCACCACCTACCTGAACGTGGGAGACGACCCGCTCCCGAAATCGACGCTCTCCCAGCACTTCAAAATCCTTCGCGAAGCCGGCCTCATCCGCAGCGAGCGCAAGGGCGTGGAACTGCACAACTTCTCGCGCTGCCCCGAGCTGAAAAACACCCGCTTCGCCCCCATGATCACCGCCATCGTGCAAGCCTACGAGGCCGAACAAAAGGCCAGGAAAATCCGAGGGCGGAAGTGACTGTAATACTCAACATATCCAGCGCGGCTACGCTCAGCGGAAATGCATAAAGGGACGGGCAATTGATCGGAGTGGGAGATCGAGATAATCCTCCGGCATTGCCGGCGTTTCTTTCCGCGTCATGCCACGTTTTCTCTCCGTCACGTTCGCCATCTTCCTGAGCGGCGTTTTTTCCGGTGTTGCTCAAGACAACACTCTCCCGGTTTGGAAGGCCGGTGTTGCCACCGCCGTCATCACGCCGGAGACGAACATGTGGATGGCGGGTTTCGCTTCCCGCACCGAGCCGGCGGAGGGCGCGGACACGGATCTTTTTGCGAAGGCGCTGGTGCTTGAAGATGAGCGTGGCTCCCGTCTGGCCTTCGTTACGCTGGACCTTATCTCGGTCCCGCGCAGCGTCCGTCTGGCCGTGGCCGGACGGGTGGAAAAAGAGCACGGCATCCCGTCCGCGGCGCTTGTGCTCAATGCTTCCCACACCCATTGCGGCCCGGAACTCCGCGTCTGGCGCACGGGCAAAACGGACGGCCCCGACCGCCGCGCCGCCGAAGCCAATGCTTACTGCGCGGAACTCGAAAACACCATCACCCGCCTCGTTGGTGAAGCCTTGGGCCGCTTGGCTCCCGTTGAGGCCGCTTACAGCCAGGCCCGCTGCGGGTTCGCCATGAACCGCCGCACGCCAACCGCCGACGGGTTCAAAAATTTTCCGAATCCCAACGGCCCGGTGGATCATCGCGTCCCCGTGCTGCGCCTGCGCGCCGCGCAGACGGCCCAAGATATCGCCATCGTCTTCGGTTATGCCTGTCATTGCACCACATTAGGCTATCAAAAATTCAACGGCGACTACGCCGGCCATGCTCAGCGCGAGATCGAGGCCGCCCATCCCGGCGCGACGGCGTTGTTTGTCAACGGCTGCAGCGGCGACCAGAATCCCTATCCGCGCCGCAAGCTCGAATACGCCGAGGCGCATGGCCGCACGCTCGCTCTCGCCGTGGAGTCCGCGCTGGGAACGGAAATGCGACCGCTCACTGGGCGCCTGCAAGCCGCCTTTCGCGAAATCCCGTTGAAGTACGACACCCTCCCCACCCGTGCCGAACTCGAAGCCCTCGTCCAATCCGCGAACAAGCTCGATGTCAATCTCGCCACGAATCTCCTTGGCCGTCTCGATGCCGGGGAAACGCTGCCAACCAGTTATCCTTACCCCATCCAGGTCTTCCGTCTCGGCGACCGGCTTACTTTTGTCTCCCTGGCCGGGGAGGTGGTGGTGGATTACTCCCTGCGCCTGCAAAAAGAGGTAGATGATCCCATCGTTTGGGTCGCCGGGTACTGCAACGACGTGATGACCTACATTCCGAGCCGCCGTGTCTGGGAAGAAGGCGGCTACGAAGGCAACGAAGCCAGGAAACACAACCACCACCCCGCGCGCTGGGCGCCCGAAACCGAGGAGGTTATCGTCGAAACCGTCCACGATCTGCGCCGGGAGCTGGAGTGACGGCGCGGGCAAGCGGGGCAAGCTTCCGGCTTGCCCTCATGACACGAGCAAGCTGGAAGCTTGCTCCACTTTATGACAAATGGCGCGGGCGCAGGACGTTTGCATGTCCATGATTTTGACCCGAATGTTCTCTCTGAAGGCGTGCCGGCGGCTGGCGCTGGCCGTGATGATAACCGGCGGCATGACGACGATTTATGCCGGTGCTCCCGGCGAAGTCCTGCCGCCTTGGACGCCGGGCACGCTGGACATCCATCACATCAACAACGGACAGGGGGACTCCGCGCTTTTGATCTTTCCCGACGGAACGACCCTCTTGATTGACGTGGGGGACACGCGCGGCACCGTGCGCCCGCCGCTGTACATCGCACCGCCCAAACCCGACGGCACGCGGCCGCCGGGCGAATGGGTGGCGCGCTATGTGCAACGATGGCATCCCGACGGCGACAAGGGCGCGCTGGACTATGTGCTGCTGACGCATTTCGACGGCGACCACATGGCCGGATTCGGTGATCTGGTCAAGCATGTGCGGATTCGCCGTGTGATCGACCGCGCCTGGCCTGAGTACGGTCCGCCGCGGCCCTTGCTGGACCGGATGCGGCCCGCGGTCATGCGTTATCGCGCCGAGATCGACCGGCTGCGGGAAACCGACGGCTTGATCGTGGAGCGGTTCGAGGCGGGCCGCAACGATCAGATCGTTCAACAGCGCCAGCCGGATGGCAGCACGGCGTTTGAGATCCAAAACCTGGCGGTCAACGGCGAGGTCTGGACCGGACGCGGCCTGGAGACGGTCTCGCGTTTTCCCGCCGAAGATCCACCGGCGGAGAACCCATGCAGCACCGTGCTGCGGCTGCGTTATGGACGCTTCACCTATTACAATGGCGGCGACCTCGTGGGGCAGTTGCGCGAAGACGAGCCGGCGTGGCGCGACGTGGAATCCGCGCTGGCTTGGCATGTGGGGCCGGTGGATGTGCATGTGGCGGATCATCATGGGACCCGTGACTCCTCCAACGCGTTCTTCCTGAGCGTGCTGCAGCCCAGGGTGCATATCGTGCAGGTCTGGAGTCCCACACATCCTTACCCGGACGTGCTAGAGCGGATGCGCTCGGAAAAAATCTACCCCGGCCCGCGCGATGTCTTCGCGACGAACGGCCTGTGGGAAGGCCGGCGTGGCCATTTGGACAAGCTGTTCGGCGAGGAGGCGGCGGCGCAATTCGCCGCTGAATTGGCGCAACTGGCGGGCGTGCAGGGGCACATCGTCGTGCGGGTGGAGCCGGGCGGCGGCAGTTACCGCGTGTTCATGCTGGACGATACGGCGGAGAGCGCCCGCATCCTCTCCGTGCATGGGCCTTACCAGTCGCGATGAGCCGGGCGGCGGCGGGAGATATTTCCGGGTTCCGGCCAAGTCGTGACAATGGTCTCAAGGAATACTTTAGCCGAGTTACGGAATAAACTCGCCAAAATGGCGTCGAGCCGCTATAAATCGACGGAAAATCGTGTTATCCGCCATGAAGCACCTTGTCCAACTCTTGGCCGGCAGTCTTTTGCTGCCGTTGGGCTTTGCTGTCGCCCAAGTGACATCTCCGATCGTGGGTTGCCTCACGCTCCCCTTGCAGGAGGGCTCCAATTTCGTCGGGTTCGCCTTGCTGCCAACGATGGAGATGCAGGCTCGCTTCGATATTTCCGCGGGGAATCGCGGGATCGTCTTCCTTCAAGGCGGTCCCGGTTTCGCGCTGGCAAACGGCCAATTCAGCCCCGGGCCGCTTGCCACGCACGCCGTGGAAATCGTGTCACCGGGCGCGGGGCAGGGGTTTGTCAGCATCGTTACCGCCACCTTGGCAGCGGGCAATCAATTGACCCTGGAAAAGGCCGTCCCGGCGGGGGTGAGCAATGGAGCCACTTTGAGAATCTGGCGGCTGTGGACTCTGGGCCAAGTGTTCGGCGCGGACAACAGCGCGGGCCTCACCGGTGGAGCGACGCCGGATGCGGCGGATTTGATCCTGCTGCCCAAGGGGGAGGAATTTGACCGGTATTTCTACTCCACCGGCGGGGCGCAGGGCACGGGCTGGCGGCAGGTGGGCGGCGGCGCGGCGGATCAAGCCGATGTGCCCGTGTTCGTGAATGAGGGCGTGATCCTTTTCGCTCGCGGCCAAAAAACCATCACCATCACCGGGCAGATCAAGCCCGGCAGCACGCAGGTCCACCTGCAAACCGGCAACAATTACGTGGCCAACCTCTGTCCCGTCAATGCCGGGGGAGCGCACGCCTCCAGCGAGGGCCGCACGCTGGGCAATTCGGGTCTCACCGGGGGGCTGGCGGGCGGAGCGGCCTCCAGTCTGGCGGACGTGGTGCTGTTTTGGAATGGAACGGGCTACGACCAGTATTTTCATTCCACCGGCGGGTTGCTCGGCGCCGGCTGGCGCAAGGTGGGGGCGGGAAAGCAGGACCAGTCCGGCACAGCCCTGCCTGACGGCGCTTTCATCATCCTGCGGCGCGGAGCGCCGGTCACGGTCACTCTGACCCAGGGCAGCTTCTAATCCTCTCCCGGCGTTTCCTTTGTTTTTTCATGCCATGAGACGATACTGCCGCTTCCTTGCCGTCGGTTTCTGGCTGGCGCTGGCAGGGATGTCTCAGGCCGCGACCTTGACGGTGTCCAATTACAACGCGAATTTCACCGGCTTGTATGGCATTGCCGGCGCTTCCGGGATTCTGATCCCGCCCGGCGTGGGCGGCGGCGTCATCGGGCGCATGGCTTCACTGACGGATGGAGAAGTATCCGGCCATGTCGCTTCCGGAAATTATGCCGCGTTGAACGCGGACTTTCAGGTGTTTGGCGAGGCATTCCCCCTCGAGTTCAGCAGCGAAGGGCCGGATGGAGCTTTCGAGACCTCGGTCAGCCACGACACCCGCGCCTCGGTCAACGGTTTTGGTGGCAGCCCCATTTATGTCTGGCTTTACAAAGGCGCCAGCCGGACCGCCGCCACGGAGCATTTTTTGGTGAAGCTCAATCTCGTGTTTCCCACCGATCCGGAAAATCTGCCGCCGCTTGGTCCTATCGACGTGGCGGTCAGGCCGGGTGGAACCATCGCCACGATTTTCGTGGGAAACATCGGACCGGGAACGCATGACTACGGATTGCCCGGCAGTCCCGGCCCGCTGCCTGTCCTGCGGATGCGCGGACCCAACGCGGTGCCGGTGGCGGATGCCAAGAGCATCGATGTCCTCGTCGGTGTGCCGTTCAACGGCAGTGTTACCGCCAGTGACGCCAATCTGGACGAACTGACGTTCAGCAAAGTATCCGACCCGGTGAAGGGGAGCTTGGTTTTCAACGCGGATGGCACGTTTAGCTACACGGCCAATGCGGGGACGAGCGGCCAGGACAGCTTCACCTTCAAAGCTAATGACGGCTTGGTGGATTCCAACATCGCCACAGTGACCGTTCACATTCAAAACACCGCTCCGGTGGCGGATGACAAGGTCATCGGGGTTCTCATCGGCGTGCCGTTCAATGGCAGCGTCACCGCCAGTGACGCCAATCTGGACGATCTGACGTTCAGCAAAGTGTCCGACCCGGTGAAAGGCGGCCTGATCTTCAACGCGGATGGCACGTTTAGCTATACGGCCAATGCGGGGACGAGCGGCCAGGACAGCTTCACTTTCAAGGCCAATGACGGCTTGGCGGATTCCAATATCGCCACGGTGATGGTTCACATTGAGAACACCGCTCCAGTGGCGGATGCCACAAGCATCGATGCCTTCGTCGGCGTGCCGTTCAACGGCAACGTCACTGCCGGCGATGTTGACATGGATGACTTGGTTTTCAGCAAAGTGTCCGATCCGGTGAAGGGAAGCTTGGTCTTCAATGCGGACGGCACGTTCACTTATACGGCCGGCGTGGGGGCAAGCGGCCAGGACAGCTTCACCTTCAAGGCCAATGACGGCTTGGCGGATTCCAACATCGCCACGGTGACGGTGCATATTCAAAACACCGCTCCGGTGGTGGAGGCCAAGAGCATTGATGCCCT
The DNA here is from genome assembly GCA_964573315.1 of uncultured Verrucomicrobiaceae bacterium. Lineage (GTDB taxonomy): Bacteria > Verrucomicrobiota > Verrucomicrobiia > Verrucomicrobiales > Verrucomicrobiaceae > JAGRPD01. The sequence continues at coordinate 7,924 of CAZNKC010000128.1, read as the reverse complement.
GCCCGCAGTGCCGCTCAACAGCAGCGTCACCGCCAGCGATGCCAACTGGGATGACCTGACATTTAGCAAGGTATCCGATCCGGCGAAGGGGAGCTTGGTCTTGAACGCGGACGGCACGTTCACTTATACGGCCAATGCGGGGACGAGCGGCCAGGACAGCTTCACTTTCAAGGCCAATGACGGCTTGGCGGACTCGAACACCGCCACGGTGACCGTCCACATTTCAGCCGAAAAGATGACTTTGGGAAATCTCATCCAGACTTATACAGGCGGTCCACTCACGGTCAGCGTCGCGGGCGTGCCGCCGGGAAATCTGGGAGATGTCGCGATCACCTACAACGGCAGCGAAGAGCCGCCCGTCAATGCCGGCAAATATGATGTCGTGGCCGAACTGGGCGCGCAGAGGAAGACCGGCAAACTCATCATCGCCAAAGCGCCGCTCACCGTCACCGCCGACGATCAACGCAAGCTCATCGGCCAGCCGAATCCGCCGCTGACCTTCTCCTATTCCGGCTTCCTCGGCCCGGACACGGCGGACAGCGTCTTTCCCGATCCCGCCACCCAGACCGCCAAGCCGCCGGTCATTTCCACCACCGCCAAGGAGAACAGCCCCGGCGGGAGTTACCCCATCAAACTCAGCGGCGGCGCGGCGGCCAACTACCGGTTGGTCTTTGCTCCCGGCATCCTGACCGTGGACAGCTTTGCCGGCAAATACGAAGTCCTGCTTGAAAGCCCCGACACCGGGCGGGCCATTGCCAAAGTGGAATTGACCGTGGCCAAGACGGCGAAAAACGGCAGGATGTCCGCCACCGGCAAGCTCTGGACATCGACAGAAACCGCCGCGCTTGCCATCAAAGGCAGCCTGGACGTCGATCCTCGCGATGAAACCGCCGTGGCCGCATGGACGCTGACGAAAGGGGACAACACCTATGAACTGGCCGTCGTCATCCCCCTCGATGAGGACGGCTTTGCCGCCGAACTCAGCCTCAACGGAGACCCCGCCGGAGCGGGCAGTGGCGGGCGCAGGGTCTTTGTCCCGGCCAAAGGGCAAATCATCACCCACGCGGGAGCGCATACGGTCATCCTGGCGCCGGGCGTTCCGGTCCCGGCCTTTGACGACACCGCCAATCCCGAACCGCAAGGCGCGGGTCATGCCACGGCGAGCATCAGCGCCAAGGCCGTGCTCAAGCTGGCCGGCGTGCTGGCCGATGGCACGAAGATCACCGCATCGCTCATGCCCGACGCCGATGCCGGTTACCGCCTGTTCCTCAATCCCTATAAACGGATCAACAGTTATCTCTCCGGTGGGATCGTCCTGGCTCCGCATCCCGACCTTCCCGGTCGCCGCCATGTCGCCTCCGGTTCGGGAACCAGTCTGACCTGGATCAAAGCCGCCAAGCTCCAGGACAAATCCTATCGAAATGGCATCGATCTCCTCGACTGCGCTCTGACGCTCGACCCTTGGCGGAAACCCGCCAAAGCCGCCGGCGCCACACCCGCGATCACCCTGCTTGATGAGCTTGGCTTGACGGCGGACACGGTGATCACCGTGCAACACAGCGATTTTCCGAGCATCGTTGCGGCATTGCCCGGGGAAGCGCTCCTGGGATCGAACAACAAGCTCACCATCGTCTCCCCGCCTGAAAACGAGGCCAACTGGCAGATCACCCTCAACACCGCCAACGGTACCTTCAAAGGCAAATTCACGCTCAACAACGAGAAAAAACGCACCGTCAACTTTACCGGTGTCTTGCGCCGCAAACTCAGCACGGCTCCCGGTGATTTCATCGGACGCGGCAACTTCCAACTGCCCGCGCTGCCCTCGGACGCCACCAATGAGGTACAGTCCGGCGGCATCCAGTTTTTATTGGCTGATTGATGTCATCTTTGCCGGGCAGGCGCTTACAAAGCGCCCCTCCTTGATAGTCACGCCAGCACTTCGCGAATCACATGCCCTTCCACGTTTGTCAGGCGGCGCTGGATGCCGTTGTGCTCGAAGGTGAGGCGTTCGTGGTCGAGGCCGAGCAGGTGCAGGATGGTGGCGTTGAAGTCGTAGAGCGGGTGGACGTTGCGCACGGCTTTCTGGCCGAGTTCATCCGTCTCGCCGTGGCTGACGCCGGGCTGCACGCCCGCGCCGGTCATCCAGCAGGTGAAGCCGTCGGGGTTGTGGTCGCGGCCTTTCGCGCCTTTTTGGAAGAATGGCATCCGGCCAAATTCGGTACACCACACGACGAGCGTGTCTTGAAGCAGTCCGCGCTGTTTGAGGTCGCGAATGAGCGCGGCGGCGGGCTGGTCGAGGATTTCCGCGTGAACGTCGTATTGCTCCTTGAGCGCGTTGTGGCCGTCCCAGTTGAGCTTGCCGCCGCTGGCGTAGGCGCCGTTGAAAAGCTGCACGAAGCGCACGCCGCGCTCGATGAGGCGGCGGGCGAGGATGCAGTTTTTGGCGAAGGCGGCTTTGTCGGTGTTTTGAGTGTCGTCCGCGCCGTAGAGTTTCAGGATGTGCGCGGGTTCCGTGCTCAGGTCGCTGATCTCCGGCACGCTGAGCTGCATGCGCGCGGCGAGTTCATAACTGGCGATGCGCGCCGCCAGTTTGTCATCGCCCGGATGCCACTCCAGATGCCGCGCGTTCATCCGCCGCAGCAGCGACCGTGCCGCGCCGTCCGCCGAGGCGGAGACGCCCGGCGCGGCGAGGTGCCGCACCGGTTCCTTGGAACTCATGGTGGTGCCTTGGAACGCGGCGGGCAGGAATCCCGGCCCCCAGTTGTTTGACCCATTCTGCGGCACGCCGCGCGGGTCGGGGATGGCGACGTAGGCGGGCAAGTCCTGGTTCTCGCTGCCGAGCGCGTACGTTGCCCATGAGCCGAGGCTGGGAAAGCCGTCGAGCACGAAGCCGGTGGAGAGAAAATTCTCCGCCGGGCCGTGCGTGTTCGATTTGCTGGTCAGCGAATGCACGAAGGCGATGTCGTCCGTCATCTCCGCCAGATGCGGGATCATGTCGCTCACCCACTTGCCGGTCTGTCCGTGCTGACGAAAGGCGTATTGTGGTCGCGCCAGATTTCCCGCCGGACCTTGAAACGTCACCGCCGGACCGCCGGGCAGCGGTTTGTCATCCCACTTGATGAGTTCCGGTTTGTAATCCCACGTCTCAAGCTGGCTCACCGCTCCCGCGCAAAAGATCACAATCACATTTTTCGCCCGCGCCGGAAAATGCGGCCGCCGCGGCGCATAAGGCCGTCCCGGATGAATCACCGGCCTCCCCGGCGCGGCGAGCAGCCCATCCAGCCCCAGCAGGTTCGTCAAAGCGATGGACCCCAGCGCCGTGGCGCTGCTGGAAAGAAAACGCCGCCGGTCCAGCAAGGCGCGGCCGGGAAGGGAGAGGTGTTCGGAGGAAGGAGGCATGACGGGTGCGTTGCATGAACCAATCTCCAGCAAACGGCGGCATTTAACGCTTTATCCTAGATTCGTGAATAAGGAAAACAGGAAGGCGGGAAAAGGGATATGGAAGGGACATCTCTGGCAGAGTGGCCGGCTCCTCCTTTGAGTGAAGGCTCGCAAGTTCGCCAGCGCTTGTATTTCCACTCCTTTTCTTGATTTCCTGCCTTCCTCATTTCCGTTTTGAGGTTTATTGACGTTTTTGCTGCTGCTCTGGAGGGGGCGCTTGCAAAGACGCCCCTCCTTGGTGACTTCGTGCTGGCTCACCCCATCAGCGCCACGGCGATGGAGTCGGCGAGGGGTTTGCCGGGGCGGGTGAGGCGGATGTGGTCTTGGGTGATTTCGAGGAGGTTGTCTTTGGCGAGCTGTTGGAGGAGCGGTTGCTGGGCGGGCTGGATGAGGGGGAGCGGGAGGCCTTGGCGGGTGCGGAGTTCGAGGCCGAAGCGTTCGGTGCGGCGCTGTTCGGGGGTGAGGTTTTCGTGGTCGGTGGCGGGTAGTTGGCCGGCTTGCAGGAGGGCGATGTAGCGGGCGGTGTCGCGGACGTTTTGCCAGCGCTGGCCACCGATGGTGCTGGTGGCACCGGGGCCGAGGCCGAGGTAGTCTTTGCCGAACCAGTAGGCGGCGTTGTGCCGGGATTCGTGGCCGGGGCGGGCGTGGTTGGAGATTTCGTACTGGTGGTAGCCGGCGGGTTCCAGGAGGTCGAGCGCGGTGAAGAAGAAATCGGCGTCCTGGCCGGGCAGCTCCTGGTAACGCCCGGCGCGGAGGCGCTCGAAAAACTCGGTGTCCTCCTCGTAGTTGAGGTTGTAGGCGGAGATGTGGTCAGGGGCGAGGTCGAGGGTGCGGCGCAGGGTGTCTTTCCAGGTGTCGAGGCTCTGGCCGGGGATGGAGAACATGAGGTCGATGTTGACGCTGGCGAAACCGGCGCGGCGCAGGGTGCGGTAGGTGGCGGCGGCTTCGGCTGGGCTGTGGTCGCGGCCGAGGGTGGCGAGCGTGGGTTCGTCCCAGGCCTGCACGCCGAGGCTGGCGCGGGTGACGCCGTGGCGGCGCAGCAGCGCGGCTTTTTTCGGCGGCAGGGTGCGGGGGTTGGCTTCGACGGTGAATTCGCTGAGTTGGGAGAGGTCAAAGACTTGGCTCAAGCCGGTGAGCAGGCGGTCGAGGCGGGCGTCGCTCAAGGCGGTGGGTGTGCCGCCGCCGAGGTACAAGGTGTCCAGGGTGATGCGATGTTGCGCGGCGCGCAGGCGCGCTTCGGCGAGCACGGCTTCGACAAAGGCGGGCAAATCCGTGCCGCCGGGCGTGTGCTTGTAAAAGCTGCAATACGGGCAGACGCGGTGGCAGAACGGGATGTGGATGTAGCCGTGGCGCACCACAGCGGGCTGGGAGGAGGCGGGCACGATGCGGGCGGTGAGCGGGGGCTGGATATTGCGGAATAAGGCTCTATCCGGTTAATGGTCCGAATCATGAGGCAAAAGCAGAGCGCAGGGAGCAGGGCGCAGAGAGAGAGGGAACCCCGGAGGGGTTCGCCATGAATAGCCGGGGGTTGAGGAACGAAACCCCCGGTCAAAGAGCAGGCATTTGTGGTGATTGCCGGTCAACCCCGGAGGGGTTGCCCAATGCGGGGAACAGCGCCTTTCGCGCATTGGGCAACCCCTCCGGGGTTGATCTTCATCTGCGGGGTTTCTGACTCTGCACCGGGGGTCGTTCGACCCCCGGCTATTCATGGACAACCCCTCCGGGGTTGTTTCCATGCCATGCCTATCGTCGGCGTTGAAAGGACCCCTTGTGTGATTTGTCAGATAGACTTTCATGATTCTGGCCATTTGCCGGATAGACTCTAAGGGGCGCGCAAGCTACGCAACCGATGCCGCATGGCCGCGATTAGACGCCGTTGACCTTGAGCAGCGCGTCTAGGCGGTCTTTCCGGCGGTAGAAGGCGGTTTCCTCCAGGCCGCAGGCGTCGAGCGCGGCGCTGATTTCCTCAGCGGCGCCGGGTTCGATGAGATGACGGCGGATGAGTTCCGATTTGCGGCCTTGCAAGGCGAGAAATTCCGGCTCGACGGCGGGCGTGGGCGGGTAGAGGCCGGACTGCTGGCTGGCTTTGAGGATTTGCTTGAAGGGTTCGCCGCTGCGTTTGGCCTCGGCTTTGGCGGCGTTCACTCCGGCGTACCAGTCGGGGTGGATGAGGCGGTAGTAATCGCGCATGGCTTGCTTGTTGTAATGAATGACGAGGCGGCGGCCGTCCACTTCGAGGAAGCGGGTGGCGCGGAAGCTGTCGGCGTCGATGGTATCAACAAACAGCAGGGTCTCGCGATCCACGGCGAACTCCCATTTGAGATCCCAGAGCAGCAGGCCGATTTGCTCCAGCGGCGCGCGCACGGCGTAAGCGCCGAGCAGGGCCATCTTCACGGTGTCCAAGAAATGCCGTCCGCTGACGCCGGACATGAGCAGGGCTTCCTGCTTGGAGACGTTGCGATCCTCCGGTTCGTATTTGCTGGTGAGATCGAAGATGGGCGGGGACAGCAGGGTCCAGGGCTGCATGGATTTGCCGAGGCCAAGCTCTTGCTCGTAGGCGCGGCGGGCGGCCTCGCTGAGGCTTTCATACTTGCGCAGGATGGAGGAGCCGCTGGTGATGCCGAAGCGGACGATGTACTCGAGCGGGATGACATAGGTGTCGCTCTGGTGAAACTGCGCGTAGTCGAAGACGAAGCCGCCGAGCAGCGGCCGCTGCGGCGGCTTGATGACGGGGAAGCGGCGCACGACGTTGAAGGTGCTGGGATGCTCTGGCATGGTGCCGGAGACGATGTCGCCGCTGCGCGCGTCCATCATGCCGGTGTGATGGGTGCGCGCGCCGGATTCGATCATGGTTTCCAGCGGCCCGGCGAGCAGTTCGCCTTTCCAGGCGGCGTCGAGATTGGGATCGGCTTCGATGGCGGTTTTGACTTGCGTCCAAGTCTCCGGCTGGTGCAGCCGGGTGTAAAGCGCATGGCGGAAGACGGCGCGGGAGAGGTCGTTGCCCTCAATATGGAAGATGGAGCCGACATCGAAGACGGAACCGGCTTCGGTGGTCTGGCACGCCATGTAGGCGGGGTGATTCGGGATGGCGTAAAGATACTGGACGGAGCCGCGATAGACCGGCTCGCCGAGGGCGGCGGGGTCGATGCGGGCGGGGGGCGGCGGGGGATAGGTCATGTGGGGAAGGAGGGAGGGGGAGAATGAGGGAAGGAGAGATGGGGAGATGGAGGGATCGTCCTCGTTCTCCTCCTCGTCCTCGAAGAGTTGGTCTGAGGGTTGGGTTTCGTTTTTTAAACAGGATTGACAGGATTTCAGGATTAACGGGATGGGGAGAGTGAGAGGGCCGCGCCTCTCCGGGGCGCGTCAAAAACGGAACACCAAAAACGGACAAACGAGCATACGTTTCAAGACAGCTTGCGTTTGAAGTCTTCGTAACCGAAACGGCGGGCGACGCGGTACTCGCCGGTGGCGGGGTCGTAGGTGGCGATGTCGGGGTGGGGCACGCCGTTGAAGGTGGTGGTCTTCACCATGGTGTAGTGCGCCATGTCGGTGAAGACGAGTTTTTGGCCGGGGGCGAGCGGTTCGTCGAAGGAGTACTCGTTGATGACATCGCCCGCCAAGCAGCTCAGGCCGCCGAGCTTGTAGGTGTGGGCTTTTTCGCCGGGTTGGCCGCTGCCGAGAACGTGGGGCCGGTACGGCATCTCCAGCGTGTCCGGCATGTGACAGGTGGCCGAGGTGTCGAGGATGGCGGTTGGGAGTGAGGTGGGAACCACATCCAACACAGACGCGACCAGATAACCGGTGTTCAGCGCCACCGCTTCTCCCGGCTCCAAATAGACTTCCTTGCCCCAGCGGGATTTGAAGTCGCGGATGACGCGGACGAGGCGGTCAATGTCGTAATCGGAGCGGGTGATGTGGTGGCCGCCGCCCATGTTCACCCAGCGCACTTGTTCGAGGAATTTGGGGAATCTCTTTTCAACGGCAGCCAGGGTGCGTTCGAGCACGTCGGAGTTTTGCTCGCAGAGGGCGTGGAAATGCAGGCCCTCCAGGCCGGACAAATCTTCATCGTCCAGATCAACGGCGCGGGCGCCGAGGCGGCAGCCGGGCGAGCAGGGGTCGTAGAGGGCGACCTCGACCTCGGAGTGCTCAGGGTTCACTCGCAGGCCGGGACTGGGCGCGCGGCGTCCGGCGGCGCGGGCGGCTTCGAGCGCGGGCCGGTGGGTGCGCCATTGCGCCAGGGAATTGAAGCTGATGTGGTCGGAGATGGGAATGAGGCGCGTGATCTCCTCCGGCTTGAAGGCGGGAGCATAGACGTGGACTTCCTTGCCGAATTCCTCATAAGCCAGCAGCGCCTCGTTGATGCCGCTGGCGCAGCAGCCGCGCAGGTATTGGCGCACGAGTGGGAAGGTGGAAAACATGGCGAAACCCTTCAAGGCCAGCAGGATGCGGCAGCCGGCCTGCTCCTGCACCCGCGCCAGTTTCT
>CAZNKC010000127.1:0-14951 GCA_964573315.1 uncultured Verrucomicrobiaceae bacterium | reverse complement strand
TTCAATTCACCGAATGGCTTTTTTGTCAAGAAATTGCACCCTGACCCCGTTTCCCCAAAACTGCCTTTCATTTTTGAAGGCTGCGAAAAGGGCACGGCAAAGCTCACCACGGTCATCAAGTTTGGCTCATCCGCAGAAGCCGAAGGAGCAGGCGTTTGGATCAAGCTCATGGATGTACAGGAGATGTTCGAGCGTGGCAAGGTTGCGCCTCCAATGTCTGAGCCGGGCCATGTGCCCGACCCTTGGGCGACGACCGAACCATTGACATTCCAAGCGACATCCGACCCGAACGGAAACGCGTTCCAGCCTGACCCTGACGAAACGAAGCAATACATCATCCACGTTCACGGCTGGCGAATGTCCTACGATGAAGCGCAGACCTGGGCCAATACGACGTTCAAACGCCTTTGGCATCTGGGCTACAAGGGGCGGTTTGCGTTCTTTAGTTGGCCGACGTTTAGCGGAGCCACAAGTGCATTTGACGGTTACCTGACCTACAACAAAAGCGAGTATCGGGCGTGGCTGTCAGGGACAGCGCTCAAGTCGTATGTCGCTTCGCTTCCCAGTGGTTACACCAAGAACATCATGGCTCACAGCATGGGCAATGTCGTTGTCGGCTCGGCGTTCCGCCAAGGCATGGAGGGCATCTCCAACTATGCTCTTTTTAATGCCGCAATGGCTGCCCAGTCCTATGACCCAAACCAGATTGACCATCCAGACCGACAAACACCGGATACGGACAACGATCCAAATGTCAGAACCAAATTCGGACTCTCGGGTAAGTTTAGTGGCATCACAGCCAACGTGACGAACTTCTACCTTGTGAACGACTTCGCCACTACCATCTGGAGTGACAATCACACCTTCAACAAACCGCAGGGAATCATCCCAACGGATAGGCTTTTTGGATATTCTCCAAGTGGTTACACTATCGACGGTTCCACCTTTAAGCTCGCTGAGCTGTTCAGGGACGCTGCTCATACTCCGATAAGAGGCGTCACAATGGCTGAGGAAGCAATGGCTTTCGTCACTAAGACGAGATCGCTTGCGGCTGGACGAACTCCTACAAACCTTGGGTTCAATGATGGCTGGCAGATCAACATGGATTCCTTTGTATTCGAGGATGCGCACAGTGCCCAATGGATTTGGTCGCTTCAAGGAACGCACGGAGTCTGGCGGGCGCTGCTCAACTCTTTTGACATTGAGCCAAATTCACCACCATGAAAAAACAAATCAGAAACATCGGGCTTGCTCTCTTTCTCGTCGCGCTGGCTGTTCTTCTGTTTTGGTCGAAGGACCGAAATGAAGGTGAAGACCGCATCCACGAAGCACCCTCGTCCGGGGCGTCAGAAGAAGCCACAGATCAGCAGCCACTCTCTGACGCTTTTCCTACTTCGCCCGATCCAATACAGGCATTGATGCGGACGCCAATTGAATTTTACGGCCTTGTTTTGGATCAGCACGGCAACCCCGTGCCTGCGGCAAAAGTCTCTGGATCCGTATTGGACAACATGATAAAGGGGACACCCGTATCAGCGACCGCCGATGCGAGCGGCAAGTTCATGATCAAGTCGAAGGGGAGGAGTCTCCGCATGGAGGTCTCGAAATCAGGCTATTACCGTGTTAATCAGGGAGAGGATTTAAAATCATCGTCGCAAGGGTTTGATTTCGGTGTGGATAGTGGCAGAGGCGTACATCAGCCTGATGAATCCTCACCAGTGATTTTCCAGTTGCGAAAGGAAGAAAATCCTGTCGCGTTAGATACACTTCGTGGTCAGTCGAAAGTGCCGCGCGACGGCAGCCCGATATTGATCAGCCTTTCCAAGACAAGCAAGGTCACTTTGCAAATCAGTTGCCGCACGATGGAGGATGCCACTCAGCCGCCCAATGCTCCATACGACTGGCGATGCGAAGTCAAAATTGAAGGGGGGAGCATCTTGGAGACCACTGAGGAACACAGTTTTGTTGCTCCCGAGGGCGAGTACGCCTCAGCCGACGTCATTGATATGCCAAAATCGCTCGCCCCCAAAGAATGGAACAGCAGGGCAAAAAAGACCTACTGGCTTCGCTTTCCGGACAACACTTTCGGCAAAATCAGTTTCATGATGATTGCTAGAGGCGATCATTTTGCCCAAATCGAAGGCTTTCGGAATCCATCCCCGAACGATCGGAACCTTGAGCCTAAACTCGACGACAGATAACCGGCAAGTGTGGCTCGGAAACGGCGAGTGGAACGGGGTCAGAGTGGAACGGGGTCAGAGTGGAACGGGGTCAGTGTGCGACTTTAGACAAAAGACATTGACCGCGATGGGTATTGCGTTCACTGTGAATACCACAAAGCCTTCGCATCCAATTTCCTGGTACTTACCTGCGTCTCAACAACAGCAAGAAAACGGGGTCAGGGTGCAATTTCTTGACAGAGAAAAGAATAGCATTGCCAGATGTCTAGCCAGAATCTATAATCCAAGCGTTTCGATTTCTCACAACAATGTCATCACAAAACGTTCTCCAGAATTCACATGCCAATCCCATTCTTCAATTCACCGAATGGCTTTTTTGTCAAGAAATTGCACCCTGACCCCGTTTCCCCGTTTCCCTTGCTCAAACCCTTTCCCTGAACGGTACAACGGTGTTGGATACGAGTCATCCATACGAAGGGCCTTTCACTACTGGTGATTTTGAAATTACAGACGACACCCCAAGACTGGGATTGACAGTCGCCGAACAGGCCATTGTTGACACTGAGCAGTTCCAGATGTATCAAATGTTCAAGCCCCAAGGCGAGGCATCATGTTGGGTGCCACTTAAACGTCTCGACTGGTGGTGGAAAGGGAAGGCAACTCGTGATGGAGTTGAATGGCTCTTATCCGATGAAGATCAGAGTAAATCCGAAAGTGTTGAAACATCCGATCACCCTACTTGGGACACAAATGTTACATCAGCAGAGTTTGAGTAATCCCATGAACTGTAAATTCATCATTATCAAATTTATTATTTTCACTATCGGTTGTCTCTCAGTGAGAGCACTCGATCAGGTTTCTGTGGTCAAGGATGGCTTGTTGCTGCGTGTACATTGGGGGAAGGACCAAAACTTGGAGAAATCACCGGTGGTCGTTTGCGAAATCACCAATACAACCGACACGCCAATCGATCACATGGTCACGACCAAGGCGTTGGGGTTCGATTTGCGCTTATTGACGACAGATGGTCGCGAGATTCCTCAGGAGGATTTGTGGAGCCGGATCAATGAGGCGCAGCCTAGATTCGATGGCCCGGTCCGGAATAGTTTGCGCCCCATTCCATCAGGGAAAACGGTTCGGCGTGAGGTTGACCTAGCCGAGGCCTACGGAGAAAGGTGGGTTGATGGGCGGCAATTAATAGTTACCTGGCATCCAGGCACAGCCCTTAGCGGATACAAGCTAACGACTGGAGACGGTATTTCAGTGACAGTGGAAGTGCCCCAAGTGAACCACGGTGATGCCTCGAAGAAGGGAGAGACGAGAGAACCCGCATCTGAGGGTAACTCGGTGAGTACTACGCGGGAATCTCTGATGCAGAATCCGCCTATTGGAACTTCATCTTTCCCAACGAAAGAGGCATCTGAATCGTCAAATCCTAAATTTATCAATAATATTCGCGAAAAGAGATATGTCATGATTTTCATTGCAACAATAACTATAATTATTATATCAGCAATTGCCCTGTTCTTGAAAAAATCAAAGAAACAACAGTGACAACCCAGGGAAACGGGGTCATAGCGCCAAGATAAACGCAGAGAAACGGGGTCAGGGTGCAATTTTTTGACAGAATGAGAACAGCGTTGCCAGAGGTCTAGCCAGAATCTATAATCCATAGCGTTCCGATTCCTCACAACCATGTCATCACAAAACGTCCTTCAGAATTCACATGCCAATCCCATTCTTCAATTCACCGAATAACTTCTTTGTCAAGAAATTGCACCCTGACCCCGTTTTCCCGACAACGATGGCATGGCGGACTCCTGGGAGGCTCAATATGCCGAGAACGGCGACATCACCAAATTTCATCCCTGGCAGGACGCCGACGGCGACGGCTGGACCAATTTAGAGGAATATCTCAACAAAACCAACCCCAAGGTTGGAGACGATCCGATGGCGGATGTCCCGCCTCATGTCACTGGTAGCCTTTACACTCCTTGATTCCATGAAAAAGACTTTTATCTATCGTGTAAACATGCTAGCGGCAATAATGCTAACTGCTTGTGGCGAAGATCCGCCGAAAGCGGGAACATCTCAATCCGAAACAAAGGCGCAACAAGAAGCCGTTGAGCCACTAAAAGCATCGCCAGGGCGTCACTGGGGCAAAGTGCGTCAAACTGTGCCAGTCATCACCGAGCTTGGAAAAGGCAGTTTTGATGATGAAGGATTAAAAGATGTCTTCCTCCAAATCATAGGCCAGAGCATGTCGGCTGAAATACAGCCGATTTCAGGAATGCATTCGGTTTTTGACATACGCGAATGGGATGGCAGCTACGCAATGGATTATCACGGGCTCTACCAAACAACTCCGGCGAAAGCCAAAGAACTCATCGCTTACTTGAAGGAGAAATGGGAAAGGGAGTATGCCCATCGTCCCGGTTGGAAGCTGACTGAAAGTGTCGCGGACTGGAACGGCGACAGTTCCTATGGAATGAAGATTACACCGGGATGTGTAGGCTTGCAGGTGGACCAGCCAGATTCCCGAATACGTGAAAGGTATGAGGCGACGATTGACCCCAGCACCGGTATGATATTGCTAAATTTTTATGGTGGACCAGATGATGATTGAAGCAGCGAGAAGGTGGCGCAGGCAGCCATTACACCCTTGTTTTCACGAAAAAAGACCACAATCGCTTTTGGCTCGCCCGGCACCATGAAACACCCACGAATTACCTCCAAACGTGAAACCGGGGTCAGGGTGCAATTTCTTGACAGAAAGAGAGCAGTGTTGCCAGAAGTCTAACCAAAATCTATAATCCAAGCGTTCCGATTCCTCACAACCATGTCATCACAAAACGTTCTCCAGAATTCACATGCCAATCCCATTCTTCAATTCACCGAATGGCTTTTTTGTCAAGAAATTGCACCCTGACCCCGTTTCCCCGGATGCAGACCAGGACGGTCTACCGGATGAATGGGAGCAACGACACGGCGGAGAGGGTGCAGACTTGCTTCCCTGGAAAGACGAAGACGGCGACGGCTGGACGAATCTGGAAGAATATTTAAATGGAACCAACCCACGAGTGGGTGATGATCCAATGAGGGAACAGTCCCCTCAAGTGGCAACTGGTAATCTTTGGGACAAATAAACACATGAAACGCATGAAATGGTTTTTGATTGTCGCCATAACTTTGGCTTTGACGGCGTTGCCGATGTTTTTTCAAAAGCGACGAGTCCAGCCCCCCGCATGGGCTACAACCCAGCACCATAGCAAAGAGCCACTAATGGACCGTTATTCAATAGATGTCTTGCCGGCGAATGCCGAGATGTTGAAAAGGCCAATAACGCCTAATAATCCTGCACGTATTTTAGCACAAGACACGCCGACCCTTGACCGAGAAGCATCTGGCCCTTATTCCTACCTCGGAGCAGCGCGCGAGTTCAAATACTGTACCGGTGCGGACATGCCTGATTGGGTAAAACCGGTGGAAGGCCGCTACACGGTTTCAAAACGTGCTCCTGGATTTTTGTGTAACACCAAATTGGTGTATGAAGTCGATTCTGCACGGTATTCGGAATTGCAGCGATTGATAACCGAAGGAATTGCCAGGCGCTGGCCCGAAATGGAAGGAACCCTTGGGTGGTATCCTAATTCATCCAAGACAGGTTATAGGGCAGGTTTTGCGATCCCCGCTTCGTATGACACATGGAAGATTGATCTTAGCTTAGGATTACGCGACGGTAAACTGCACATTTCTAGCCATCGTGGATATAAAGACGACTGAGTTGCATTCGGCATTACGGCTTGCCGTTTCCGTGGTTGGGGGAACGGGGGTCAGCGGAAACGGGGGGAAACGGGGGTCAGGGTGCAATTTCTTGACAGAAAGAGAACAGCGTTGCCAACGGCCAGCCAAGAATTTATAATCCAAGCGTCTCGATGCCTCACAACCATGCCATCACAAAACGCTCGCCAGAATTCACATGCCAATCCCATTCTCCAACTCACCGAATGACTGCTTTGTCAAGAAATTGCACCCTGACCCCGTTTTCCTGAAACGTTATCTTGGAATTTTAATCCTTCTTCTAGCGGTTGTTGGTCTGACTGTCTGGCTCTGGCCAACGAAGCCGACTGTGCCGACTCCGAACAATGAGTCAGCGGGATCGCAACCTGCCCCGCCCGTTACCAAAGAGGTGAAGGCTTTACAAGATAGCTGGGTCAACAATGCACGGGAACAATTGCCGGCCGTGGATCCTCAAAAATATGATCCTATACTTCCCCAGTGGGAGGAATGGCGGCGACGCAATAAGGAAGACAGATTTTGGGAATGGAAAATGCCGATCCATTTTTATGGCAAGGTGGTTGAATATACAACAGAGGAACCAATATCAGGAGTGGAAATCGTCATCACATGGACTGACTTATCTCCAACAGGTGGATCAAGAAGAATGCTGTATAGCGATGCGCAAGGCAGATTTAGTTTGACGGGCATCACAGGAAAGGGGCTTGTAGTCCAGGAACTGGAAAAAGATGGCTACATTCGATCCAATATAGGTAGCAATTTTGGCTTTGAATACTCGGCCTTCTTCGAAGAAACCTACCATCAGCCTGACCCAGATAACCCGGTAATCTTCCGGATGAAAAAAAAGGGGGATGCGGAGCCTTTGGTTTATCGGCAGGCTGAAATCACCGTTGGAGTGAACCATGTTGGCGCGGTCCAAATCGATCCGCAGACAGTATTGCAGGTTGAGTTGATTGCAAATGGCGAAATACGCGAAAAAAATTGGGTGGCGAAAGTGAATGTCTTGGGGGGAGGTGTTCAAGTAAGCACGGAAGAGTTCCCCTTTACTGCTCCGGAAGATGGCTACCAATCATCGTTGACGCTGGATTTGAAAACGCCCAAGCCGGACAACTGGACGCAAATGTATCAGGGAGGACAATTTTATGTGAAGACAGCCAATGGGCAATATGGACGGATTGAATTGAAAACAGTCTCCGGAAAAACCTTCATGCGTTACTCGCTCTTCCTCAACCCGACACCGAGCAATCGCAATTTGGAATACGATCCGAAAAAATCATTGAAATGAGGTATGATCGATTTATCTTTTATTCAAACCACAGGAAACGGGGTCAGTGTGGAGGAAACGGGGTCATTGCGCCAAGATAAACACAGACAAGGAGGAAACGAGACAAACAAACAAAAAAAAATGAGAGACAAGAAGTGGAAACCCTGTAACGCGTCCCAGCGGGTAAGAGCCCCGCGCGGTAGAGCCTGGAGCCGGGCAGCCGGGAGCGAGTCATGCGCAGTCAGCCGCGAGGCTGGCGCGAAGCGTTGACAGCGAGCACTGAAGCCGTGGGATTGAGCCTCGAAAGATTCACCTTGTGGGCTGTCTTCGCCGTTGACCCAGCGGGGACCAGAGCGCGCGCCGCGTTAGCAGGCCAGCGTCGCGCGAGCCACCGGGGTCCGAGAGCATGGCAAAGGTGCGTGAGAAGGGAAGCCTGTGAACTTGGGAGAGCTCTCAAGCGAGCCTCTGCTGCAAAGAAAGCCGGAGGAGGACGACACCGGCGCAACAACGTCCAGGCATGAGCAGGGAGCATCCACCCATGAGCATGAGCGAAGCGAAGGATGCGGCAGCAGTAACCCAAGGGAGACAACAACAGCGACGACGAGCAAGATCAAGAGCCACCGGCCAAAGGCCCCAAGGGGACACCGAGGAAGTTCGACTTCCTGGGGTTCACGCATTACTGGGGCCATACCCGCAAAGGGAAGCCGGTCGTCAAACGCGGCACCGCGAGCAACCGGCTGAGCCGAGCGCTCAAGAGGCTGCGCGAGTGGATGCGCGCCCACCGGCACGACCCGGTGAAGGAACAATGTCTAGCCAGAATCTATAATCCAAGCGTTTCGATTTCTCACAATGTCATCACAAAACGTCCTTCAGAATTCACATGCCAATCCCATTCCTCAATTCACCGAATGGCTTTTTTGTCAAGAAATTGCACCTGCCCTCGTTTTCCCCTGACCCCGTTTTCCCCGAGCCGCAAAGCTGTCGCCAAGTGCCACACGCAGATGCTTGCAGACATCGCCAATGATGTGGTGCTGCCACGACCTGGACGCTATGAACCCAGACTGGTCAAACGACGACGCGACTGCTACTCGCTGCTGACCCGTCCAAGGCCAGAAATGCGCCGCGTCCCCGCTCAACCAAAACATCGCCCCAAAGCTGCGTAGGATGCAAGTTAGTGCCATTCGGGGCAGGGTTCAAGTGTCAAGTGGCCCGCGGCGGGGCGGGTAAGGCGGACGTGTCGTCCGCCCTGTCCGGCGGGCTTCCCAGCCCGCCGCTTGAGCGAGGCATCGAAGTGGTTTGTCCATTGGCCAAACTCAACGCGGCGTGGGGCAGCGGGCTGCAAGCCCGCTTGATGAAGGCGGACGGCACGTCCGCCTTACGGTCACCAGCACGGAGGCGGGGCGCAGTAGGCTCCGCCCCAGCCACCACCCCATCTGCTCCGGCCACCCCAACCGCCGTAGCCACCGTAACCCCAGCCGGTGGAGACGTAACGCCGCTGCACGATGACCGGCGCGGGCTGGTAGTAGTAGTCGTTGTAAACGACAGGCGCGCCACCATAAACGACGGGCTGCCGGGGGCCATAGACCATTTGGTCCTGGGCGTTGCCCATCGCCGCGCCGGCGAGACCCCCGATGGCGCCGCCGATGGCCGCGCCCTCCAGCGGGCGGCCGCTTTGGTTGCCGATGACCGCTCCGGCCAAGGCGCCAGCGCCAGCGCCGAGCACGCTGCCGACGCTTTGATTCGGGCCGGCGTAAGGGCCGACACAGGAGACGCCGGAGACGGCCAGCAGGGCGCTGCCGGCCAGCGTGAGCAGGATGCGTTGGGGTGTTTTCATGGGCATGAGGCGGGTTTGAGGCAGGGGGGTGTTCTCGTTTTGGACGCGTCCGGCGTCAGGGTATTCAAAAAAATTCGTGTTTATCCGAAAAAGGAAGTTGAGAGTCGAAAGTTGAGTGTTGAGAGTTCAAAATCAGCGGCTTGCGCCGCAAGCTCCATTCACCCGAAGGGTGAGTCTCCTTGGCGGCACAAGTCGCTCATTTCCAGTCTCTCAACTCTCAACCATCAACTATCAACTCTGTTTTTATTCGTGGTTCTCATTGGTTCATTCCGGCGCTGCCGGAGCCACCAGGGCGTACACCTCCACGGGGTCGGGCTGCCCTTTGAGCGTGTGGACGCCGAGGCTGTGATACAGCGGCTCCACGGCGCGGCTGCCTTGTACGAAAGCGGCGCTCGCCAGCACGGGCTGGGCCAGCTTGCGCGTGAGCGCTTCGATGCGGAAGGTGACGTTAACGGCCTCTCCCACCGCCGTATTCACCCCGCGCCCCATCGCGCCCAGCGCCACGGAGCCGATGTTCAATCCGACGTGGCAGGTGACGGCGATGCCCAGGTGCTCGCGCAGCCAGCGCCGTGTGGGGGAGGGGGTCACCGGCGGCCCGCTGAGCAGGCGCGCGGCCTCGGTGGCGCGCAGCCGGGCGTCGTCGTCCGCGGACGGCCAGTAAGCGAAGACGCCGTCGCCGATGAATTTGTCGATGATGGCGCCGCGCGGTTTGAGGATGGCCTCGCAATCGGCGTACCATTCCCGCAGCATGGCGGCCACTTCCTCGGCGGTGAGTTGCGCGGAGATGCTGGTGAAATTTTTCAAATCGCCGACCAGCAGCGTGGCCTTGAGGGATTTCACCGGCATGGCGACGGTGTTGATGACCTGGGTGCGGGTGCCGGTCAGTTCCTTGGTGATGTCCGACTCTTCGTGATCGAAAACGAACACGGTGGCGCCGAACTGGAGGTGGTCGTTGTGCCGCAGGACGCGCGCGGTGGCGACCGCCACGTCGTTGATGAAGGAGCCGTTGGCGCTGCCGAGGTCGGCCAGCCAGAACTGCTTCCCGTCCCGGCGGATGGTGGCGTGCTGGCGGGACACGCCGGTGTCCAGCAGCCGGATGGTGGCGTCCTGGCTGCGCCCGATCAAATTGAAATCCTGAAGGGGAAAGACCTCTCCGGTTTCTTCGAGTTTGAGGGTGGCGGCCATAAGATGCTGCTGCGGTAAATCCTTGTTGAAGCAAGTGCGCGGACAGAAGTCAAGCTGTGCGAGCTTTTCATTTGCAAAAGTTTGGCCAATTTCGAATCCGGCTCCAAACTTTCCCGCCGTTCGGGTGATGCCGCAAAGAGGCAGAGGACGCAGAGAAAAGAGAGTTGAGAGGCTGGACCGAGCGACTTGTGCCGCCAAGGGGATTCATCCTCCGTGTGAATGGAGCTTCCGGCGTAAGCTGCTGATTTTGAACTATCAACACTCAACACTCAACTCTCAACTTCCTAAATGATCTCTGCGTCCTCTGCCTCTTTGCCTCTCTGCGGTAAAAGGGATTCGCCGTGGGGTTGCCCGTTGACAGCGATCCGGGACAACGGAACTTCATCCGGCATGATCCCGCCTGCGCCAGCCTGTCTCCGCGCGACCCGCGCCATGCGGCTGATTCTCAATGGATTGGCCGTCCTGATCGGCTGCGCGGGTGGCGCGCTCAGTGCCCATCAGGTGCCGAATCTCACGCTGGAAGCGGATTTCAAATCGACGGGGGAGGTCGAATTCCGCCTCAACCTGGATCCCCGCCTGTTCCTGTCCGAAGACCCGCGGTCGATGCCGCCGGTGCCCGCGCCTTGGTTCCGCGACCAGCCGGAGGAGGAAAAACGCCGCACTCTGGAGGACGCGCTCGGCTATGTGAAAACGGCGGTGACGTTTTTTTTCGACGGCCAAGCCGCCGAGGCCTTCGCCTGGGAGTTCAAGGCCATCGACGGCGCCACCGGTGAGGCGCTCGCTGACGACACGTTGGAGGTCCATCTCCTGGCCACAGTCAAGACGCGCTGCCCGGCCGGTTCCGCCGCCTGCTCCGTGCGCCTGGAAATGCCGGCCAAAGCGCCCGCCGTGCTGTTGAACCGGCTGGACGATCAGGACGAGCGCCAGCCGCAGATTCTGTTTCCGGGGGAAACCAGCCGGCCTTTCCGCCATACGGTGGAGGCACATGGGACTGAGGCGGTTTCAGCGCCGGAGGAGAAGGCGGGGGCTTTTGTCCTGCCACGGGCGGCGGGTCCTGTTGGTGTCCAGGCTTTAGCCGTTCATCAGCTTCCAGCGGGAGTTTTTGTCATTCCCTTGCCAAGGGTGGCGGGCCAGCGGCCCGCGCCACGATGCGGCGCAGCGCGGCCGGTCCGGTCGCTTTTGGCAGGTTTGGCGAGCCAGCAGCTCGCGCCACGGCGGGGAGGTGCGGCATGTCTCTGAACCTGCTGCTGGAGCACTTCGGTGCCAGCGTCGGCGCGTTGTCCGGCGTACTGGCGGCGCGCGGGATGCGCATCGACCTCTTCGGCGTGCTGGTGCTGGCTTTGGTGACCGCCTTTGGCGGCGGTTCCCTGCGCGATGTGCTGGCCGGGGACGCGCCGCCGGTGTGGATGCGGGAGCCCGGCCTGCTCTACACCGCCTCCGGCACGGCGCTGGCGGCGTTCGTGATGTGCCGCCGTTGGCATCCGCCGGCCGCGCTGCTGGAGGTGGCGGACGCGCTGGCGCTCGCCTTTTTCACCATCGTCGGCACGCGCAAGGGCGTGGCGCTGGGTTTTGCCGAGCCCGTCTGCGTCACTCTGGGCGTCATCACCGGCGTGGCCGGCGGCATCCTGCGCGATGTACTGACGCGGCGGCTGCCACTGGTGTTTCAGCCGGACATTTACCTCTACGCCACGGCTTCCTTCAGCGGCGCCGTGGCCTACCTGCTGTTGCTCGGTCATCTGTCCGCGGAAGCGGCGGCCTGGAGCGGCGTGGGCGTGACGCTGCTGCTGCGTTTGGGCGCGCTACGCTTCAAACTGCGCCTGCCTGTTTTCCAGCCGCGCGATATTTCGTAACCGGGGCGGGTATTGGGCCGTCATCTCCGTCGCGTCAAGCTCAGCATTCCCAAAGGGCTGCCGGATTTTGAGCGCCTCCGTGCTTTCCTGAATGATCCGTCCGGTCAGGGCCAGGATGCCGCAGGCACCTTCCGGCTCACCCGGCAGGCCGGGGTGGCGGCTGCCCAGCATGGCCCACTCCAGACGGAGGTATTCGGCGCAGACATTGGCCAGACCAAGCTGGAACAGGACGCCGGTTGCCGCCCAGACACAGACGAGATGCGCGGGGCAACGCCCGTCGGCGATGGCGGCGCGGTGTTTGCCCAGAACGTCCTGAAAGGCCGCGCCGCGCGTGCCGCGCAGCAGGATGCGCGCGGCCTCCTGGCTGCGCTCGCGGGCGGCGGCGGGCAGTTTTTGGTCGAGTTCCAGCGCCAGACTCGCGAGCCGGCGGGTGCGCCCCTCCTGCGCGGCCTGCCAAGCCTCGCGCAAGGCGGGGCCGAGCACCGGCAGGAAAAGCTCGCACGCAAAGCGGTCCCAGGCGGCGCGCACGGCAACCTCGTCCCCGGCGGCGGACGCGGCGGGCCCGAGCCGGGCGCGGATGCCGCTGAGCAGCCACGACACCCAGTCCAGGCCGCGCGACCAGTCGAGCAGCGCCTCCCTTTCGCTCTCATTGAGCGCCAGCACGGTGATGGACCGGGAAGCGCTCATGGCAAAGCGAGGACACGGCGGCGGCGGCAGGACGCAGGCCGCCGCGGACCGGAGGATGAGGATGGAACTTGCGCGTCAGGCATGACAAGCGCAACTATCAGCACGAATCCAGCCGGAAGGCCACAGGTAAAGTTTTCATGGAAAGCGCATCCCCTCTTGACAACAGGCCGAGATATCTCTGCCAGCGCTGCGGCAATTGCTGCCGCTGGCCGGGCGACGTGCGCCTCGCCGACGGCGAGGCCGGCGCCATCGCGCGGTTCCTGGGCATGAGCGAGGACGATTTCATCCAGCGCTGCACGCGGCTCAACGCGAACCGCACCGGCCTTTCCATCATCGACAAGCCGAACGGCGAATGCCTCTTTCTGGAGGGCCGCAACGTCTGCCGCATCCAGCCGGTCAAACCGGAGCAGTGCCGGGGCTTTCCCAATGTGTGGAATTTCCCCGGCTGGCGCAACGTGTGCGAGGCGGTGGAAGCCTGACCCTGGAAAACTGGGCGCTTACAAAGCGCCGCTCCTTGGCTCACGCCAGCAGTTCGTGGACGACGCGGGCTTCCGGATTTTGCACCAGGGTTTGGTCCGTGCCGTTGCGTTTGTAGGCGAGCTTGGCGGCGTCCAGGCCGAAAAGGTGGAGCAGGGTGGCGTGGTAGTCGTAGTGGTTGACCGGGTTTTCCGCGGCTTTGTGTCCGAATTCATCGGTGGTTCCGTGCGCGTAACCGGCTTTGAAACCGCCGCCGGCCACCCACATGCTGAAGCCGTAAGTGTTGTGGTCGCGCCCCACGCCGTCGCGGCCTTTGGCTCCGGCGCGGTTCTGGATGACGGGCAGGCGGCCCATCTCGCCGCCCCAGTGGACGATGGTGGTGTCCAGCAGACCGCGCTGTTTGAGGTCGATAACGAGCGCGGCGGCGGGTTGATCGACCTGTTTGCAGGCGGCGGGCAGGGACTTGAGGATGTTGCTGTGGTGGTCCCAGGTCTGGTTGCCGGTGAAGAGGGAGACGAAGCGCACGCCGCGCTCGACGAGGCGGCGGGCGATGAGGCAGCGGGTGCCGAACTCGGCGGTCTCCGGTTTGTCCAAGCCGTAGAGTTTCTTGGTGGCCTCGCTTTCATCGCTGAGGTCGAGCACTTCCTTGGCGGCGGTCTGCATGCGCGCGGCCAGCTCGAAGCTCTGGATGCGCGCGGCGAGGTCGCTCTCGCCGGGTCGCGCGGCGAGGTGGTCCTGGTTGAGCCGGTTGACGAAATCGAGGTAACGCGTCTGCGCCTCGCCCTTGAGGGACATGGGCGGGTCCAGGTTGAGGATGCGCGGCTCCTTGGGCCGGACCACGGTGCCTTGGTAAAGGGAGGGCAGCCAGCCGTTGGAGAAATTGTCCACGCCGAGCACGGGCAGGCCGCGCGGGTCGGTGAGGGCGACGTAGGCGGGCAGGTTTTGGTTCTCCGTGCCGAGGCCGTAGGTGATCCAACTGCCGAGCGTGGGCCGGCCGCCGGTGATGGTGCCGTTCAACAGGGCGTAGATGGATTGGCCGTGGTTGTTGACGCCGGTCTGCATGGAGCGGATCATCGTGATGTCATCGGCGATGGAGCCCATGTGCGGGACGAGGTCGCTGAAATCCATGCCGGATTCGCCGTACTTGCGGAAGGCCCATGGCGGGCCCATGACCTCGCGGCTGGCGCCGGCGGCATCGTCGTATTTGACCTCGCCGGGGAAATCCTTGCCGTCGAGCTTGGTCAGCTCGGGCTTGGGATCGAACAGGTCGATGTGGCTGGGGCCGCCCTGCATGAACATGGAGATCATGGCCTTGGCGCGGCCAAAGCCGTGCGGCATCTTCGGTGTGGTGTCGTGATGCTTGGAGGCGTTTTCAAGCAACGCGGGCGCGCCCAGCAGCCCGCGCTCGTTCAGGAGCGTGGCCAAGGCGATGCCCCCCATGCCATAGGAGGAAGTAAGAAAGCGGCGGCGGTCAAGCATGATGCGGAACGGAAAAAGACTTTCAAATTACGCCGCTGGGAGCGCGGTTCTAACAGTTTTCAAGGAGAGGCGGTTTGTGACCTCCTTCTTCCGTGCGCGGTTTGCAACCCAGGGCTTACGCATGGAGCGCACGCGTCCCGCGTGCCTTTGGCATGGTCCCGCGTGCTCTTTCCGGCGTCCTCGCCGGAAAGATTGAG
>CAZNKC010000126.1:0-15095 GCA_964573315.1 uncultured Verrucomicrobiaceae bacterium | reverse complement strand
CACGCGCAGTTCCGGCGCGAATTTTTTCAACTCCGCCATCCAGTTCCGCGTCACCGAAGTGGGCGCCACCACCAAGCTCGGCAGATCGGCGCGGCCCTCGCGTTTTTCGATCAGCAGGTGGGCGATGGTTTGCAGCGTCTTGCCCAGGCCCATGTCGTCCGCCAGCACGCCGTTCAATTCGAACTCGCGCAAGAATTGCAGCCAAGCCAAACCGTCGCGTTGATAGGGTCGCAACTCCGCCTGCAACCCGGCGGGCGGCTCCACCGCGCGCACTTCGTGAAACCCGTGCAAGCGCTCGCGCAGCCGCGCCAGATCCTCGGGCGCGTTCACCCGCAGCCCGTCCAGCTCCGTCAACTGCGCCGCGCGCAGCCGGTCGAGGTGCAGCCCTTCGCCGTCCTCGCTGCCGCCCTTGCCGCGCCGGCTTGGCGTCAGCGACATCAATTCCGTCAGCAGCCGCATTAGCGGCAGCAAGCGCCGCGCCTTCACCTCCACCACCGGATCACCCGGCTCGTCCAGCGCCAGCAGAAAGCCCTTGTCCCCGTCCGCCGCCTCCGCCAGCACCTCCGGCGTCAGCCCCTCGTCCAGCGCGCGCGACAGCACCGGCACCAGCGAGATGCGGCGGCCGCCGATTTCGAATCCGAGATTCAAAGTGAACCAGCGGCCAATGCCGCCCTCCGCGTCCAAGTCCGTGAACCAGCTCTCGTCGTCCGGCGTCAGGATTTCGTGCCCGAAATCCTCCGCCAACTCCACCCGCCAGCCCGCCGCCTCCAGCGCCGGCGCCACGTTGTCGCGGAACCGCGCCCAAAACAACGCCTGCTGCTCCAGCGGCGCGGTCATGCAGCCCGTGGCCTTGTCTTCCGTCTGCAAATCCGGCATCACCAGCCCCACCGACTCCAGGCCCGTCATACGAATCTCCGTCAGCAGCGAGCGCTCGCGATACATGTCCCGCTTCAATTTGACCCGGCGTCCGTCATGATCCCTGAACTCATAATGGGAAACCAGCCGCGTCGTCGCCAGATAAAAACGATCCGGGCAGCCCTCGTAGGCCAGCATCGGCGTCGCCACGCCGATGGAAACCGCGCGCGTGTTCGTCTTCAAAGAGCGCGCTGAAAGCTCGCGCAGCGTCCCTTGCAACCGCCGCAACAGCAGCACCGGCTGCAGCTTCGGTTCCTCGATCAGCAGCGGCGGCGGTTCTTCGGGTTTGGCCGGCTGGGAGCCGGGCGGCGGGGATTTGAAAACCGGCGGCTTGGCGGCGGTTTCCGCATCATCCGCGGCAGCCGCTCCTTTGAATTTTTTGCGCAAAAGCGCTTCCGCGTCCGGCTCCATCAACCGGCTCAGCAGGGCCGCGCCATGCCAGCAATGCGCGCGCCCGCAGTTGCCGCAGCCGGTTGTGACGGTGAGATTGCCGGTGTCGCCGAGCCGCAACTGCGCCGCGATCTCCCGGTTTTCGTAAGCGCCCGGCAAAGTCGGCGCGGCACGCACTTCCAACTCAGCCGGTCCCGTCCAGCGCGCCTCCGCCAGCACCACCGAGCTGCTGTGCCCCATGCCGCGCTGCAACTCTCCCTGCCGGAACAGCCAATACCATGCGCGCGCCCGCAGCTTCGTCAGCAGGCGCGCCGCCACGTCTTGATCCGGCATGTCGTCAGGCATCGCCGCCGTCCGCCTCCTTCACCGCCTCCCACACCGCGTCCATTTCCTCCAGGCTGGTCTCTCCGAGCGCCTTGCCCTCGGCCAGCAGGCGCGCCTCCAGCGCGTGGAAACGCCGCGTGAATTTCTCGTTCGCCGCCGCCAGCGCGGCCTCCGCCTGCACGCCCGCCTTGCGTGCCAGATTCACCACACTGAACAGCAGATCGCCTATCTCCTCCTCCACCGCGCGCGCGTCGCCGCCGGCCAGCGCCGCTTCCGTCTCCACCAGCTCCTCCCGCACCTTCGCCGCCACCGGCGCGATCTCCGGCCAGTCGAAGCCAACGCGCGCCGCCTTCTTTTGCAGTTTCTGCGCCCGCATCAGCGCCGGCAGCCCGCCGCCTACGCCGTGCAGGAAGCCCGTGTCTTCGTGGCCTTTTTCCACCCGTTTGATCGCGTCCCACTGCGTCAGCACCGCCTCCGAGGTGTCCGCCGCAGAGTCTCCAAACACATGCGGATGCCGCCGGATCAGCTTGTCCGTCAGCGTCCGCGCCATTTGATCCAGATCGAAAGCGCCCGTCTCCGCCGCGATCTCCGCGTGCAGCACCGGCTGCAGCAGCAGGTCGCCCAGCTCCTCGCAAATCAGCGCCGGATCACCGCCGCGGATCGCGTCCGCCACCTCGTAGGCCTCCTCCAGCAGGTGCGGGATCAGGCTCTCGTGCGTCTGCTCCCGGTCCCACGGACAGCCGCCCGGCGCGCGCAGTCGATGCACCACTTCTCTCAGTTTTTTCAACGCGTCAGTCTCGTCATCTGTCATCGGCGCAACATGGCCCGGCGCTGCCTGCGCGCGAATGGAAAAATGCCACGGCCATCCCATGGGATGAGAAATGAGCGCCTTGAAACGCGATTTCACGCGGAGCGGGGGATGTTTCGGCTGGCGGCGGCAAAGTAAGGCGAAAAAGGAAGTGACTCAGGCAGAATGCCTGAGCTACGCGGCGGGCCAGTCGAGCGAGGTGTCGCGGTTCGGGTGGCGGGCCTCGCAGGTGAGCTGGATGCCGCCGCGCGGCGCGAAACGGCCGCGCACGATGGCTTGGCGCGGGGCGCAGGCGGCGACGAGGTCGTCCAGAATGCGGTTGACGATGGCCTCGTTGAACGCGGCGTGGTTGCGGTAGGAGGCGAGGTAGAATTTGAGGGATTTGGTCTCGACGCAAAGCTGGTCCGGGATGTAAAGGATCTCGATGCGGGCGGAGTCCGGCTGGCCGGTGACGGGGCAGAGCGAGGCAAAGTCCGGGGCGCTGAGATGGATGGTGTAATGGCGGCCCGGAGTGCGGTTGGGAAAGGTTTCCAGGCGCGCCTCGTCCGGGGAAGCGGGAAGGCGGTGCTCGGAACGGCCAAGGAGGCTGAGGGAAGCGGCTGGGTCGGATGCGGAGTCGGACATGGGGGGAAAGGTCGATAGGGTGTGGGGTCAGTCGGATGAATCGGCTGCGGGCGGGCGGCTGTCATCATCCTTCGGCCAAGGGCCGTGCTGTGTCATGCCGATTTCTTGGATGAACCGGGCCAATGAGTCATTCCAACCGGAGGGCATGATTCTTTTTTCGCCGTGATCGATCTTCATTTCTGCGCATTCGAAGCAGATTTCCAAGGTGAAGACACCGCCGCCGGGTTGGAAGGCTTCGATGCGATGATGGTCATTGAAGATGCACTTTGTTCCTCGACCGTAGTCCGGCGCTTTTGGCAGAGCGTTTTTCAGCATCGCAATCTGCTCCTCTGAGAGATTGATGGTTTTGTAGATTTTATTCGGCTCGTAGGTTTCTGAATGAGGACGGGAGTCTGCCGGCCCGGAGTGTTCCGTCACACGAACTTGTTTTGCCGAGGAAAGGGCGGCCAGTATCGACGAACGAAGGCGCAGACCATGAACGAGAGCAGTAAGGGGGTTACCATAAAGCCAATTCGCCAGCGCCAAAAGCAGGCAAAAGACGATCCACTTGCCTTTGTGCTGGCGGAAAATGCGAAAGGACATTCGGGTTGGAATGTGTCGAAGCGCTAAAGCGGCCGGGTGCGCAGGCCTTTTTCACGGAGGAGGGTGTCAGCCCAGTCTTGGATTTCGGGCGGGAGGAAGCGGGGGGAGTATTCGTAATCGATGAGGTAAGCGTAACGACCTCGTTCATAGCTGAGGTCGAGAGCGGCTTGCAAATCAAGGATGGCGTCAGGGTCTCCCGGGCGCAACGGGATGGGGATTTTGGGGAGTTTCTGCTGCCAGCCGATGGGGATGACACGGGCTTCGATGTCCTTCTCAGCACGCCAGATGCAGATGCCAAAAGGACGATCTTCGCGGCTGCCAAAGTGGCGGGAGGACACAAGGAAAAGGCGTTCGCCGCAACTGATGCAATCGATTTCCACCAGATTGACTCCGCCTTCCTGATAGACCTGTTGTTTGCGGCGGTAGGCTTCGCGTACACGATAATCGTCTTTGTTTGCGAAATTGAAAAGCTCGATGGCTGTGATGATTATGCCTGAGGAATCAACGATTTGAAGCGTACGCTCCACCGGGTCATCCAGAAAAACCACCTTTCCCTGTTCCACGGCAAGGGCGCCTTCCTCGGATTGTCCGAATACGGGCGGCGGGGCAAAGGTTGTTTCTTCAATGGCCAAGTCCGGGCCGATGCGCGAGGGGAAATCATCGCGGAAGTTCTCGATGGTAAGTTGTTCCTCGGTGAGTGCCGCCAGTCCAGGGGGGAGTTGCTGCACGATCTGATCCGAAGCGTAGGTCAAGAATCGCGCATGCACCGAATGCCAATGGTCTTCCAGCCAGGGGTTCATTCCCGGGAAAGGGTTTGTCATCAATCGTGCCATGATGGCGGGAGTTTAACGGAACGCGCCCAAAGGCGCAAGGTGTGACTTGTGCGGGGGGCGGGGCTGGTTCAGGGTGGCGGCTTGATTTTCATTTTCTGACGACGACGCATGGCAGGATTTCTTTTTCGCCGATTTGTGGGCAGCTTGGTGGTGCTGTGGCTGGCGGCGTCGATTACGTTTGTGATGATGCGGTCGATCAAGGGCGGGCCGTTCGAGAGCGAGAAGGGATCGGAAGCGGCGCAAGCGGCGAAGCTGGCGCGCTACAAGCTCGACGGCACGTTGTGGGAGCAGTACGCGGCTTATCTGGGCAGCTTGGCGCGGTTCGACTTGGGGGAATCGACCAAGTACCTGAATTGGAGCGTGGCGGAACTGCTGGGCCAGAAGCTGCCGAACTCGATCCTGTTGGGCGGGGTGGCGTTCGTGCTGGCCAGCGTGGGCGGGGTGCTGCTGGGCGGCGCGGCGGCGGTGCGGCAGAATTCCTGGGTGGACCGGGGGGCGATGTTTGCGGCGTTGGCGGCGATTTCGATCCCGACCTTTGTGACCGGCCCAGCGTTGATCGCGGTGTTCGCGCTGGGTTTGGGCTGGCTGCCGGTGGGCGGCTGGGGGCGGTGGGAGCAGATCGTGCTGCCGGCGGTGTGTCTGGCGGCGCCTTATTTGGCGTATGTGGCGCGGCTGATGCGCAACAGCCTGCTCGATGTGTTGAAAAGCGATTTCCTGCGCACGGCGAAGGCGAAAGGGCTGGGCGCGACGCAAGCGGTGGCGCGGCACGCGGTGAAGGTGGCGATCCTGCCGGTGGTGACTTTCCTGGGGCCGCTGGCGGCGCATCTGCTGACGGGATCGATGGTGGTGGAGAGCGTGTTCAACCTGCCGGGCGCGGGAATGATTTTTGTGAACTCGATCCAAAACCGGGACGTGTTTCTGCTGGGCGGCGCGGTGATCGTGTACTGCGCGCTGCTGCTGCTTTTCAACTTCATCGTGGACCTGCTCTACAGCGTCCTGGACAAACGGATTCGATTGCATGGCTGAGGCGGTGAAAAATTCAGCGGGCGGCTTTGGCGGTCGTCCCGGCGGCTGGCGGATTCTCAAACGGAATCGCGCGGCGATGCTGGCGCTGGCCTTCCTGGCGGCGCTGGCCGTGCTGGCGGTGGCGCTGCCCTGGCTGCTGCCGGCGGCGCTGCACGAAACCAGCGCGGGGACGTTTCTGCCGCCGTTGTCCGCCGGGGCGGAGGCCGGGGTGACGCACTGGCTGGGCACGGATGTGAACGGGCAGGACCTGCTCTACCGGCTGGCGGGCGGGGCGCGGGTGTCGCTGGGCGTGGGCATTGCGGGCGCGCTCATCAGTCTCGTGGTGGGCACGCTTTACGGCATGGTGAGCGGCTTTGCCGGTGGGCGGGTGGATGCGTTGATGATGCGGGCGCTGGACGTGATTTACTCGGTGCCGCGCATTCTGTTCATCATGATTTTCATCGCGGCGCTCGATCCGTATTTGAAGGACTGGCTGGACGCGGCGCGGCTGTGGGCGCAGGGGCGCGGCTGGCTGGGAATCGAAAAAGGCACTGAGGGGCTCATCCCGTACTCGCGCATCCTGGTGATGATCGTGTCGCTCGGTCTGGTGGAGTGGCTGACGATGGCGCGCATCATCCGCGGCCAAGTGCTGGCGCTGCGGGAGGTGACCTTTGTGACGGCGGCGCGGGCGATGGGGCAGCGGCCCGTGGCGATTTTGAGGAAGCATCTGCTGCCGAACCTGACGACGGTCATCCTCACCTACCTGACGCTGACGATTCCGGCGGTGATTTTGGACGAATCGTTTTTGAGTTTCCTGGGCCTGGGCATCGAGGCGCCGGCGGCGAGCTGGGGCAGCCTGCTCAAGGACGGCGCGCAGGCGATCAATCCGCTGGAGAGCAAGTGGTGGCTGCTGGTGTTCCCGGCGGCGCTGATGTCGCTGACGCTGCTGGCGCTGAATTTTTTGGGCGATGGTTTGCGCGATGCGTTTGACCCGAAGAGCGGGGGGGAGGGGTGATGTCTCGGTGGGCGGTTGGCGGCAGTCGGTGGACGGTCAAAGTACCCCTGCCTCTCCGAGGCGGGTGAAAAGGCTACCCGCCTCGGAGAGGCGGGGTACTTTCGCCCTGCTCTCTGCGCCCTGCGCTTTGCCCATAGTGGCGCAACCATCTTGGTTGCGCGGGCAAGCTGGAAGCTTGCCCCACTTCATCACCCTGGCGAGCCAGCGGCTCGCTCCACATTTAAAAAGCTCTCCTTCCCCCGAATTTTGGTTATAGAAGAGAGCATGGCTTGGCGCGCGCGCACTCATCACCTGACCCGGAATCCGGCTTTTCTGACCAAGGCGACGCTGGTCATTCTGGCGGCGGGCTTGGCGCTGGCGTTGCTGGTCGTGGGGGTGGGCGGAACGCATTCCCATTCCGAGGAATTGATGCGGTCGCTCGTGGAAAAGCTGGTGGACCCGGCGGCGGAGTTGTTGCGGGAGGGTTATCAGGAACTGGAGGGCGCGCGCGAGGCGCAGCCGCGCAAACTGGCGCGCTGGCTGCGGCGGGCTTGTTATTACGATGAGCGGGAGGCGCTGCCTGATGCTGATGGAAAGGTGGAGCCGGCGGGCTTCGAGATCGCGGGATACGATGCCGCCGTGCTGTTGGACAAACACGCGCCCGATGCCGGGCTGCGGCGGCTTTTTGAGGATTACACCGCCGCCGCGCGCGGCTCGGATGAGGTGGCGGCGCGACGGCTGCGAGCGGCGGCGGACGCGGAATCGCCGCCGGCTCTGGCCAATCAATTGCTCGGCCAATGGCTGGTGCAGCGGGAGCGGGTGGAGGAAGGGCTGGATGCCTTTGTGCGGGAGGGGCGGTTGTTCGACGATGCCGCGCCGGCGCGGGCGGAGGCGCTGCATTGGGCGGTGCATTTGAAGCGCGCGCCGCTGGTGAAGGATCTGCTGGCCACGCCGGGCTGGACGGACGGGGCGGACACGGCGGTGGTCTATCACGCCGCCGGGCTGGCCGGGGATGTGTGGCTGCAATGGCGGACGCTGGTGCGGCTGCGGTTGCAGGATTTACCGTTCGTGAAGCTGGGGCTGGCGCTGGCCGCGGCGGGGTTGTGGTACGTTATTCTGGTGCAGATGTCCGGGCTGGAGGGGCGCTGGAAATGGGCGCTGCCGCTGCTGCCGATGATGGCGGGCGTGGCGAGCATCTGGCCGACGCTCAGCCTCGTGGAATTTCAGCATCAGCATCTGGGGCTGAGCCAGGACGCGCCGTTTCCGCATAATCTGTGGTACTACTTCGGCGGCATCGGCCTGCGGGAGGAGTTGTGCAAGCTGGCTTTGTTCGCGCCCTTTCTGCCCTGGTTGCTGCGCCGCCGCCAAGCCGGGCTGGCGCTGGTGACGGGGGCTTTTGTCGGCCTGGGTTTCGCGCTGGAGGAAAATCTGGATTACTACGATCCCGCCGGCGGCAGCGTGGTGTGGGGGCGGTTCGTGACCGCCAATTTCATGCACGCGGCGATGACGGGCATCGCCGCGCATGGGTTGTATCTGACGGTGCGCAGCGGTTTTCACCGGGTGGGAGACTTTGTCGGAGCCTTCCTCATGGTGGTGGCGGCGCACGGGATCTACGATCTGGTGATCATGATGGACGACGAACGGCTCGGCATTTCCTTCCTGCACATCGTGGTGCTGGCGTTTCTGGCGAACCATTTTTTCACGCTGCTGGCCGCGGAGACGCGCGCGCTACGCGGCGCGGTGTCGCCCGCCGCAGTTTACATCCTCGGCTCGGCGATGCTGGTGGCGGCCTTGATGGTGTCCGCGGCGGCGCTGGAGGGGACACGCGAGGCGGTTGCCGGTGTGGCCAGCGGCTGTCTCTCCGTGGTGCCGGTGGGCTTTTTGTTTTGGCGGCATTTGGAGTGATTTTTTGCGACAAAGCCGGCTTGAACCACGTTGCTGAAGGGAATCTTTTCGCAAAATTGAAAAATCCGGCGACGAGGTGAAACTTGAGGCCGGAGCGCTTGTTTAAGCCCGTGTCATGAATCCGCTCGAACCCAACGATCCGCTGTGGAAACTGCTCGGCCAAGGCCGGGAGGTGGACGCGCGTCCGAACTTCGCGCAAAACGTGGCGCGCGCGGCGCGCAACACACCGCAGGAACGCGGCTGGTGGGGCCGGCTGCGGGTTTGGCTGGCTGAGTCCGGCTCTCTGTTGCCGGCGGGCAGGCTCGCCGCCGTGGCGGCGGTGGTCGTCGTCGCCGGCTGGGCGGCGGTGGCGTTTTGGCGTGACGAGGCGGCGACGGCCCCCGGTCTTGCGGTGACAGGACCGGCGGAGGTCAAGGTGGTGGAGGCGCCGCTGGTGCCGGAGGTGGAGACGCAGCTAGAGAGCCTGGATTACCTGGACGCGTTGCTGGCTCTGGAGGACACCAGCGGGTTGACGGACAGCGAGATCGCTTATCTGCTGTATTAGACTGCTTTCTGGATCCCCGCCTCGGAGAGGCGGGGTTCTTTGTTTTTTTGCTCACTCATCGTCAAGCAATACCCTGACGGACATGATGTCGCCGTCTTGATAGACGCGCAGCAGAGTGGTGCGTTGGGAGTCTTTGACGAACTCCTGGGCTTCTTTGAGGGTTTCTACCGGTGTGCGGTTGATTTCCAGGATGATGTTGCCTTTTTCAATGCCCAGGCGGGCGGCATGGCTGTCGGGATCGACTTCTTCGACTAACAGCCCGCTGACATTGTTGGGGATCTGTTTTTGCCGGCGCAGAGCGGGGGTTAATTCGGTGGCGCGGATGCCGGGGACGATTTCCGCGTTGGCGGCGGGAGCCTTGCCACGCGGCAGATTGCCGGGGGCGGCGGCCAAGGCTTCGGGAGGCAATTCCTCAAGTTCGGCGGTGACGGTGATACGCTCGCCGTTGCGGAGGATTTCAAAGGGGACGCGGGCGCCGGGCTTGCGGGCGCTGATGAGCAGTCGCACACGGGCGGCGCCGTCCACACGCTGGCCGTCAACGGAGACGATGACGTCATCCGGCTCGATGCCGGCTTTGTCCGCCGGAGAATCGCCGACGACCTTGGCGACGAGGGCGCCGCCTTGATCATTGAGACCGAGGCGCTCGGCTGTATTCAAGTCTAAATCATTGGGGAGAATGCCGAGATAACCGCGCTGCACCTGGCCGTCGTCGAGGAGGTCATCGACGATATTGAGCGCCATGTTGATGGGGATGGCGAAGCCGATGCCGCCGTTCATGCCGGTGCGGGAGAGGATGGCGGTGTTGATGCCGATGACGCGGCCCAACGCATCGACCAGCGGGCCGCCGGAGTTGCCGGGGTTGATGGCGGCGTCGGTCTGGATGAAGTCTTCGTACCCGGCCGTGCGTCCGCTGCTAACGACGCCCATGCCGCTGCGGCCCAGCGCGCTGACGATGCCCTGGGTGACGGAGAGGTTGAGCTGCATGGGCGCGCCGGCGGCCAGCACGATGTCGCCGACACGCAAGGCGGAGCTGTCGCCGATGGTGGCGGGGGTGAGGCCCTTGGCTTCGATCTTGATGAGGCCGACGTCGGTGAGGGGATCGGTGCCGATGACCTTGGCTTTGTAGGTCTTGCGGGTGCCGTTGCTTTCAACGGCGACTTCGATGTCGTCCGCTCCGTCCACGACGTGGTTGTTGGTCAGGATGTAGCCGTCGGCGGTGATGATGATGCCGGAGCCGACGCCCTGCTGGCGGGGCGCTTCCCGGCGCGGGGCGGGCTCGGGCTGGTTGCGGCGGCGGGGATCCTGGCGGCGCTCGAAGGGATCGCTCTCCTCTGGCGCGCCGAAGAAGCGGTAGAAGTAGGGGCGGAGATGCGGCGGGATCTGCTCCAAGTCATCGTCCGAGAGGTTCATGCCGGGGACCGGGGATGAGGGGAAGACGGTGACGACGCTGGGGAGGATTTTTTCCACCACGCCGGCGTAGCTCATTTGAAGCTGGCCGCCTCCGGGCAGGGGGGCGGTGTCCCGTTTGATGAGGGAGCTGATTTCTTTGAGTTCGGCGGAGTCGTTGTTTTTCTTTTCGGCGGTTTCCTGCGCGAGGGTGAGCGCGGCCAGTCCGGCGAGCGCGGTGGACAGGATGGCGAGGGTTTTGATGGGGGTCTTTTTCATGGTGGTCTGGGTTCGGTCAGCGCTGGGCCGGCGGCGGGAGATCATGCCGGCCCGTGTGCGGTTTGTTCGTTCAGTGGCAAAACGCCGCCTCGCCGGTTCTTCGTGTGAAGATCGTGCGCGGCCTCACGGTGCGGCGGCGATTTCCGCGCGCGCTTTTTCCATGACCTCGGCCAGGGTGACCTCGGCGCCGCCGCGGCGTTTGCTTTCATCGGCGGCTTCCATGAAGGCGTAAATCTCCAATGTCTCGGCGGGGGTGACGGGGACCTCGCCGGTGCGGAAAAAGTGGATGATCCGGTGCAGCAGCGGTTCGTAGCCGTCGAAGGAGCCGGCGGCAGCCTGCTCGCCATTCTCGCCGGTGGCGCTGCCGCCGAAGCCTTTGCGGGTGTCGCTGGATTCGCGGAAGATGCCGGTGCGGCCGCCTTCCCAGGTGCCGGTGACTTCGATCTTGCCGTCGTCGGTGACGCCGCGGCGGACGCTGACGCAGCCGGCGCCCATGACGGTGAACAGGGATTCGACGCCGTGAATGCCATACCAGAAGAGGTCGGGATGGGTGGGCTCCACGCTGGAGGGGCTGCGGGTGTCCGCTTGCTTGACCTTGCCGATGCTGCCGCCGCGCACGGCCTGGGTGTCTTTGCCGAAGCGCAGGGAGGAGGAGGAAAACACAGGGACACGGGCTTTGGCGGCTTCGTCGAAGATGCGGATGGCGTCGGCCAGGGTGCCGGCGATGGGTTTGTCGATGAAGGTGGGTTTGCCGGCGGCGAGGCAGGGGCGGAGCTGCTCCAGGTGCGGGCGGCCGTCGTTCGACTCCAGGAAGACGACGTCCACTTTTTCCAGCATTTCCTCAATGCTGGAGACGATCTCGACGCCGTGCTGCCGGACTTGCTCGGTGAGTTCCGGCACGCGCTTGGTGCTGGATTCGATGTCCTTGCTGCCCTGCGGATACGCGGCCACGACACGCACGCCCATCAACTCCGGCGGCTGCGGCTCGGTGGCGTTGAGCATCTTGGTGAAGGCGATGGCGTGGGAGGTGTCCAGGCCGATGATGCCGGCGCGGATGGTTTGGGCATGAGCGGCGGGGCTGCCAAAAGCGGCGCCGAGGAGGGTGAGGGCGGCAATGAGAAGGGATCGGGACATGGGCGAGGAGTACGCGGCGGCGGGGCGCGGGTTTGCATGGATCGTCCTCCTACTCGTCCTCGTCCTCGATTCGAGGACGAGGACGAGAACGAGGACGAGAACGAGGACGAGAACGAGGACGAGAACGAGGACGAGGACGAGGACGAGGACGATCGGGCGGCGAGCCAGCGGCTCGCTCCACGCTGCGAATTTGACGCTGGCGCGGGGTGGGTTTGCGTTTCATGATGCGCGCGATGAACTGCTGCCGGGATGGTTTTGTTTTTGAGTGGGCCAAGGCTCTGCTGGGCGCTGCCGTGATGATGATGACGGCGGCTGGTTGCGGCACGCCGCCCGCAAAGGAAGAAACCAGCGCAATCAGGCCGCCGCGGGCTTTCTGGCGCGGGGATGGCGTGGCGGGCAGCCCGCGCATCGTCATCAACCTCAGCGAGCAGCGGCTGCGTTATTACAAAGGCGGCGAGTTGGTGGGAGAGACGCCGGTGGCCACCGGAACGTCCAGTCATCCGACGCCGTCCGGCAGTTTCCGCGTGACGGAAAAAGACCTGCACCACCGTTCGTCCTGGTATGGCGACTACGTCTATGCCGACGGCACCGTGGCGCGCAGCGATGTCGATGTACGCAAGGATGCGCGTCCGCCGGGCAGCCGCTACCTCGGCGCCAACATGCGCTACTTCATGCGGATCAACGGTCCGGTGGGCATGCATGAGGGATTTTTGCCGGGTTATCCGGCGTCGCACGGCTGCATCCGTTTGCCGACCCAGATGGCGGCGATCCTGTTCCGCGAGACGCCACGCGGCACGCCGGTGCAGGTCACGGGTCGCGCCTCCGCCGCGTCGTATGAGGCGCCGATCTATGTGGGGCAGGACGTGCTGGGCACGACACCGGCTCCCACCGTGGCGTCGTCGTCCGCATCCGCCAAGCCCGCGCAAGAGGAGACGCGAAAAGCGCGCGCGGCAGGCCGGCAAGACCGGGAGACGCGCGCGGCGAAACCCGCGAAAAAGAAAAAGCAAGAAGCGCCGCCGCGCGGGGTGACGCAGTATTATACCCCCGCTTTGTGAAGAGTATCACCGATTCCGCTCCCGCTCCATCCGACCCGGACGAACCCACGCGCTTGACGCGCGCGGAGATCAGTCTGGATGCCCTGGCCGCCAACCTCGCCGCCGTCCGCGCCCACGTCGGCGCGGCGAAGGTCATGGCGGTGGTCAAGGCCAACGCTTACGGGCACGGCCTTGTACCGGTGGCGCGGCATCTTGCGGCGCAGGGGGCGGACGGTTTTGGGGTGGCGTTTTTGGAGGAGGGCATCGCTCTGCGTCAAGCCGGGATCACTGCGCCGATCCTGGTGTTTGGCGGCATCGGAGAGAAACAGGCGCCTTTGTTCATTCGTCATGATCTCAGCCTCACCGCGCCTTCGGTGGAAAAGCTGCGGCTCATTGATGAAGCCGCCGCCGCGCTCGGTGCTCCCGCCCGCGTCCACTTGAAGGTGGACACCGGCATGGAGCGCATCGGCATGCATTGGTACTCGGCGGAGAAACTGCTGGAGGCCAGCCTGGCTTGCCGTCATATCGTGGTGGAAGGGGTTTATTCCCACTTCGCGAACGCCGACGCCGCGCCATCCGGCTTGGGCCATGCCCGCCTGCAACTGGAGCGCTTTCACGAGGTGCTGTCGTTTTATGACAAGCGCAGCCTGCCCATGCCGGCGCGGCACATTGCGAACTCCGGCGGCATTCTGCAGCTTCCGGAGGCGCATCTCGATCTCGTGCGGCCCGGCATCCTGCTCTACGGCGTTTATCCTTCCGCGGCATGCGCGCGCAGCGTGGTGGTGGCTCCGGCGCTGGCGCTCAAAAGCCGCGTGGTTTTTTTCAAGGTCGTCAAGGCGGGCAATCCCGTCGGCTACGGCTCCACCTGGACGCCGCGCGTGGACACTCGTGTGGCCACCGTCCCCATCGGCTACGGCGACGGTTATTTCCGCGCGCTTTCCAACCGCGCCAGCGTGCTCATTCGCGGTCGCCGTTGTGCCATCGTCGGACGTGTCTGCATGGATCAACTCATGGCCGATCTCGGTCCCGACGGCGCTGCTTACAATGGTGACGAGGTGGTGCTCATCGGCTCCCAGGGGGACGAAACGATTTCCGTGGACGAACTCGCCGAATTGGCGGGCACCATCCCTTATGAGATACTCACGCACCTGAACAGCCGGGTGCCGAGGGAATGGCGAATGACGAATGACGAATGACGAATGGAGGTTTATTCGTCATTCGTCATTCTGCATTCGTCATTCAAAGACACCTCTCCGTCTTGCGCGAAAGGAGAGCGCGCTGCACAGCATCGACGACGCGCATGTAGAGCGTGCCTTCGGTGAAGTCCGGTTTCGGGCGCGGGGCGGCGGGGTCGCGCACGGCGCGGATGAAATCGGCTTCCACGGTCCATTCCCGCACGAGGTCCGGCGGTATGGGCTGTTTCTCCAAAGCGCCGTCGCGGCGGCCGAGCCAGACGTCGTCGGTGGCGAAGTCATAGCTGAGTGTGCCTTCGCTACCGAAAATCCACAGGCGATCCGTCGGCGCGTGGGCGGCGACGCCGCTGAAGTTCAAAGACGCTTCCAACCCGGAGGCGAAGCCGGCTTGGACGTGGACAAAGTCGGGAATATGCACCGTGCCGCCGGGGCGTTCGGGGAAGACGACCCGCCCGCGCGCCGCGACTTCCGCGATGGGGCCGAGCCAGCGCTGCAACACTTCCACGTAGATGCCGAGCGTGAGGATTTGAATGCCGCTGACGGCCTCGTTTTGCCGCCAATGCAACGGCGCGGCGGTGTCCAGCCAAGCGGTGGAGAGGCTGTGCAGCGTGGCCTCATGCGGCGTGCCGATGGCGCCTTCGGCCAGCAGTTTTTGCACCAGCAGGCCGTGCTTCATGCCCTGCGGCGGCGGGCAAAGCGCGGTGACGCGATCCGGGTAACGCATGGCGGCCTCCCACATGCGCTCGGCTTCGGCGCGCGTGGCGGCCATGCGAGCTTGGCAGAAGACGTGCTTGCCGCAGGAGAGGGCGAAGTCGGTGGCGTCATGATGCATCCAGGGCGTGGCGCCGATCCAGACGATGTCCACTTCGTCGTTGTCCACCACGTCCTCCCAACGCGCCAGCGGCTCCGCCTCCGGAGCGAACTCCCGGCAAAAGGCGCGCGCGCTTTCCAAGCTGGAGTTGGCGACGGCGCGGATGCGGATGCCGGGAATGGCGCGCAGGTTCGGCAGGTGGCGCTGCTTGACGATGCCACCCGCGCCGACGATGCCGAGGCGGAGTTCGGGTTGGGAAGAGGCGGGCATGGGAGAATGAGGAATGAGGAATGAGGAATGAGGAATGAGGAATGAGGAATGAGGAATGAGGAAT
>CAZNKC010000125.1:0-15228 GCA_964573315.1 uncultured Verrucomicrobiaceae bacterium | reverse complement strand
CATTCGTCATTCGTCATTCGTCATTCGTCATTCGTCATTCGTCATTCGTCATTCCGATCCCCTTGTCCCCGCACCGCTCCCGGTGCATGAATGCCGGATGCAGTTCCATCTTCCCGATCATCCCTCCCAACTCGTCTTCGTCCGTCATGGCGAAGTCGAGGCTCCCTACCATCAAGTCTTCGGCGGCTCGCGAATTGACATGGCGCTCTCCCCGCGCGGTTTGGCGCAAGCCGAAGCCGTCCGCCGCTGGTTCGGCAGCGAGCGCATCGACGCCGTCTATGCCAGCCCCATGCAACGCGTGCGCCAGACCATGGACCCGCTGCTGAGCACGCGCGGCCTCACGCCAATCCTCCTCGACGGCTTGCGCGAGGCCGACTTCGGCGACTGGACCGGCCTGCGCTGGCAGGAGGTCAAGGAACGCTACGGCGTCAGCGCCTTCGACTGGCTGGAGGTGCTCGAAAAAGGCGCGCTGCCCGGCGGCGAAACCGCCCGCCAGCTCCAGGACCGCGTCCGCCCCTGCCTGGAGCGCATCCTGCGCGAAAGCGGTCACCGCCGCGCCGCCGTCTTCTGTCACGGCGGCATCATCCGCGTCCTGCTCTCCCTCCTGCTCGACCTGCCGCTATCCCGCACCGCGCATTTCAATATCGAATACGGCAGCATCACCGTCGTCGAAATCCAGCCCGAAAAACGCCACGTCGTCGAGCTGGAACTACTCAACTACCAGCCGCAATGACCGGTCAAAAACATCAAGGAGAGGCGCTTTGCAAGCGCCCCACCCTGGAGGGCGGGATTGTATTCCCGCCCACTTCCCCGCGGGCGGAGGCGGCGCGGAGCCAAAAGTGGCAAAGCACCGAATGCAACGCGCAAAGCACCCAAGGAGAGCTTTGCAAGCGCCCCACCCTGGAGGGCGGGGCTCTGTCCCCGCCCACTTCCCCGCGGGCGGAGGCGGCGCGGAGCTTCCCGCCCTGCGCCCTGCTCTCTGCCCTCTGCCTCCTCCTCTGCCACTGCAGCACCGCACGCTTCTACACCCAAGCCATAAGCGGACACCTGGAAATCCAACGCGCCGCCAAACCCTCCGAACGCCTGCTCGCCGACCCTGCCACACCCGATACCCTGCGACAAAAACTCGAAACCATCGCGGACATCCGCCGCTTCGCCGAAACCCAGCTCGCGCTGCCCGCCAAACGCCAATACCACCGCTACGCCGACCTCAAACGCGAGCACCTCGTCTGGGTCGTGTTCGCCGCGCCGGAGTTCTCCATGAAACCGCGCACCTGGCATTACCCACTGCTCGGCAGCCTCTCCTATCGCGGTTACTTCAAGCAAGCGCGCGCCGAAACCCTCGCCGCCAAACATCGCGCGCAAGGCGACGACGTTTTCATCGCCGAAGTCGATGCCTACTCCACCCTCGGCTGGTTCTCCGACCCCGTGCTCAACACCTTCATCGACCTCCCCGATCGCGACCTCGCCGAACTCCTCTTTCACGAACTGACCCACCAGCGCCTCTACTTCCCCGGCGACACCGACTTCAACGAAGCCCTCGCCACCGCCGTCGGCCGCGAAGGCACCCTCCGCTGGCTCACGTCCACCAGACGCACCCGCGAACTCGCCGCCTACAACCGCGAAGACCGCATCCTCAGCGCCTTCCTGCGCGAACTCGCCCCCACCCGCGCCGCGCTGGAAACCCTCTACGCCCGCGACGACCTGGTGCCGGACGCCATGCGCGCCGCCAAAGCCGCCATCTTCAAAGACCTGCGCCGCCGCGCCGACGCCCTCAATCAAAAACACGGCGGCACGCTCAAGATCGACAAATGGTTCCGAAAACCCGTCAACAACGCCCGCCTCCTCTCCATCAGCGCCTACCACGACCTCGTGCCCGCCTTTGAAACCCTGCTCAAAAAACACAGCCAAGGCGACCTCGAACCCTTCTTCCAAACCCTCCAAACCACCCGCCGCCTCAGCCCCGAACGCCGCCGCGCCTGGCTGCAAAGCTCTTCTTTTTGAGTCGCTGATGAAGCATGCATCAAACACCAAATAACAGATTGATTCTTTTACTGGAGCGGACCAATCGTGCTATCAGACAACTTAGTGAACTGCAAACGCGGGCACTTTGTTTGTTGTTGTATTGACTACTCCAAAAGCAACAGTTGCTCGGAAGCATAGGCGATCAAGCCCGCCTCTGCCTCCATTTCCAGCGCTTGCCCATGATAACCGGGGTAAAGCGAAGCGAGGGCCGGGATGGCTTCCTGGGCCAGCCGGAAGTAGGCATCATCCCGCTCCACTCCGATACCATCCAGTTCCAAAGCCTCGCAGGCCGCAATCGTGGAACCCGATCCCATGAACGGATCGAGCAGAACGCCGGGATTCGGCAGCAGCATCCGGCAAAAAAAGCGCAGCAACTGCTGGGGTTTCAGTGACGGATGATCCGCTATATCTTTCTCCAAAGCGGGAGTTTTCGCGCTTGGGATCACATCCGGGATGGGTTTCCCTCCTTCCATCATGCGCAGCGCGCCTGCGCCCCACTTGCGGAGGTTTTGTGCGACGGTTTTTTCAGACAAGGGTTTGCGAAAAAGCAGCCAAGGTTCGTAATTGCCGCGCGGGCTGACGCAAAGATGGGGAAACTCCGCCTCCGCGTTTTTGGGCCGGTCGCCGCCGCGAAAGCCGTGGTAAAGCCGGATCAAAGTAGCGCGCGGTTCCAAGCCAGCCTGCATCAAGCCGTGATGGACATGCGGATGCAACAACGGGTTCGACGCCACCAGCACATGAGCACCCGGCACCAGCGCGGGCATCAACAACCCGGCCCACCGGGCGAAATTCAGGCAGGCGGACGGTCGCTGCCAAGCTACATCCAGGCCAACAATTTCAGCGGCATCGTCTCCAACATCCTGAGTGATTCATTCGATAAGCTGACTCCATACAAGCATAACCATCACCAACGGTATCCCGATTTGATCTGTCAGGAGAAAAACGGCGCAATCATCGACGGCCTGGAGGTCAAGAGTACGATTCAAATTGGCAAAGGCGGTGAGAGCCACAACGGACACTCGGGCTGGCATGTGGTGGCGTGCTTCAAATTGGACGCCGTTAGCGGAGACATCCGATTCATCCATGTCATGTTTGCCAGACTCATCGGCCACACCCAAGCTGGTTCCGACTGGAAGTACGTGGGCAGCAAAGTAAATCGGGATTCCGGCAGCCAGCGCACGGAAACCTACAACACCACGGGCATGGGAACCACCAAATTGCGCGACGGTTCCGCCTACCTGGACCCCGGCGAGGTGGACTTCTCCCGCTGGCGTCCACGGCATTCCGGGCCGATTCCCGCTTATTCTATTTTTGCTTCCCCAGGCAAATAGCATGTGCTCGTGAGATCGACACGGCGGTTCGTGGCAGATGATGTAAAACGATGTGGCGTAACCGAGCGCAGACACGCCGCCGCGTCTGGCTACAAAGCCAAGCCAAGTAGCTTTGATCCGAAAAAGGAAGTTGAGAGTCGAGAGTTGAGTGCTGATAGTTCAAAATCAGCGGCTTGCGCCGAAAGCTCCATTCACCCGAAGGGTGAGACCTCCTGGCGGCACAAGTCGCTCATTTTCAGTCTATCAACTCTCAACACTCAACTATCAACCCTGTTTTTAGGTTGATTGGCAATCGAAGCCCTTTGGCCATTCGGATTCGATTGCCAATCGAATCTACGCAACCCCGCTCAATCCTTCGAATCAATATTCCCGGACTTCCGAATGGCACGCAGCAAGCGCCAGATGATGAACAGGGAGCCGGCGTACCCCAGCGCGCCGAAGACGGACACGCCGCCGAGCAGCGGCGGCGCTTGGCGGCTCCACAGTTCCGACGAACCGAGAAACAGGGCGGCGGCGATCACGCCCATCACCAAGCGGTTGATGATGGGGTCGAGGTGGCGGTGGTCGAGGTGGACGGTGAGCGTGCCGTCACTGAACCGCTCTAGCAAATCTTTCAAATCCCGCGGCAGCCGCCCCAGCAGCCGGTCCCAATCCCGGTACATGCGGCGCGCTTTTTTTGCCAAACGCAACGGCGACATGCGCCGGCGCAGGATGCGCGTGTAATACGGCTCCATCAGCTCCGCCAAGCTCAGTTCCGGATGGAAAATGCGCGAGGTGCCCTCCAGCAAAATGAGCGTGCGCAGCAGCAACGCCAGCGGCGGCGGCAGCACCACTTGGAAGCGGCGGATAATGCCGAAGAGCGCGCCCAGCGCCTCGCCGATGCGCACGTCGGCCAGCGGACGGCCCACGTAGTCGGCGATGAATTCGTCGATCTCAGCGATAAAGCGGTCGCGATCCACCTCCGGCCCCGCCGCGCCGATCTTGCTCAACAAGTTCACCACCTCCACCGCATCGCGTTCGACGACGGCGAACAACAACCCTTCCACGTCCTCCAGCAGACGATCATCAAGCCGCCCCACCATGCCGCAGTCAATCACGCCCACCACGCCGCCGGACAGCAGCATGAGATTGCCGGGATGCGGATCGGCGTGATAAAAGCCGTCGCGGAAAACCATGTCCAAGTACATGCCCGCGCCGCGCCGGGCAAACTCTTCCAGGTCTTCGCCGGAATGCTGCAACCCCTCCGCATCCGTGCCCGGCACGCCCTCCAGCCGCTCCATCGTCAATATCTGCCGGGAGCACAATTCCGGGTACACTTCCGGGATATGCACCAGGACGTCGTGCTCGAAGCTGGACGCGAAACGCTCCAGGTTGCCGCGCTCCACGGTGAAGTCGATTTCCCGCAGCAGCGATTTGCGGAACTGCCGCACGATGGCCACCGGCTGGTAGGGACGCAGCGTCTCGGAGTGGCGCTCCATCAGTTCGGCGAGCCCCTGCACGATCTCCAAATCCGTCTCCACCTGCTCCGCCACGCCCTGCCGCCGCACCTTCACCACCACGCGCCGCCCGGAGCGCAGCAGCGCGCCATGTACTTGAGCAATGGATGCCGCCGCCAGCGGCTCGTCGTCAAACTCGGCGAACAGATCGTCGATTTTTCCACCCAGCTCCGCCTCGATGGCGGCGCGCGCCACGCTCGCATCATCCGGCGGCACGTTGGATTGCAACTCCGCCAGTTCGTCCGTCAGTTCCGGCCCCAGCAGGTCGGAGCGGGTGCTGAGCATCTGGCCCAGCTTGATGAACGTCGTGCCGAGTTCGGTCAAAGCCAGCCGCACCCGTTGCGGCGTGGTCAGGCCGCGCAAAGCCTGGCCGTCGGCGCTGCGCAGCTTGTCCGACAGCCAGGGAAACTTCAACCCACCGAACCAGTCCGAGAGGCCGTACTTGCCGAGGATGGCGGTGATCTCCGCCAACCGTTTAGCGTGGCGCTCAA
The DNA here is from genome assembly GCA_964573315.1 of uncultured Verrucomicrobiaceae bacterium. Classification (GTDB taxonomy): domain Bacteria; phylum Verrucomicrobiota; class Verrucomicrobiia; order Verrucomicrobiales; family Verrucomicrobiaceae; genus JAGRPD01. Next base: position 9,885 of record CAZNKC010000125.1, on the reverse strand, counting down.
GGCGGTGCAGGGCTTCGAATTTCATGCTGATGCTTCCCCGTATTTCTCCGCGTGCAAACGCCCGGCCTGCTCCTGCCAGCCGTCCCGCGTCATCCTGCCGCGCAGGTTCAGCCGCGCGTCCAGATCCGCCAGCGCCGCCGCATCCAGACCGGCAAGCTGGCTGTAAGTCCTGATGCCAGCCTCTTTCAAACGCTCCCTCAAAACCGGACCGATGCCGCGGATGCGCGTCAGATCATCCTCCTTGGCCGTCTCCAGTTCCCGCACCGCCGCCAGCCGTTCATCGCGCAGCCGCAGCAACTCCCGCTCCAAGGCAAGCTGCCGCGCCTGGCTCTCTTTGAGTTCCGTTTCCAGCGCTCCGGCGACCGGCTGCGCGCTCTGCGCCGCGTCCCTTTCCTCACGCGCCAGCTTGGCCGCGACCGCCTCATCATCGAGACGCTTCTCCAACCCCACCACCTGGACACGCGCCCGGCTGCCGCGCCAGCGCCAGCCCAGCATGAAAAACACCGCCGCCGCCGCCAGCAACAGCAGCAGCATCTCGGTGACCAGCCAAAGGAATCCGTTCATGGATGGGAGACACTAGAGACTCAAGACGCAAGACTGCAAGACACAAGACGCGCGGGCAGCACCCAAAGACGGGGCTTACACATGAAAATCCGGCTCCCAAAGAGTCTCACGCAAAGGCGCAAAGACGCAAAAAAATCCATTCCTTTGCCTCTTTGCGCCTTTGCGTGTCCACTCTTGCAGCCTGCCCATTCATGGTCAAATTTGCTTTTCCTCGCCTACTCCAACTCCGCCAGCCAAAGCGCCGCCAGATAGATGGAAGTCCGGCCCTCGTGGCTGGAGTAATAACTCGCCAGCACCCTGCCCTGCTCCGGCTCCACCACCAAGCCTACATAACTGGCGTCACCGCCGCTGGGCAGGTGCACCAGCGGCGTGAGCGCGGCGGTTTCCGGGTCCAGTTTGGCGATCAAGGTGCGTTTCCCGGAATCACGCGTCGCCGCCAGCCAGGAACCGCCCGGCAGCGCCACCACGTTCGGCCCGCCCAGCGGACGGTCCAACTCCTTGTAGGACCACTCGCTGAAGGGCGGCTTGCTCAGCCCCACCCAGCCCACACTGGGAGACGGCCCGCTGCGGCGGATCAAAGCCATCATGCGCCCGTCCTTCAGGAAACGCAGTGTCGTCTCCGAAGGCGCCGTCACCGCAAAGGTATGCGCCTGCTCCCAAGTCACCGCGTCGCCGCTGCGCACCAGTTGCAGCGACCTCGCACTGCCATCAGCCGGCACCTGCTGAATCGCGCCCCAGGCCGTGCCCTCATGCCAAGTGATGCGCCACAGCCAATCCATGTCCGTCCGCACCGATTCGGGAGCGAGCGCCGGTTGCGGCGCGCTGAACGCCCTGCCCTCGCGATCGGAAAACGACACACGAGATTCCATTTTCCACCGCTCCTTGCCCCGGTAAAAAGAGCCGCCCATGTTCACGCAGAGCCGCCCGTCCGGCGTCACCGAGATCTTGGGATCCCGCAGGTCCACGCCCGCCTCCGCCAGCAGCGCCGTCGAGCGCCAATTCTGCGCGTCATCGGACTCGATCACCCGGATGCTGCCGTTCAATCCCGGAATGTGCCCCGAACCCTCCCGGAACGTGCAGTAATAGCGATCCTGAAATTTCACCAGATCGGTGAAGGCATTGTGCTCCGCCTGATCCCAAATCCGCTGCACCCACATCACGTACTTTTGCTCGGCGGTCACCTCCTCTGATACCGCGCCGTTGAAGGCCGTCAGGCAGGTCAGCGCGGCCAGACAAGGGAATGTTGAGAGAAGAGCGGTGCGACGGAAGGATTTCACTTTTCGCCGGTGGGAAGCCAAGGATTGCGTCATCTCCAAGCTACGCCTGCCCGGATGCGCATGTTGCAAGCTGCGAAACCTGCAGGCAAAAAGGAACGGGGCATCAGGAGCCTTGGTGATCAAGGAACGGCGCTCGCCGAAGCGCCGGCCAAGGAATGGCACTTGCCAAAGTGCCGGAACGGGTGAGAGAGGCCGGCTTGGCCAGTCTGTCTCGCTGAACCGGAGGCTTGGCAAGCCTCCTTCCTTGGAGGTGCTTGCAAAGCGCCTCTCCTTGTTCGCGCATCACGTCCTCTTGAGCAGTTCCTCGGTGATGATAAAGCCGATGCAGTACCATCCGTTGAGTTGTTCAGGTGTTTTGACCCAATCGCTGCCCCCTTCCCGGGCTGGGGGGATGCCAAGTTTGTCACGGCTATCCGCGCCGTAATTGTCCGGTGTCCCGGACCCAAGCATCTCCCGGCTGGAGGCGATGTCTTCGGCGGTGATTTTGGAAGCATCTTTGTTCGCTCCCAAATAGCGCCAATGCGCGTTCTTGATGCTGGACAGGCCGGCTTTGTCCGCCAGCTTGACCGCGGCGGTCACGGCGCGGAAAGCATAAGGCGAGCGCACGCGCAGCACGATGATGTCTCCCGCCTTGAAGGCCCGCTCGGGAACCTTGGCTTGGAAGTGTGATTTGTGGCTGGCTTGATTGCTCGTCGTCACCTTCCTGCCGTTGTGGAAAATTTCGACCTCGCCTTTGACGACCAGCAGCAGGTTGCCCCGGGTCATGCCGTCCGCGGCGGATTCTTTGGAAAAAGCCGCGAGCCTGACGAACTCGGAGCCGCTTTCAGTGGCGGCCAGCGCCGTGTTCGCCGCATCGGCGGGCGAGCGTTTGATCTCCTCGCGAATCCGGCTCACCGCCTGCGCCTCCTCAAGCTGGCTGTTCCGTGTCAATTCATCCTGGAGCTGCCCAAGCCGCTCCTCATATCCCGCCAATGCCGCCAGCAGCGGAGCGCGCGCATTGGCCGTGATTTTGGCATGCTCGCCCGCATAAGTGGCTTGCAGATTGCGCAGGGCTGGCTGGGAATTTTCCGCGCGCTTGCGGAAAGCGGCGTCGTCAAAATCGCGCCCATCCGCAAAAGCCTCGATCTCCTTGCGCACCTGCATCGCGCCGTCCAGATTGGCCGCCTGGGTCTGCGTCTCCAGCAGCCGGTCCAGCGCCTTGCGATAGCTCTCGTTGAGCTGGACGTAGGGATTCAAGTGCGGGCCGACCGCCCCGGCAAACCATTCCTGGACTCCAACGAGACCGGCATTAGCAGCGGACGCCGGCGCGGCAAACCATGCCAAGCTCATGCTGATTGCCAACGCCGCCAACATGGAGAATTGACCGCCAAGCCGACGAGCCCCTGCCGTGATGATTCGAGCAGCTTTCATAAGAGATTTTGATTTCGTCCTTGAATAAAGTAAAGCGGAATCCGTGTCAATCTCTCACACTTCAGAGATCTTTTCCGTGATGGAGCTTCGCGCGGGCCGGGCGCTTGAAAGCGCCCCTCCTTGTTTGGTTCGCGCCCACCTCTACCCTACTCGATCCAACGCCGCATCCGCTGCCAGATGGACGGACCGCGGGGGCGGGGCGGGGCGTCGGTCTCGCTGCCACCGTGGAGATGGCAGAACACGCCGGGCACCAGTTCGTAAGGCAACTCGTCTTCGTAGGCGCAGTCTTCCCGCTGGCAACCGGTGGTGGCCAGGGCGCTGCTGCGGCGGCACAGGGCCACGCGGGTGAGCGGCGACTCGGGGCGCGGAGCAACGGGGACGTAACCCAGCTCGACGGCGCGGTTCATGATGTCCGCCCACACCGGCAGCGCCAAGCGACCACCATAGCCTTCATCCACGATGGTCGCGGCTTTGTCGAAGCCCACCCACACCGACGCCGTGACCCGCTCGGTGTAACCGGCGAACCAGGCGTCCTTGTAATCGTTCGTGGTGCCGGTCTTGCCGCCAGCTGCCTCTTGAAAACCGAACTCGGCGCGCAGCGCGGAGGCGGCGCCTTGATCGAGCACTTGCGCCAGCAAGCGGCGGATCACGCTGGCCACGCCGGGGTTCATCGCCGCCACATCGAGGACATTGGCACTGTACAAAACACTGCCTTTTTTGTCCACGATGCGTTCGATCAGATAGGGCCGCTTGCGCCGGCCTTCGTTAGGAAAGATCGCGAAAGCAGAGGCCACTTGATAGGCGTTGCCCGCCACGTTGCCGATGAAGACCTGCGGCGTCGGCTCCTGCTTGCTTGGCAGCCCGGCGTCTTGCAGAGTGCGCATGACGCGGTCCAGCCCGGCGTGGTCGCCGATGCGGATGCTCATGGTGTTGCGGCTCTGGATGAGGCCGGTGGCCAGCGGCAGGTCGCCGAGGAAACGTTTGTCTGCGTTGCCCGGATTCCACGTCGTGGGAGCGCCGTAAATCTCGCCGGGGCGCAGCGGGTCGTCGCTGACCAGCGTGCCGGGCAGCAAGCCGGACTCGATGCCCGCCGCAAAGACGAAGGGCTTCACCGTGGAGCCGATCTGCCGCGCGCCGTGGGTGGCGCGGTTGAATTTGCTCTGCCGGTAGTCGCGCCCGCCCACCAGCGCCAGCACGCCACCGGTCTCGTTGTTGAGCACGGCCACCGCGCCCTGGAGATAAGATGTCTCCAGAGTGTTGCTCACCATGTCCCAGGAGGCGTCGAACCCGGCCTTCGTGGGGTGCGCGTAGCCGGGCAGGTTTTCCACCTCGCGCAGCCGTTTGTCGAGCGCAGTCTCCGCGGCTTCCACCAAGTCTTTGTCGAGCGTCGTAATCACCTGGAGACCGCCTTCGCGCAGGTCTTTTTCCTCCAGGATGAGGTCCAAATCCCGCCGCACCGCGTCGAGCGCGTAACCGCCCTGGTTTTGAAACACCGGCGGCGCGCGCAGGATGACTTCCTCGTAACGCGCCGCCAACTCCTGCTCCGGCGTGATGACGCGCAGCTTGAGCAGCCGCTTCAAAACGTCATCGCGCTCGCGCACCGCGCCGTTGAAGTTGCGGAACGGCGAGAACTTCGACGGCCCGCGGATGATGCCCGCAATGAGCGCCGCCTCGCCTAACGTCAGTTGCGAGGCGTGCTTGCCGAAGTAAACTTGGCTGGCACGCTGGATGCCCCAGAGTCCAGGCCCGAAAAAAATGCGGTTCACGTAGTGCTCGAGGATCTGGTCCTTGCTCGCCGTCTTCTCAATGCGGCGCGCCAGCATCATCTCCAGCAGCTTGCGGTGGAAACTGCGGTCATCGAGGTCCGGGTAGCTGTTGCGCGCGAGCTGCATGGTCAGGGTGCTGGCGCCCTGCACGATGCGGCCATCGCGCAGGTTGCGAATCATCGCCCGCGCCACGCCGGTGAAGTCGATGCCCGAGTGCCGGTAAAACCGCGTGTCCTCGCGCGCCAGCAGCGCCTTGATGAACCAGGGCGACACCTCGTTGAGCGACACCACGATGCGATCCTCCCCGTGCAACCGCCCGATGGCCTGCCCCTTGCTGTCCAGCACCACCGTGCGCTCCGGCATCTCGCCCAACTCGCTCAAATCGTAACCCTTGGCCATCTGACTGTACACCCCCAGCACCAGCGCGCCGGTCAGCAGGCCGAGCGCCGCGATGCCGCCCGCCACCCGCGCGAAGACGCCCTTCCACCACGACCAGCGCGAGGCCGGGCGATGCGGGCGGAACGGCCCCGGCAGCGGCAGGGCGGGCCGGCGCTCTCCCCGCCGCCGCCTCATGCCGCCACCTCCGCGCTGGCATCGCCGTTTTTCCGCGCTATGCTCGCCGTCCATCCCCCATGCAGTCTGCCACTTTTGATCTCATCCGCGCCGCGCTCGCCGAAGACATCGGCCCCGGCGATGTCACGTCCGCTTATTTCCTCAACAAAACCGCGCGCGGCAAGGGCCGCATCGTCGCCCGCGAGCCGGGTGTCATCTCCGGCATGGAAGTGGCGGAGACGGTCTTCAAGGAAGTCGATCCCGGCCTCGGCTTGTGGGCGCAGCACGCCGACGGCGCGCGCTTCGCCGCCGGAGACACACTGCTTGAGATCGAGGGCCGCATCCGTTCCATCCTCACCGCCGAACGCACCGCGCTGAATTTCCTCCAGCGCCTCTGCGGCGTCGCCACCATGACCGCGCGTTATGTCGAAGCCGTGCGCCCGCATCTGGTCGAAGTCTGGGACACGCGCAAGACCACGCCCGGCTGGCGTCTCTTGGAAAAACAGGCCGTGCGCCACGGCGGCGGCGTCAATCACCGCATGGGTCTCTACGACGCCGTCATGGTCAAGGACAACCACCTCGCCGCCAGCGGCAATCTCGACGCGTTGCAAGCCGCCATCGACCGCGTGCGCGCCGATCATCCGGGGATGCGCGTCCAGCTCGAAGCCGCCACGCTGGAAGAACTCGCCGATTTCCTGTCGCTGAGCGGCGTCGATCTCATCCTGCTCGACAACATGAGCGTGCCGCAGCTCCGCCAAGCCGTGGCGCTCAACGCCGGACGGCTCTGGCTGGAGGCCAGCGGCGGCATCACGCTGGACACCCTCCACGAGGTCGCCGCCACCGGTGTGAATTCCATTTCCTCCGGCGCGCTCACCCACTCGGTACGCGCGCTCGACTTGGCCTTGGATTTGTTTTGAAGCTAAGAAAGAGGACAGAGGAATGGGGACAGGGGAATGCCATTCAAAGACTTTCATCCAACCGGTGAACGCCGGGCTGGACGCCTTTGCCTGATGCGGATTTTTTTGTCCCCATTCCTCTGTCATTTTGTTTCCTTTTCAGGATCATGAACCCGGTCGCACCAACGCGTGCAGCAGGCTCTCCGCCGGAAAAAGCGGCCCCGGCCCGGCGTGCGCCGCGTCCTCTCCGGCGTCGGCGGCGCCCTGCACCCGCACCGCCAGCCGCCCGGTTTTCATCTCCAAATAATCCAGCACCTCATCCAGCGCCTCCCATTGCGCCTGTGTCGGCGCGTGTTGGTGAAAATTTCCCGCCAGATACAAGGGCAGCTCCGCGCCGCGTGGAGCGACCGGCTCGGTCGCACCCGGCGAGCCAGCGGCTCGCCCCACGCCATGTAGCGCAACTGGCTCGGTTGCCGCCTCCACTTTCACCTGCACCGCGCCATCCGCCGCGCCCTGGCCGTTGCCGATGAGCACCGCGTTTGCGCCCAACCCGCCCGGCAGCAGCGTCCGGCTCAGGCGCTCCAGTTCAGCCAAGCCGCCGCGCCTCATGCCGGTGCCGCGAATCTCCACCGTGCCGCCCTGCCACACGGTGGCCAGCCGGTCCAACTCCACGCGCGCCGCGCGCGTGAGATGCCGCCACTCCGTCCGAGGCGCTTGGAAACTTTCCGCCGAAGGCCCCGCGCTTTTGCGCACCACGATCTCCCGGCGCTGCATCCGCTTGGCCGCCACGGCGGAACGAAATTGGCTCTCCTCGCTGCACCGCACCCGCTCCGCGCTGCCGAAGGCCTGGAAGCTCGCCCCGTGTGCGATGGACGCCGTCGAAAGGATGGGCAGCACCGCCGCCGTACGCATCCGGGTCGCCTGCTCGCCGCCGCGAAACGGCGCGGTCATCACCAATACCGCAGCCGCCAAAACGCCCGCAGCCAGACACTGGCTGAGACTCCAGCAAGACTTGCGATGCTTGTTCATACAGCTCGATATTTCGGAATCATTGACAATTACCGTAAGTTACGTTGTTTTACCAGAGTTTTTTTCGTTTGTTTTGTCATTCAAACTCGCCAACCAAGGAGCCTCGTGATCCAGGTATTGACCGCAGGTTTTGGAGACGGCCACAACACCGCCGCGCGGTCCGTGACCGAGGCGTTGCGCGCGGCGGACGCCGGCTCCGTCGCCGTGGACGATCTCTTCATCGCCAGCCTGCCCCGTCTGACCCGCCTGCTGCAAAGCGCCTACCAAACCGCCATCGTGCATTTCCCCGGCGCTTGGCGTTTCGCCTATCGCAAGCTCGCCACCACCGGCCTCAGCCACCGACCCAACCCCCTCAACGCCGCCCTGCAAACCGCGCTGGAGCGGCTCATCGACACCCGCCAGCCGCGCTGCCTCGTCAGCACTTATCCCTTTTACAGCACCCTGCTCGCGCCGTTGCGCGCCCGCCGCGCCGTGCCGCCGCTCGTCACCATCATCACCGACTCCGTCACCGTGCATCCCTCCTGGATCACCGATCCCAGCGATGCTTGGTGCGTGGCCGACGAAGAAACCGCCGCCGTCCTGCGGCAGCACGGCTTGGCGACGGAAAAAATCCACGTCACCGGCTTCCCCGTCAGCCCCGACTTCGCTGCCCCCCTGCCCTCCGCGCAGCCCGCCCACGACGCCCCCCGCCGCCTCCTCTATCTGCCCTCCACCCCGGTGCGCCATGTCGCCGCCACACTGGAAGCGCTGCGGCCGCTGCTGCTGGAAAAAAACGCACGCCTCACCCTGCCCGCCGGCAAACACGCCCGCCGCCTTTATCACACCCTGACCCGCTTCGGCGACTCGCTGCCGCCGGATCGCTTCGAGGTCATCGGCTGGACCGACCGCATGCCGGAACTGCTGCGCACCCACGATCTCGTCATCTGCAAAGCCGGCGGCGCCATCCTGCACGAAGTCCTCGCCGCCCGCACACCCGCCGTCATCGATTACGTCGTCCCCGGCCAGGAAGAGGGCAATGCGGAAATGCTGCTCAAGCACGACTGCGCCCTGCGCTCCACCACCCCGCAGGAAACCGCCGCCGCCGCGGCCCGTCTGCTGGCGGATGGCGGCCAACTCGTGCGCGCCATGCGCGCCCGCATGATCCCGCCCCTCAGCCTCCCCGACGCCGCCCACCGCGCCGCCCGGGTTATCACAGAATGTACCGCGCCTCTCCGAGGCGCGTAACCGCTCCCGCCTCGGAGAGGCGGGGTACTTTGACATCCGCCCGCGAGCGCCCTATCTAAACGGCTGTTCGGGCAAGCTGGAAGCTTGCCCCACTTTCCCATGTCCCCTACCCCGGAAACCCTCCGCCCCATCCACGAACGCATGCGCGCCATCGCCGCCACGCTGCGCCTGCCCTTGCGCAGCGGTCAGTGGCGCGGCGCGACCGGGAGCGTGCTCGGCCAGGGCACCGGCAGCTCCATCGACTTCCAAGACCAGCGCGCCTACGTCCCCGGCGACGACCCGCGCCACATCAACTGGCAGGCCACCGCCCGCACCGGCCACACCACGATGAAGCTGTTCCGCCAGGAAGTCACCCCGCGCGTCGATCTGCTGCTGGACACCTCAAGCTCCATGTTCCTCACCGAAGCCAAAACGCAGCGCGTCTGGGAGATCGTTTATTTTTGCATCGAAAGCGCCCTCCGCCTCGGCGGCTCCCTGCGCATTCACCTCCTGGGAACCGCCACCGAGGAACAACCGCTGCCCACCGCGCTCGCCCACTCCTGGAGCATCGCCGCCAGCACCACCACCGACCTCCCCTCCGCCCTCAGCCAAGCCCCGTTGCGCCAAGGCTCGCTGCGCCTGCTCGTCTCAGATCTGCTCAGCCCCGCGCCGCCGGAAGCCGCCCTGCCCGCGCTCGCCGCCGCCCAAGGCCGTCCCATCCTGTTCGTGCCGTGGTGCGACGCAGAAGCCGAACCCGACTGGACCGGCAACATCGACTTTGAAGACTGCGAAACCGGCAAGCATAGCCGCCGCCACGTCACCCCGGAGATGCGCGCCCGTTACCGGCAGGCCTACCAGACCCACTTCCAGCTTTGGCGTCATCAAGCCGCCCGCCACCGCGCCCCCCTCGCCCGCATCTCCGCCGAACCCGGCTTCCTTGAGGCGATGCAAAGCGAGGCACTGACCGCCGGAGCCGTGGAGATGTGAAGTCCGAAATCCGAAGCCCGAACCGAAATTCGATCCCTGGATTTTTCTGCCTACGGAAGACACAGAAAACACCGAAATTCTTTTTTCCGTCTATTCCGTGTCTTCCGTAGGCTGTCCGCCATTCGGGCTTCGGATTTCGGATTTTCAAAACCCCGTCGTCGGAAACCACCGGCTGTAATGATTGCCATCCAGCCGGATCAG
>CAZNKC010000124.1:0-15265 GCA_964573315.1 uncultured Verrucomicrobiaceae bacterium | reverse complement strand
AACAGGATAAGAGCCGACGAGTCGCCGGCGCTCACATGCCCGCCAGCCTGCATTTTTTTGCGCACGAAATGGATGAATCCGGCCTCGAATGCCGTATTTTAAGGGAGACTCATGAATCATCACGCCCCCAATCTCGAACACCACTTTCTGACCCGGCGCCAAATGCTGGAGCGGATGGGCATGGGCCTCGGCTCGCTGGCGCTCGGCGGGCTGATCGGCCGGGAGGCGCACGCGGCGGGCGGCATCGACGCAGCAAAGCCCTTCGCGCCCAAAAAACCGCACTTCGAACCGAAGGCGAAACGGGTCATTCATTTCTTCATGAACGGCGGGCCGTCCCATGTGGACACCTTCGACCCGAAGCCGATGCTCACCAAAAACGACGGCAAAACGCTGCCCAACCTGCTCAAGACCGAGCGGCCCACCGGCGCGGGTTTGAAATCGCCCTTCGCTTTCCAAAAATACGGCGAGTGCGGTCTGGAAGTGAGCGAGCTGTTCGCACATACGGCGCAATTTGCGGACGACTTGTGCGTGGTTCGCTCAATGCACGCGGACGTGCCGAACCACGAGCCTTCGCTGGGACTGATGAACTGCGGGGAAAGCCGCCTGCACCGGCCCAGCCTCGGCTCCTGGATCACCTACGGACTCGGCTCGGAAAACGAAAACCTGCCCGGCTACATCTCGATGTGTCCGAAAGGGATGCCCACGCGGCGCACGAAGAACTGGCAGTCCGCCTTTCTGCCAAGCATCTACCAGGGCACCTACATCGACACCCAGGACACCGACGTGGAGAAGCTGGTGGAGTTCATCAAGAACAGCTCGCTGGACATGAAGCAGCAGCGCCGCCAGCTCGACCTGCTCTACGAACTGAACCAGACCCACCTCCAGCAGCGCAACCAAGACCAGCAGCTCGACGCGCGCATCCAGAGCTATGAGCTGGCCTACCGGATGCAGATGGAAGCCAGCGACGCCTTCGACATCAGCCAGGAACCGGAGGCGCTGCGCCAGGCCTACGGGGACAACGACTTCGGACGGCAAACCCTCATCGCCCGGCGGCTGCTGGAGCGCGGCGTGCGTTTCATCCAGTTGTGGACCGGAGCCGGACAGCCCTGGGACAGCCACGACGAAATCCTGGACCACCAGCGGCTGGCCAAGAACGTCGATCCCGCCATCGCCGCCTTCATGGCCGACCTCAAAATGCGCGGTATGTTTGACGACACCCTCATCATCTGGGGCGGCGAGTTCGGGCGCACCCCGGCGGTGGAGCTGCCCACGCCCGGCTCGAACGCCGGCAAGCAGCGCGGCCGCGACCACAACCATTACGGCTTCACCATGTGGCTGGCGGGCGGCGGCGCGCGCGGCGGTTACACGCACGGCGCCACGGACGAGTTCGGTTTCCAGGCGGTGGAAAACAAAGTGCATGTCCACGACCTGCACGCCACGCTGCTGCGGCTGATCGGCTTCGACCACGAACGCTTCACCTACCGCTACGCCGGACTGGATTACCGGCTCACCGGAGTGAACGATTGCTCGGTGGTGAAGGAACTGCTGGCATAAAGTGGGGCAAGCTTCCAGCTTGCCCGAATAACCAGACCAAAACGCAACCTGGAAGGTTGCGCCACTTTATGCCTGCGCGCCGCTGAGAGTGATCTGACCTTCGAGTAAAACAGCGCCGTCATCCGCGACGATCTTCCCCGCAGCCTGCACCAGCCCGCCGAGACGCCCGCTGATTTCCGCCTCGATGCGCAGCGTTTGGCCGGGGGCGATCGTGCCGAGAATCTTGCACTGGCGCACCGCGGTGAGCCGCAGATCGGCCAGCGGCGGCAAATCGGGGTCCGTCTGCGCGGCGATGCCCGCCACCTGCGCCAGCGCCTCGATCATGAGCACGCCCGGCAGCAGCGGACGGCCCGGGAAATGCCCCGGCAGAAAAAAGGCCTCCGGCTTCAGCAGATACCGGCCGACAGCGGCCCGTCCCGGGTCGAGCAATTCCAAAGAATCCACAAAACGAAACTCCGGCCCGTGCGGCAAGTCGCTAATGGCCGTACTGAAATTGTGTGAATGGAAAAACATGGGATGAGACGCCTTATTGTCACCCGCGGTTGCCGCTGAAGCAAGCCTTCCGCCAGCATTTGGCGGCACGCCGGGCACCGGCCATGACCGGACGTAAAAAGATGCAAAATCAAGTTGTCAGGGGGGCGGAATACGGTATTCTCATCGCCCCTGAACCACAACAGGCATGGGGCATTAGCTCAGTTGGTAGAGCGCTTCAATGGCATTGAAGAGGTCAGCGGTTCGAATCCGCTATGCTCCACCAGATATTTACAGTAAAGAAGCTTGCGCACCATTGGGCCATGACTGCAAATCAAGTCATCGAAGAAATCGAACGCCTGCCAGTGGACGAACAGCACCGCGTCTTTGAGCGCATCCATGAGCTTGAGGAGGCCATGATTCCCGATTCTTTTTTGCAAGGCATGACCGAGGCCGGGCGTGGCGACCTTATCGAAATGCAGGACGATCACTTTGACCACCCGCCCGCCTGATGGCCTACAGTTACCGTGCCACCCCGCAATTCTGGCGCTCCTACCGCAAGTTGACCGCCAGCCAGCAGGCGTCCGCCAAAAAGACATGGCTAATTTTCAAGGCCGATCCTTTCGATGCCAGGCTGCGAACGCACAAAATCGCCAGCCTCTCCGCCCGCTTTGGCCGCACCATCTATTCCGTCTGGATTGAGACGGATTTGCGCGCCGTGTTCTACCTCAACGGCGCGGATTGTGTCAGCGTGGACATTGGCTCGCACGCCATCTATCGTTGAGAAATCCAGTCCGCCCACCAACAGGGCGCCAAGCCATCCCATATCATTCGAGCTTGCCGCCTTGCTGCGGCCATTGCCCGTCCACGATCGGCTGGGTCACGAGCTTTTCGGGATCGACCACGACGTGTTTGATGAACTCCCGTCTCCAGGTGTAGGTGATGTGGACCAACCCGTCGCGGGTCTGGATGATGGCGGGATAGCTGAATTCTCGCCTCGGCTCGTCTTCCAGCACCAGAGCGGCTTCCCAGGCTTTGCCGTCGCGGGACAGGGCGAGGTTCAAGGGCGAGCGGAACCCGCTGGGGCGATCAATGTCGGGACGGTTGCCGGTGTGGTTGTAGATCAGCAGATGGCGGCCATCCCGCAGCGTGACGGCGTCGGTGCCACTGTTGTTGTTGGGCAGCTCCATGAGGCTCATCTCGCCCCAGGTCATGCCGCCGTCCTCGGACCAGATTTCAAACAACCGCCCCTGCTGCGTGCGACCCAGGGCTTGCAGGCGGTTGTTCGGATGAAACAAGATGCTGGGCTGAATGGCCTGAATTTCGTGCCCTTCATTCACCGGGCCGATGTATTCCCACGACTTGCCGCCATTCGTGCTGCGCTCGAAATGCACGCGCCAGCAACGGCCTTTCGGTGAGGGGATTTCGACGCTGGTGGGGCTGAGGATGGAGCCGTCCGCGAGCAGCACGGGTTTGTTTTTCACCGGACCGAACAGGCCGTTGTAAAGCCGCTCCGGTTTCGACCAAGTGGCGCCGTGATCGGTGGAGCGCTTCACATAGGCCCACCATTTGCCGGTTTTGTAAAACAGCAGCAGCGGGCCGTTCGGGACTTGGAACAGCACCGGGTTCAGGCAGTTCACGCGCGGGTCTTCCGTCTCCGCGCCGTTCGCCACCTCGACCGGCGCGCTCCATTTTCCCTCCACCTCGCGCGCGAGCCAGATGCCCACATCGGGGTTGCCTTCCTGTGTGCCGCCGAACCACGCGGCGACGAGGCCGGCATCAGTTTCGACGATCGTGGATGAGTGGCACTGCGGATGCGGAGCGGGATCGAAGATGTATCCGGCTTTGACAAGGCCCGGCTGCTGGCCGGCGGCGGACGCGGCCAGCGGGAGGACGAGCGCGAGGAGGAGGTTGCGTAGGGCGGTTTTCATGGGGGATGGTTTGCGGTGATAGAATTGTTGATAATGGTGTGGAGGTATACGTTCAAGGCTCCCCTTCTTCCCGGTTTTCCAGCTTGGCATGGGAGAGTTCGATGGCGGCGTGGAGTTTTTGTTGCAGCAGTTCGCGCGACGGGAAGGCGGTCAAATACTCGGCGACATGGATGCCGGATTGGCCGAGTTCGAGGAGTTCGATCTGTTCCTGTTTTTTTCCGGCGCAAAGGATGAGGCCGAGCGGGGATTCCTCGCCGGGTTGTTGCTCGTGTTTGGCCAGCCAGCGGAGGTAGAGTTCCATCTGGCCTTTGTATTCGGCTTTGAAGTCGCCGAGTTTGAGGTCGATGGCGATGAGCCGCCGCAAGGAGCGGTGGTAGAAAAGGAGGTCGAGGTAGAAGTCGTCGGAGTCGATGGAGATGCGTTTCTGGCGAGCGAGGAAGGCGAAGCCGCCGCCGAGTTCGAGCAGGAAGGATTCGATTTCCCGGAGGATGGCGTCTTCGACATCCTTTTCAAGGTAGCGGTCGCGCAGACCGAGGAAGTCGAGGATGTAGGGATCGCGGAAGACGAGGGCGGGGGTGAGCCGGTCTTCGGCGCGCAGGGCGGCGAGTTCGGCGCGGGCGACGTCTTCGGGCTTCTTCGAGATGGCGGTGCGCTCGAAAGCATGGAGTCGATCTTCGCCCGAAGGGTGCGGACACTCCAGTTTTCAATGCGGCACATTTCGGCGTAGAAATCGCGCTGGAGATCATCCTTTAGATAGATGATCTCCTTGAAGTGGGACCAACCCAATTGTCTCGACAGTGTAGAGACAATCTCGCCACCCGGAAACGCATCGGCGAATTGAGCCATGTGTCGCAAGTTTTTCGTGGAGAACCCTGGTCCGAATTCAGCAACCAATTCTTGCGACAGTGTGGCAAGAATCTCCTTCCCATACTCCGCGCGTTGATTTCCAAGAATCTCCGTCTGGATGCGCTTGCCGATGCGCCAGTAGAGCAGGGTGATGCCGGCATTGACGACGCGGGCGACTTGGCCGCGGGTTTGCTCGATCATGTTCCGCACGTCGGCGGCGAGACCGGCGGGGCTTTGGATGATTGGGAGAGAACCGTCGTTCATGCTTCTGTCTATTGCAATGCAGGGCGTCTGGCAAGGATTCGGTTCCGGGCATGGCGGCTCATGCGGAGGGATGAGGGCTCAAACGAAATCCGGTTGCGCCGGGGGCTTTCCTTTGCCAGTTCGGGGCGAATCAACCCGCTCGCATTTCTTTGACCTCTCCCACCCGCATCCTCGTCGCCATCCCGGCTCGCTGGGGGTCGGTGCGGTTTCCGGGGAAAATGCTGCACCCGATCGCGGGCAAGCCGCTGGTGCGGCATGTGTGGGAACGCTGCCTGGAGTGCCGGGAGGTGGATGACGTGGTGATCGCGACGGATGATGAGCGCATCGTGGCGGCGGGGGAGGCGTTCGGGGCGCGGGTGGTGCTGACCTCGCCGGCGCATCCGAGCGGCACGGATCGCATCGCGGAGGCGGCGGGGCTTTTTCCGGAGCATGGGGTGCTGATCAATGTGCAGGGGGATGAGCCGCTGATCTCGCCCCGGTTGATCGATGAACTGGCGGTGACGCTGCGGGAGCGGCCGGTGATTCCGATGATCACGGCGGCGGCGCCCATCCGGGAGCCGGGCTTGGCGGCGGACCCGAACGTGGTGAAGGTGGTGCTGGATGAGAACGGGGACGCGCTTTATTTTTCACGCTCGCCGCTGCCGTATTTCCGCAACGAGGTGGAGGGGCTGCGGGCGTTGCGGCATCTGGGGATTTATGGGTTTCAGCGGGAATTTCTGCTGCGCTTCGTGGGCTGGCCGCCGGCGGCGCTGGAGCGGGCGGAGGGGCTGGAGCAACTGCGGGCGCTGGCGCACGGGGCGCGCATCCGGGTGGCGCTGACGGATGAGCTTTCGCCGGGGGTGGATACGCCGGAGCAGGCGCGGGCGGTGGAAGCGAGGTTGAGGGCCGGTGGGCAGTGAGCGGTTGGCTGTTGGCAGCGGGGATGCGGCTCTGTTGGAATGGACTTTTTTACACGCCTCGGAGAGGCGTGGTACTTTTTTGGCGAGGACTCCGCATTGCGCGGGGTGGTTTCCTGGATATGGAAGTAAAACTCTCAAGCTCGATTCCTGAATCTTCATGAAATACATTTTTGTCACCGGCGGCGTGGTCAGTTCACTTGGCAAGGGCTTGGCGGCGGCCTCGCTCGGCACGCTGCTGGAGCTCCGGGGGTTCAAGGTCATCATGCAGAAGTTCGACCCCTATTTGAACATCGACCCCGGCACCATGAACCCCTACGAGCACGGCGAGGTGTACGTGCTGGACGACGGCGCGGAGACGGACCTGGACCTGGGGCATTACGAGCGCTTCACGCACACGAACTTGTCCCGCCTCAACAATCTGACGAGCGGGCAGGTGTACTCCTCGGTGCTGGAAAAGGAGCGCGCGGGCAAGTATCAAGGCAGCACGGTGCAGGTGATCCCGCATGTGACCAACGAGATCAAATCCCGCATCGACGAGGTGGCGCAGAAGATGGGCGGGGACATCATCATCACCGAGATCGGCGGCACGGTGGGGGACATCGAGGGGCTGCCCTTCCTGGAGGCGATCCGCCAGTTCGGTCATGAAAAATCCGGCGACGTGCTCTACATCCACACGACGCTGGTGCCCTACATCCGCGCGGCGGGCGAACTCAAAACGAAGCCGACGCAGCAGAGCATCGCCAAGCTGCGGGAGATCGGCATCGGGCCGCAGATCATCCTGGCGCGCACCGAGATGCCGCTGGAGCACGAGGTGCGGCAGAAGATTTCCCTGTTTTGCAACGTGCCGATTGAAAACGTGATCGAGGCGCGAGACGTGAAGCACACGATTTATGAAGTGCCGCTGAAGCTGCACGAGGAGCGGCTGGACGACCGGGTGTGCAAGCTGCTGGGGCTGGAGCGCACGGAGCCGGACCTGTCGCAATGGCGGCATTTCGTGAACCGCGTCATTCATCCGACGCACCACGCGCGCGTGGGCGTGGTGGGCAAGTACATCGAGCTTCAGGACGCCTACAAGAGCATTTACGAGGCGCTGACGCACGCCGGCGCGGCCAACGACTGCAAGGTCGATATCGTGCGGGTGGACGCGGAGGCGATCGAGAAAGCGGGGCCGGACCTTTATCTGGCGGGCTTGCAGGGCATCCTGATTCCCGGCGGATTCGGCGACCGCGGCACGGAGGGCAAGATCCTGGCGGCGCGTTACGCGCGGGAAAACGGCGTGCCTTATTTCGGCATCTGCCTGGGGATGCAGATCGCGGTGATCGAGTTCGCGCGCAATGTGGCGGGGCTGGAGGGGGCGAGCAGCACGGAGTTTGACAAAGCGGCGGCGCATCCGGTCATCAGCCTGATGGAGGAGCAAAAGAAAGTCATCAATCTGGGCGGCACGATGCGGCTGGGCACCTGGGTGACGGACCTCGCGCCCGGCAGCCGCGCCTACGAGCTTTATCAAAGCGCGACGATCACGGAGCGCCACCGGCACCGCTATGAGTTCAATTCGGACTACAAGGAACGGCTGGAGAGTTGCGGGCTGGTGGTGTCCGGCACCTCGCCGAACGGGGAGCTGGCGGAGATCGTGGAGTTGCCCGGGCATCCGCATTACTTGGCCTGCCAGTTTCACCCGGAGTTTTTGTCAAAGCCGAATCATCCCCATCCGCTGTTTCACGGCTTCGTGAAAGCGGCTATGAATCACCACGGCCCGCCGCCGGTGAGTTGCTAAAGGAAGCCGGGAAGATCGCCCGCCGAAGTCCGTTTTTTCATAATGAAACGCCGCCTCCACTTGCCGCTGCTGCTGCCGGGACTGCTGGCGCTGGCGGCCTATGGCTGGGCGCAGACGCGGGAGCGGGCCGATGACACCGGCGGCGAGGCGACGCATTTCGGCATCAAGGACGGCGCGGTGCCGGAGGATCCCCGGCATCACGGGCGCGGGCAGTTCATGGATTTCCCGACCTGGCCGCTCAGCCGGGAGCTGCCGAACGATGTGTTCACTTTCGCCCGCCTGCGCTACAACTCCATGTCAGGCGGTTACGGCCGCTGGCGGCGCGGCTCCAGGTGGATGACGGACTATCCCGACGCGGATTTGAACTTCTCTTACCGCCTTCAGCAGTTGACCTCGCTGGAGGTCAACCCCAAGAGCGTCACGGTGGACATCGACGCGGAGCAACTACGGCATTACCCCTTCGTTTACATGATCGAGCCGGGGGACATTTATCTCTCGGACGAGGAAGCAAAGATTCTGCGGGACTACATGATGAACGGCGGCTTCGTGATGGTGGATGATTTTTGGGGTTACAACGAGTGGGACACTTTCCACATGGCGATGAAGAAGATTTTCCCGGAGCGCGAGGCGGAGGATTTGGAACTGGACCACCCGATCTTCAACATGGTGTTCACCTTGAAGGTGAAGCCGCAGATTCCGAGCGTGGGGCACGCGATGGCCGGGCGCGCGCAGGGCATCACGCATGAGTGGAACAAACCCGGCTCCGAAGAGGTGCATTACCGGGCCGTGTTCGACGACAAACGGCGGATGATGATGATGATCTGCCACAACACCGACCTCGGCGACGGCTGGGAGGAGGAAGGCACGGACCCATGGTACTTCCGCGAGTTCTCCGAAAAATACGCCTACCCGCTGGGCATCAACATTTTGTTCTACGCGCTCACGCATTAGGCAAAGTGGCCCATCCCGCGGCACGCGCGATTGATTCACCGGAGAGCGGATGCGGCGCAGAAGCTTGGAGCGCATGCAGCCTGCTTTGCGTCGTTGCATTTCACGCCGTATCGGGGCAAGTTGAGCGGAGCGATCCTTCGACCATGCGTTTTCTCCCTGCCGCCGCCCGTTTGATTTTTGTTTTTCCCGCCTTCATGACGGCCGCCGGCCAGGAGCCGGAGATCGAAATCCGCCGGGCTATCGTGGTTGATGAGGACGAAGTGACGGCTCAGGTTCTGCCGCCGGAGATCGAGGCGCTGCCGCGCGCTTTGCCGGAGGGCGTCAAGACCACTTTCACGCGCTGCGAGGTGGCAGGGCCGGTGGTCGCCATCACTTTCGACGACGGGCCGCATCCGGAGTTCACGCCGCGCCTGCTGGACACGCTCAAGGAGCGCAACGTGAAGGCGACCTTTTTCATGGTGGGACGCAACGCGGCCAACTTTCCCCAGATTGTCCGGCGCATGGCGGAGGAGGGGCATGAGGTGGCGAACCACACCTGGGCGCATCCGCAGTTGACCAGCTACGGCGAGGAGGGGGTGGGATCGCAGTTGCGCCGCGCTCATGACGCCATCGTCAAAGCCTGCGCCGTGGAGCCGGTGCTCTACCGCCCGCCCTACGGCGCGGTGCGGCTGACGCAGCGGCGCAGCATCCAGGAGACCTTCGGTTATCCGACGATCCTGTGGGACGTGGATCCGCTGGACTGGCAGCCGCCGCGCTCGGTGCAAAAAGTCTATGACCGGGTGCTGGCCAGCACCCGGCCCGGCTCCATCGTGCTGCTGCACGACATTCACGAGACCACGGTCGATGCCATGCCGGCCACGCTCGATGTGCTGATCGCGCGCGGTTATCAGATGGTGACGGTGACGCAGTTGATCAATCTGGAGGCGCGGCAGCAGGCGGCGCGGGAGAGGGAGGCTGGCGGAGTGGAGATTGCTCCGGTCGCGGAGGTGCAGGCGTCTGATGTGGAGCAACAGACGTCGGTGTTTGAGCAGGCGAGTCCGGAGTGATGGAGCGCGGCTGCCTTCACCCGCATTCCACGGATGAACCGGGCAAAATGCCCGGATTACCCTGATGCAGGCTGGAAGCCTGAGCTACGGCTGACGCAGCCTTGATGCGCTTGGGTGACGGTGGCGGCGAAGTCGGCTAGGTAACCGCGCTGGTGGCGGATGGCTTGGGGCGCGGCGGCGCGGTCCGGCGCAGCGAGATCGGCTTCGACGTGAATCGTGCCGGCGAGCAGGTCGAAGGCGATGGGGTCGCCGTCCCGCACGGCGGCGATGGGGCCGCCGACGGCGGCTTCGGGCGAGCAATGGACGCCGACAGCACCGCTGGAGACGCCGGAGACGCGGGTGTCCGAGATGAGCGCGACTTTGCCCTTCAACTCAGGCACGGCGAGCGCGGCGCTGGCGACGTGGACCTCCGGCATCCCGGCGGCGACCGGGCCGCTGCCGCGGATGACGACGATGTGGCCGGGTTTGATGCGGCCTTCGGCGGCGGCTTCATGCACGCCTTTGGAGTCGTCAAAGCAGATGGCGGTTCCGGTGAATCGGGGCTCGTCCAAAGACGAGACTTTGAACACGATGCCTTCGGGGGCGATGTTGCCGAAGCAGACTTGGATGTCGGCATAGGCTTTGAAGGGCCGGTTCAACGGGGCGATGAGGGTTTGATCCTCCGGCACGGGAGGGGCGCCCGCCGCGTTTTCGGCCAGTGCTTGGCCGGTGACGGTGAGGCAGTCGCCGTCCAGAAAGCCGCCGTCGAGCAGATGCTTGAGCAGCATGGTGGCGCCGCCGAGGCGGTGGAGATCGCTCATGTTGCCGGCGCCGCGCGGGGCGAAGTTGCAAAGCACGGGCGTCTTCCGGCAGATGGCTTGCACGTCGCGCAGGGTGAAATCAACGCCGGCTTCGCGGGCGAGGGCGAGGATGTGGAGCACGCCATTGGTGGAGCCGCCGATGGCGGCGATGGCGGTCATGGCGTTGGTGAGGGAGCGGTGGGTGATGACGTCGCGGGGGCGGATGTTTTTTTCCAGCAGAAGGCGGACGGCGGCGCCGACGCGGCGGCATTCCTCGCGCTTGCCGGAGTCCACCGCGGGCATGGAGGAGGTGTCCGGCAGGCTGAGACCGAGGGCTTCGAGGGCGATGCCCCAGGTGTTGAAAGAGGCGGCGATGCCGCAGCCGCCGGGCCCGGGGCAGGCGGTGCGGATGACTTGCTCGGATTCGTCAAAGCTCATGGTGCCGTTGGCGGCGCGGGCGGCGGCGTCATAGACATCGAGGATGGTGGTGGGTTTGCCCTGGTGGCAGCCGGGCAGGATGGAGCCGCCGTTGACGATGAGGCCGGGATAGTTCAGGCGGGCCAGCGCCATGGCGAAGCCGGGACCGTTCTTGTCGCAGTGATGCAGGCCGATGAGCGCGTCATAACAATGCGCGCTGCAAACCATTTCCGCGCCGTTGGCGATGTGGTTGCGCGAGGGCAGCGAGGCATTGCCGCCTTCGTGGCCTTGCGTGATGTTGTCGCTGACCGCGCTGACGCCGAAGGGAAAGCCGATCAGCCCCGCTTCCGCGCAGCCTTCCCGGATGAGGCCGGCCAGTTCGTGGGCGTGGACGTTGCAGAGGTTGCCGTCCAGCAGCGGCACGCCGATGCCCACCTGGGGCTTGTTGAAGTCCTCCACGCGCCAGCCCAGCCCCCAGTAAAAAGCATGAATGCCGCGCTGCCAGCCCTGGGTGAGAGCGCGGGAGTTCCAATTGAGGGGAGCGGAGTCTGGGTTTGCGGACATGCGTGGATATGAAGCATGGATGCGCGCGCGGGCAAGCGGTAGCGCAGGCTTCCGGGCGCATGGAGCGCACGCAGCCTGCCTGCAAGTAGCGCAGGCATTCTGCCTGCATCCAGTGGTGCAGGCTTTCAGCCTGCCGCGCTCCAACGAAAAGCCCGGACGACCTTGCGGCCGTCCGGGCTGACTACTACCAGAAACGATGTTTTTGCAGGGATCGAATCAGAAGGTGATGGTCAGGGCGACGCCGCCCCAGACTTCGTCAGCGCCTTCGACCGTGTTCACGCCTTCGCGGGCATCCAACGAGAAGTTGGCGGCGACGTAGGGCGTGAGGGTGGCGGTCTTCGTGAGCGTGATGGGGAAGGACAGATTCAGACCGATATGGTTCCAGTCGGAACCGGCGGTGCCGAAGGTGTAGTAACCATCGATGCCGTAGCCGATGACCGCGGCGGGAACGATCGAGAGCCAGTCGGTGACCTTGATCTCGGTGTCCAGACCCAGTTCCGCATAGGAAGCGGAGATGTAGAAGTCATAGGCATAGAGCAGGTTCAGGTTCACCGGACCGATGGGGATCGTGGTGGCGATGGACAAGTCGTGAGCGTAATCCTGGCCGACGCCGTCGCCGAAGAACCCGTTGAAGAAGTAGTACCAGGTGTAGGCGAGCGTGAAGCTGGCGAAACCAGCGTCATAGGTCAGCCCGGCGCCCAGGTCCAGTTCGGAGTAGTTCAGGCTCGTGGCGGTGTCCACATACCAGGCGGACAGGTCGAGGGTGAGGCTCTCGGTCAGCGGGATGCCGGTGGACAGGCCGGTCCACACGTCGTGGTTCGCGAACCACATGCCGCGGAAGTAGAGACGACTGTCGTAACCGATGCTGGCTTCGATGCCGAGAGAATCATCGACTTCGGGTTCGACCACGGGTGCGATGACTTTGCCTCCGGTCCCGGCCTGCGCGCTGAGGGCGAAGCAGGCGGCGAGCACGACGGCCGACTTGGAGAGGATGGATGTCATGGATTTCTTTTTCATGTTGGTTGATTTGGTTTGTTGATGGTGAGTTTGCGGCGCTTGGTTGCCCCAATTCACAATCAGGGTGTAAGCAGGCGGTGTGCCAAGATTGGCCCCTGGAGTCATTTTCCGCGAAAATATCGGTGCTGCGGACTTTCTCCGGTGAATCGTGGGCGAAGGCCGCGGTCGCTCACAAAGTTCATGGCGAAGGAAAACGATCCCACAAAACCGCGGCTGCGTTTTCTCCGGCGCAGGGGCCGCTTGCAACCCCGGCGGAAGGGGCAACGTTACCATTAATGCCCCCTTGCCTTCCATCATGAGCACCGAAGCCCCTTCCCGACCCGCCAACGCGTTGATCCGCGAGACCTCGCCCTACCTCCTGCAGCACGCGCACAATCCGGTGCAGTGGCTGCCGTGGGGCGAGGCGGCGTTTCAAAAGGCGCGCGCTGAGGACAAGCCTATTTTCCTCTCCTCCGGCTACTCCACCTGCCACTGGTGCCACGTCATGGAACGCGAGTCGTTCGAGAACGAAGAGATCGCCGCCTACATCAATGAACACTTCGTGCCGGTGAAGGTGGATCGCGAGGAGCGGCCCGACGTGGACCTCACCTACATGACCTACGTTCAGGCCGCCACCGGCGGCGGCGGCTGGCCGATGACGGTCTTTCTCACCCCGGACCTCAAGCCCTTCTTCGGCGGCACCTACTTCCCGCCCGAGGACGCGCCGGGACGCATCGGTTTCAAAAAACTGCTGCAAGAGCTGCATCGCGCCTGGACGGAAGACCGCGAAAAGGTGCTGGAAAGCTCCTCCCGCTCCGTGGCCAAGCTCCAGGAACATCTCGACTCCGCCGCCAAGAGCGAGGGCGGCTTGGACGCTGACGAAGTCCTGCGCAAAGCCTACGACGACCTCGCCGGCAGCTTCGACTACCACGAGGGCGGCTTCGGCGGCGCGCCGAAGTTTCCGCGCCCCACCACGCTGAATCTGCTGTTCCGCATTCACCAGGAATGGCTCGAAAAAGAAGGCGCCCAGGGCGAGGCGCAATGGGCGCTGGACATGGCAACCAAGACGCTGCGCTCGATGGCGCACGGTGGCCTCCGCGACCACCTCGGCGGCGGCTTCCATCGCTACTCGGTGGATGGTTACTGGCACATCCCGCATTACGAAAAAATGCTCTACGATCAGGGCCAGCTCCTCTCCGCCTTCGCCGAGGCCTGGCTGCTCACCGGCTCCGCCTTGCACGCGGAGATGGCGCGCGAGATCGCCGCCTATGTGAAGCGCGACATGACGCATCCCGACGGCGGTTTCTACTCCGCCGAGGACGCCGACAGCCTCGCGAGCGAGGACGACGACCACAAAAAGGAAGGCGCGTTTTACGTCTGGACCGCCGCCGAGATCGACGAACTGCTGGGCAAGGAGGAAGGCGGCATCTTCCGTTACGCCTTCGGCGCGCGGCGCGACGGCAACGCCCGCCCTGAGAGCGATCCCCACGGCGAGTTGAAGGGAACCAACACCCTCTTCCGCGCCTACTCCGCCAAAAAAACCTCCGAATATTTCCAAAAGACACCGGAGGAAGTGATGGCGATCTTCGAGCGCGGCCGGGCCAAGCTGTTCGAGGCGCGGGCCAAACGTCCGCGCCCGCATCTCGACGACAAAATCATCACCGCCTGGAACGGCCTCATGATCGCCGGGTTGGCCCGCGCCGGTGCGGCCTTGGGCGAGGACGGCCTGATCGCGATGGCGCGCGGCGCGTCCGCCTTCCTGCGCCAAAACCTCTGCGCGGATGCCGAAAAGGGCGCCGGCTTGCATCGCTCCTGGCGCGACGGCAAGCCCGGCCCGAAGGCCTTTGCCATCGATTACGCTTGCCTCATCCACGGCCTCATCGAGCTTTATCAGGCGGACTTCGACATCGCGCATCTGCAATGGGCCTCCGCGCTTCAGGAGGAGATGGATTCCCTGTTCCTCGACGCCGCGGACGGCGGTTATTTCTCCGTTCACACCGACCAGCCGGACAGCATCCTGCGCATCAAGGAAGACTACGACGGCGCCGAGCCTTCGCCGAATTCGCTGGCCGCGCTCAACCTGCTGCGCCTCGCCAAGATGCTCGACCGCAATGCCTGGGCGGAGCAGGCCGGCAAGCTGCTGCGGCTCTTCGGCGGCTCGCTGAAGGAAAGCGCGTCCTCGGTGCCCGTGCTGACGCTGGCGTTCGACTTCGAGACGCGCGGCAATCGCCAAGTTGTGCTCGCCGGTGACAAAACCAACGCGGATTTTCAAGCCTTGCTCAAGGAAGTGCGCGGACGTTTCCTGCCGCATACCGTGCTGCTGCACGCGGACGGCGCGGCGGGCCAAGCCTGGCTGGCGGAGCGCAACATCGCCGTCGGCGGCATGAACCCCGTCGCCGGCCAAGCCGCCGCCTACGTCTGCCAAAACTACGCCTGCCAAGCCCCCGTGACCTCGGCGGAAGCCCTGGCCAAGCTGCTGGGGTGACCGGCAGGCAGAGTGCAGAGTGCAGAGTGCAGAGTGCAGAGCGTCGCAAGGAGCGGCGCTTTGCAAGCGCCTCCCCGGAGGGCTGGGCTCTGTCCCAGCCCATTTGTTCGCGGGCGGAGGCGGCGCGGAGCCGGGGGGGCGGCGCCTTGGACTGCGGCAACCCTGTTGCCGCTTTGGGACAGTGGCAGCCCTGCTGCCGGGAGTGGACTCCTCCAACACGGAAGACGTTGCCACCCGCACGCCTTGCCAGCAGGGCTGGCTGCGGGAAAGCGGCAGCAGGGCTGCGCG